>JBOHGT010000078.1:0-23363 GCA_050700385.1 Pseudonocardiaceae bacterium | reverse complement strand
CTGCGGCGCCTGCGGCGACCTGGCGCAGCGGAGGATCCTCGACTCCAGCGGCATGCTCGAAGACGAGCACGACGGGCACGGCCTGGGCGGCTGGGCCTGCGCCACCGGGCGACCGCGGTGACCTGCGAGACAGTGCGCGAACACGCCCGCAGGTCCGTGGGCGTTACGTGTGCAGGACGGGGAGTTCCTCAGTCTCAGGGAGGCCGAGTTCGTCGACCAGGCGCCGGGCCTCGCTGCGGGCTGCCTCGGCCGCCTGGGGGTTGCCGTTCCCGTCGTGCACCGCAGCAAGGCGCCTGAGCGTACGGGCCTGTTCGCGCGGGAGCCCGAGTTGGCGCCAGAGCCGCAGCGAGTCGCCCAAGTAGTTCAGGGCTTGGTCCGGCAGTGCTTCGCTGTGGTGCAGCTCACCCAGACTACCCAGCGCACGTGCCTGACCGAAGAGGTCACCGTATTCCCGGTGCAGACGTAGGGCACGCTCGAGGATGGGGTGGGCGTCCCCGGCGCGGCCCTGTAGCGTGCGGATTTCTCCGAGCCGTTCCAGCACACCGGCTTCCAGGACGGGATCCTCGATTCTGGCGACGGTGGCCAGCGCCTGCTGGAAGCATTCCGCGGCGTGCGCGTAGCGCTCCTGCAGCTGGTGCAACCGGCCCAGCCTGCGCAGCGCCCACACCTCACTGCGGTGATCGCCCATCTCGCCGAGGGATGCCTTGGCCTGCTCCAGGCAGGCCAGCCCCTCGTCGAAACGGCCGGCTTCGACGTAGGTGCCGCCGATGCCCAAGGTGACCAGCGCCTGACCCTGGCGGTCGCCTGCCGCCTCGAAGGCTGCGGAGGCCTGTTCGAAGCGCAGTACGGCATCGTCGAGGCGGTACTGCATCAGGTCCAGCTCACCGAGACCGCGCAGGGCCGCGCCCTCTCGCTGGCGGCTGTGATCGCGCCGGGCGCTGGCGAGCATGAGTTCACAGACGCGGCGCCAGTCGTCGTAGTAGCCGCGGACGACGAAGAACGGGACGAGTCGCACACCGAGAGCCCCGGCGAGTCGGTCCGCCCCGATCGAGTGGGCCTGCTCGACTGCGCCCATCAGCGCCGTCCATTCGGCCAGGAACCAGCCGGGCGGGTCGGCGAGCACCCTACCGATGATCGCGTCGTCCGGCTGCCAGCAGGACACGGACTCGACGGTGACCCCGAAGGCCGTACTGGCCATGCAGCATCCGCCGTGCCCGGCCAGAGTGAGCCAGCCCCCGAACGTTCGCTGCAGCGCCGCGAGCCGGTCGCTCGCTGATTCCTCGGCGGCGGCGACCTCGCGGGCGTAGGCCCGGAATAAATCGTGGAAGCGGTACCGCAGCTGCCCTGCGCCGTCGCGCCCCGCCACGTCGAGCAACTGTGCGTCCACCAGGGTATCCACCAGGTCCTCGGCCCGGGACTGCGCGACGTCGAGCAACGCCGCGGTTGTCCAGGCGGGGAAGTCGGCCGCGTCGAGCAGCCCGAGGCGTCGGAACGCGCACCGAGCGGGTTCGTCGAGGCTGTCGTAACTCAACGCGAAGCTGGCGCGAACCTCGAGGTCCCCGAGCCGCAGCTTGTCGAGGCGGCGGTGCTCGTCGTCCAACTCGGCGGCGAGCCGGGCCAGCCGCCAGTGCGGCCGCGCGGCGAGCCGGGCTCCGGCCACCCGAACCGCCAGCGGTAGGCGGCCGCACAATCGCACGATCCGTCCCGCCCCGACGGGCTCCGCGGCGACCCGCGCCGGCCCGGCGGCCCTGGCGAGCAGTTCGACGGCCTGCCGCCGGTCGAGAATGTCCAGGTCGACCAGGCGGGCACCCTCCAGTCCGGCCAGCCTGCCGCGACTGGTGATCAGCACCGTGCATCCGGGCGTCCCGGGCAGCAGGGGCCGCACCTGGTTCTCGCCTCCGGCGTCGTCCAGCACGATGAGCATGCGCCGGTCGGCCAGCCGGCTGCGGTACAGCGCGGCACGCTCTTCCGTGTCCTCGGGCACCGCCGTACCGTCCACCCCCAGGGCGCGCAGGAACCGGGCCAGCACCTCCGTCGCGTCCAGCGGGCGGGCCTCGGCGCCCCGCAGGTTCACGTAGAGCTGCCCATCGGGGAAGTGCTCGCGCACCTGGTGGGCGATGTGCACGGCCAGCGTCGTCTTGCCCACCCCGGCCTTGCCCGCGATGGCGGCGACGGCCACCGTCCCCGCCGGGGTGGTTGTCCCGGCGGCCAGGTGGTGGCGTACCGCGGTGAGCTGGTTGTCGCGCCCCACGAAATCGGTGATGTCGGCAGGCAACTGTGCCGGCGCAGTGATTGTCGGCCTCGTGGCGGCCTCAGGGGCCGGGTCCCCCGCCAAGATCGACTGCTCGATCCGCTGCAGCTCGGCGCCGGGCTCCAACCCGAGCTCATCGACCAGCGCAGCCCGAGTACGCCGGAAGACCGCGAGCGCCTCGGTCTGACGCCCCGCCCGGTAGAGCGCGGTCATCAACAGCGCCTGCAGCCTCTCCCGCAGCGGCTCGCGCGCGGCCAGCTCGGCCAGCTCCGGCACGATCGCCGCGGCACGGCCGATGGTCAGCTCGGCGGCATAGAGATCCTCCAGACCGATGAGCCGGCGCTCGGTCAGCCGGTCCGCGGTGGTGCGCAGCAGCAGCACGTCGCCGAGGTCGACGAACGGCTCTCCACGCCAGAGCGCCAGCGCGCTGCGCAGCAGCTGGACCGCACGCGCTGGCTCGGCGGCGTCGGCGCCCTCGGCGAGGAGGTTCTCGAAGCGATCGGCGTCGAGCTCGCCAGGGTCGACCCGCAGCGTGTAGCCAGAGTGCTCGTGGCGGATCCGCGCCCGGTCGCCCAGCGCGCGACGCAGCCGGTGTACGTGCAACACCACCTTCTTGTGGGCCGACTCGACGCGCTGGCCGCCCCAGAGCGCATCCACCAACACGTCGACCGGCACCGGAGTGTTCGCCCGGGCGAGCAGGATCCCCAGCAGTGTGCGAGGCATCGCTGCCGTCACCGGTACCGGCTGGTCCCCGGCGCGCACCCGCAGCGGGCCGAGGACGTCGAACTCCATGCCACCACTCCCGATACACCGAGCAGTTCCACAGTAGTGATGACCCAGCGCCGTCGCCGTAGCCGGTGGTCCACCGAGCGATCTCCAGCCAGACCAGCCTCGACGCCGCGGCGCGGCGGCGCGGCGGCTCAGGGTGCGCGGCCAGCGGGGCGAGCCGCTGCCCGGAAGTCCGGCAGAAGTTGGTGGGAAACCGGGCACCAGCACCATACGAGTCGGGAACGCATCGAAGGAGTGTTCGCATGACTAGGTCGACAGTGGACGTCGAAGCACGTTCCGTGGCTGTGATCGGTTTGGCCTGCCGGTTCCCCGGCGCATCAGGGGTCGATCAGCTATGGGAGTTGGTACGCGACGGTGTGGATGTCACGAGCGAGACGCCACCCGAGCGCTATGACGTGGACGCCCTGTACTCCCCACGCCCCGGGCCAGGGATGATCGGCAGTCGCCGCGCGGGCTACCTGGACGGCGTAGCGGAGTTCGACGCGGAGTTCTTCGAGATGTCACCCACCGAGGCGGCGGAGCTCGATCCGCAGCAACGGCTGCTGATGATGACGGCGTGGGAGGCGCTGGAGGACGCGGGGCAGCGCCCCGACGAGGTTGCCGGCAGCCGGACCGGCGTCTTCGTCGGTAACGCCCACGGGAACTACCTGGATTTCCAGTTTCGGCAGGGACTGCAAGCGGTGACGCCGTCGCTGTTCAACAACTATCGTTCGCTGTTGCCGGGCCGGCTGTCCTACGTCTTCGACTTCCGCGGGCCCAGTGTGCTGGTGGACACCGCCTGCTCGTCCTCTTTGGTGGCCGTTCACATGGCGGTCCAGAGCCTGCGTGCAGGTGAGAGCTCCCTGGCGCTCGCGGCGGGAGTGAACATCAAGCTCCTCCCGGACGGGGAGGTTCTGATGACGCAGATGGGGACGCTGGCTCGGGATGGCCGCAGCAAGTTCGGTGACGCGAGCGCGGACGGCTTCGCGCCCAGCGACGGGGTGGGTGTCGTCGTCCTCAAGCCGCTCGCCGACGCTCTTGCCGACGGCGACCGGATACGAGCAGTGATCCAGGGCAGCGCCGTCGGCAACGACGGCCGCACCAGCGGCTCGCTGCTGGCCCCCTCGGTGGCGGGGCAGACCCAGGTACTCAGGTGGGCTTACGAGGATGCTGGAGTGTCCCCGGCCGACGTGGACTTCGTCGAGGCGCACGGGGTGGGCTCGCCAACGCTCGACCCGGTCGAGCTCAACGCGCTCGGCGAAGTTCTCGGCGCGGGCAGGCCATCGGACCGCCCGTGCTTCGTCGGCTCGGTCAAGACGAACATCGGCCACCCGGAGGCCGCCGGCGGCATCGCCGGGTTGATCAAGACCGTGCTGTGCCTGGAACACGGTCAGGTCGCACCCAGCCTGCATTTCGACACGCCGAATCCGCTGATCGCCTGGGACGAGCTGCCGCTGGCGGTACCGACGAAGCTCCAGGACCTGCCCGACCGCGGCAGGCCCGCCATCGCGGGGGTCACCGGGCAGGGCGCCTCGTCCCTGAACGCGCATCTGGTGGTCCGTCAGGGCCACACCCGCACGGTCGGCCACGTTCCGGCGCGGCGGCCCGGGCGGAGCGGCAAGGCGTACGTGCTGGCGCTGTCCGCCCGCACCCCCCAGGCACTCGAGGCTCTGGTCCGCGCCTACATCGCCTACCTCGGTCCCGAAGGGCAGGGCTCCGCGTTCTCGCTCCGCGACATCTGCTACAGCGCCGCGACGCGCCGGCAGCATCACGCGCACCGGCTGGCCGTGGTAGGGAAGTCGCACGAGGAGATGATCGCCACGCTGGGCGATTCCAAGATAGGTGATTCCAGGAGGGGCAGTTCCGGGAGGACGCCTGGAGAGTACGAGCCCACGGCGCTGCTGACCGCGGTCGCGGAACGGTACCGCAACGGTCAGCCGGTGAGCTGGGGCGACGTGTTCGGGCGGCGCTGCCGCTTCGTCCCGCTTCCCGGTTATCCCTGGCAGACGAAGCGCTACTGGCTGGGAGAGCAGGCAAGCGAGGAGGAGATCGACGACCCGGCCACCGTGGTGCTGCGCAAGCACGCGCGCGCTTCGTACTCGGACGACTCCTCGCTGTCCGAGATCGGGATCGACTCGCTGGCGATGTTGCGGATCATCGTGGAGCTGGCCAGGGACCACGGCCACGAAGTCGACGCCGATGACCTGGCCGCGCTGCACACGGTGGGCGCGTTCCGGCAGTGGTTCCGCAGGCTGGGGGCACGAGCCGCATGAAAACCAGCTCGCAGACCCTGTACGAATGGTTCGCCCGCTCCGCCGACAGGTTCGGCAGCTGCACAGCACTCGAAGTCGGCGCGCAGACACTGACCTACAGTGCGCTGCGGGATCTGGCGGAGCGGCTCGCGGCCCGGCTGATCGCCGCCCACGGGGGCCTGCCGCCTCGGCGCGTCGGGCTGCTGGCGAGCCGCTCGGTGACCGCCTACGCCGGCTATCTCGCCATCGCGCGGACCGGTGCTGCGGTGGTGCCGCTCAACCCGCAGTTCCCGCCCGCGCGCAATGCGGCCATCGCCGCGGCTGCCGGACTGGACCTAGCCGTTGCCGACACCTCAGGGGCCGACGCCGAGTTGGGTGTCCCGCTGCTCGTGGCGGATCCCGAGGAATTGGCGGCACCGGCCGCCGGGCCGTTCGTCGAACTGCCGCCGTGCCCGGCCACACCCGACGATATCGCCTACATAATCTTCACCTCCGGGTCGACCGGCCTCCCCAAGGGAGTGCCGATCCTGCACCGCAATGCCGGGGCCTACCTGGCCCATGTGGTGACCCGATACGAGGTCGGGCCCGGCAGCCGGCTGTCGCAGACCTTCGACCTGACCTTCGACGGCTCGGTGCACGATCTGTTCGTCGCCTGGGCCTGCGGAGGGACGCTGGTGGTCCCCAGGCGCAGCCAGCTCCTGTCACCGGTGAAGTTCATCAACGAGCACGAACTCACCCACTGGTGGTCCGTGCCGTCGTTGGTGTCCTTCGCGGCACGCCTGGGCACCCTGGTGCCGGACAGCATGCCCACGTTGCGCTGGAGCATGTTCGGCGGCGAGCCGTTACCCCTGAGCCACGCCCGGGCGTGGCAGGCAGCGGCCCCGGCCAGCACGGTGGTGAACCTTTACGGGCCGACCGAGATCACCGTCACGTGCACCGAGTACCGGCTGCCGCGGAGGCTGGAGGACTGGCCCAGGCCGGCCAATGGCACGGTGCCGATCGGGACGTGCTATCCCTCGATGGAGTTCCTGCTGCTGGACGAGGACGGCGAACCCGGTACCGACGGCGAGCTGTGCATCCGCGGTCCGCAGCGCTTTCCCGGCTACCTGGAACCGGCGAACAACGTCGGCCGCTTCTTGTCGCTCGACGTGAACGGCGCGGCTCACACCTATACCGGAAGCTCACCGCTGACCGACCGGCACTGGTACCGCACCGGTGACCGCGTCGCGGTGCAGGACGGCCAGCTAGTGCACCTGGGACGGACAGACCACCAGGTCAAGATCCGTGGTTACCGGATCGAACTCGGAGAGATCGAAGCACAGCTCAGGGAGCAGGCCGGAGTGCGAGACGCGATCGTCATGGCCGTGGAAGACCCTGACGGGGACAATGAGCTGGAGGCCGCGGTCAGCGCAACCGGTTGCGACACCGAGCAGCTGTATTCCGCCCTGAGCAGCCGCTTGCCGGCGTACATGATTCCGCGTCGGATCACCATCTTCGAAGAACTGCCGCTCAATCCGAACGGCAAGATCGATCGGCTCGCCCTGGCCGCCACGCTCGGCACACCACGCTGATCGTCTGCGAGGCTCACCCATGTTCGATGCCATCGTGGTGGGGGCGCGCTGCGCGGGATCCCCCACCGCCATGCTGCTCGCCCGTGCCGGATACCGGGTACTCCTGCTCGATCGAGCGACATTTCCCTCCGACACCCTGTCCACCCACTACATCCACCAACCCGGTGTCGCGGCGCTCGCCCGCTGGGGCCTGCTCGACCGGGTGCGCACCTCCGGTTGCCCGCCCCTTGACCAGGCCGTCTACCAGGTGGCCGACATCCGCCTCGAAGGCTGCGGCCGGGGCGTGGACGGGCAGCGCGCCGGATACGCACCGCGCCGCCGGGTGCTGGACGCCATCCTGGTGGACGGGGCGGTCGCGGCCGGCGTCGAGTTCCGCGGCCACTGCTCGGTGAGCGGCCTGCTGCGCGACGACTCCGGACGCGTCGTCGGCGTGGAGGGCACGTATCGCGGTCACCGGTTCACCGAGCGGGCCCGTCTCGTGATCGGCGCGGACGGTATGCGCTCCACGGTCGCCCGGCTCTGCGGGGCGCGTTACACCGTGCAGGACCCGCGGTTGACCTGCGCCTACTACACGTACTGGGAAGGTCTGCCTGCTCGCTTCGAGCTGTACGAGCGCCCCGGCAGTTGGGTGGCTGCGGTACCGACCAACGACGATGCGACGCTCGTTCTGGCCTACTTCCCGCAGTCCCGCTTCGACGAGGTCCGCGCCGACGTGCACCGTGCGTACCTAGACCAGGTACGCACCACCGCCCCGTCCCTGTTCGAACGGATGCAGGGCAAACGCCGCACCGAGCGCCTGCGCGGCACCGGTGACCAGCAGAACTTCTTCCGGCAGGCCACCGGCCCCGGCTGGGCGCTGGACGGCGACGCCGGGCATCACAAGGACTCCATCACCGCACGCGGGATCAGCGACGCGTTCTCTCAGGCGGAATCCCTGGTGCGACACGTGGGCGACGGGCTCGGCGACCCGGATCGGCTCGACAAGGCGCTCCGCTGGTACGCGGAGGACCGGGACGAGTCGCTGATCGAGGGCTACGAGGCCACGCTGACCGTGGCGCAACTGGAGACACCCGAGATGCGGCTTTCGCTGCTGCGCGCGGTGCAGTCGGACCCGGATCTCACGGCGACCTACTTCGACATGGTCGCCGGAGCTGAGTCCGCCAGGGCTCTATACACCCCGAAGCTGCTGGCACTGCTGTGACCGGGAAGTTTCCGTGCAGGTCTGCCCGGCCCGGCTGCTCGATGGCCTGCGACCAGGGTAACGCGGCGTGTGTCACCTGCCGACCGCAACAGGTTACGGGGGAGGGTCCGTCGCACTCTTACCAGTCTCATCGGCGAGCTGACACACAGTCACCTCATTGTGGTCCGGGAAGATTGCGACCTGGAACGGGATCCCGGCGATCTCGAAGTACTGTCCGTCCTCCAGGTCCAGCACCTCATACGGCTCTCCATCCACAAGTCCGGAAAGAGCGGTCCTCGTCCCGTCGGAGTAGATGTTCGGAACGGCTGCCGTGACCACCTTAGGCTCGTGAGCAATAGTACCCTTGGTCTTGTTGCGGATCGTTGTGACCTTTCGGAACTGGGATGCCACTGGCTTCTCCTGGGAGGGCTGACTCGTCGTCTTCGGTGACGGACAAGAGTGTTGAGGTGCCTTGGGGGTATCGCGTGTATGACTGTCTTGACAGTGTCTCCTGCGCACGCGGACATCGTCGGAAGCACGAGCACGATGGCGAGAAATGTCACCACCTTCAACATTGTCATTAACTTCAGCCCTCCACCGTGACCTTGGTACCGTACTCGCGTATCTCGTCCTGGGTCAGGATGACCTCTGCGTTGGGATCGGCGGAGCCCCACGGGTTACCGAGTACGACCCGCCCATCGGGCAAGACATCCTTGACGGAGTACGCGTGACTGCCGACCAGGTTTCCGCTGTCGTTGGAGTGGATGTAGGGACCTTGGTCGTCGTAGAACGAGGGGTCAGCCCGGCCCTGACCGGCCAGTGCCGCCAGCGCATCGAAGCCGCTTCCCGCCGCCGCATCGGCGCCCTCGTAGGTGCTGGCGGTGCTGAGCAGCCGCTCCCCAGCGCCGCATGTCTGATGCGCGACCGATTCCAGCTCGTCGTCCCACACCTGCGCGCACCCATTGAGCGCACCTGCGAGCCCGAAGCCATCGAGCCCACCGGAGACGTTTCTCGCCTGTGCCAGCAGGTCGTCACTGTCACGAAGCATCCGGTCGCCGATCTCGGTGGCATTGATCCCTGCCTTACTCAAGTCTTCCGGCTGGACCTGGAAGTCTCCACCGGTGGACATGACCGGCCCCCGAGCGTCGAAGAATCGTGCAACAGGGGAAAACCTACCGCAGTCGTGACGGGACGACAGCGGCGTGCACCCCAACCCACGCGCGAGTCAAGTGCCTCCGTATCGTGGCGATCGGCTACTACGTCCGGCGACGTACCCGAGGTCACTCCCGTGGGCCGACGCGCCGGTAGTGCCCGCACCGGCATCGTCATCGGCATGACCGAGACAAGTGGGCCGCTGATCGAAGTCACCGGCCTGACCAAGCGCTACGGCCGGATCGTTGCGGTCGACCGCGTGGAGCTCACCGTGCGGCGAGGCGAGGTGTACGGATTCCTCGGCCCGAACGGCGCCGGGAAGACCACCACGCTGCGTATCCTCACCGGCCTGATCGCGCCGAGCGAAGGCACCGTCCGGGTGCTCGACGGCGCGCCGGGCGACGCGGCCGTGCTCGCGCGGACCGGTTCGCTGATCGAGTCGCCGGCCTTCTATCCCTACCTGTCCGGGCGGGACAACCTTCGCGTGCTCGCCCGGTACGCCGCGGTGCCGCGGGCCCGGGTCGAGGAGGTTCTGGAGACCGTCGACCTGGCGGACCGCGCGCGCGACAGGTTCGCCACCTACTCGCTGGGCATGAAGCAGCGGCTCGGCGTGGCGGCGGCGCTGCTCAAGAACCCGGAACTCGTGATCCTGGACGAGCCCACCAACGGTCTCGACCCGGCCGGCATGCGTGACATGCGCCAACTCGTCCGCCAACTCGGCACCGGCGGCCGGACCGTGCTGCTGTCCAGCCACCTGCTCGGCGAGGTCCAGCAGATCTGCGACCGGGTCGGCATCATCAGCCAGGGCCAGATGGTCGCCGAGCGGGACGTCGCCGAGCTGCGCGGCCAGCAGGAGCTGGTGATCCGCGCCGCTCCCCTCGACCGCGCCCGTGAGCTCCTCGGTCACCAGCTCGGAGAGGCGGCCGTCCACCAGCTCGACGGCACCCTGCGTGCCCCAGTGGACCCGGCGCGGGTGCCGGAGATCAACCGGGCACTCGTCGAGGCCGGGATCGCCGTGTCCGAGCTGCGTTCGGCCGAGCGCGCCCTGGAGGACGTGTTCTTCGAGCTCACCAGTGGCAGTCCAACCGGAAAGGAGACCTCCGATGCGCGGTAGCTACAGGGCGGAGCTGCTGAAGCTCCGCAAGCGGTCGGCCGTGTGGGTGCTGGGTGCCGCCGGCCTGGTGCTCAGCCTCACCTTCGGTTACCTGTTGCCGTACCTCGGCTACGTGACCGGCGACGACAACCCGCAGACCGAGGGCATCCCGCGCGAGCAGGTGCTCGCCAGCGTGCTGCCGGAAAGCGTGGTGGCGAACACCATCGGCGGCTTCGCCATCTTCGCGGGTGCCCTGGCGCTGGTGCTGGGAGCGCTCGTCGTCGGCAGCGAGTACGGCTGGGGCACGTTGAAGACCGTGCTCACCCAGCGACCCCGCCGGCTGGTCGTGCTCGGCGCGCAGCTGCTCGCCCTGGCTACCGTGCTGCTCGGCTGGGTGCTCGCGATCTTCGCCGCGTGCGCCCTGTCCGGCATCGCCATCGCCCTCGCCGAGGACGGGCCGATGAACTGGCCCGGCGGGCTCGACCTGGCGCAGGGGCTGGGAGCGGGCTGGCTCGTGCTGGTCGCCTGGTCCCTGGCCGGAGCCCTGCTCGCGACTGTCTGCCGAAGCGTCGCGCTGCCGATCGGCCTGGGTGTGGTCTGGGTGCTCGGCATCGAGGCCCTGCTGTCCGGGGTAGTCGCCACCCTGCTGCCGGACCTCGAGGTGCTGACCGATGCCCTCCCCGGCGTCAACGCCGGGGCGCTCATCTACGCGGTGACGAGCTCGGTTGCCGGCGGGGCACCGCCCGGCGTCACAGACGCCGTCTCCGGCTCCCGGGCGCTCATCACCCTGCTCTGCTACACCGCCGTCTTCGCGGTCGCATCCGCGCTCACGGTCCGTCGCCGCGACGTCGTCTGACCGCTGAGCACGTGGGCAACCGCGGGGCACCGCAGTGGTCGCCCACTCACGAGCTGTGTCCTGGATGGTCGGGAGACAGGGCGCGCAGGAACGCCTCGGCGCGGGCCCGCTCCGCGGGGGTGAACGGGGCCCACCGGCGCGTCGCCACCAGCCATCCGGGTCCACTCGGGGCGGTCAGCACGAGTTGGTGATCGTCGGCGTCGGGCAGCCGGGTGGACTCGTGCACCCGGTCGGCGTGCACGAGCGCCCGCAGTGCCGTCGGGAGTCCGTCCGGGTGCTCGCGCGCCTGCAGGACCAGCTCGATGGCGCGGGTGGGCGCATCGACGAGGTCGTGCGGGTCGGCGGGTGTCGCGTGCACCAGGCACCCGGTGCTGGCCGCCACCACGTCCGCGAGCTCGCCGGACGTCGTGGCGGGGCTGGCGACCACATAGAGCTCGTCGACGACCGAGGACGAATCCTGCCCGTAGATGGCGAGACCGAGGATGTTGCCGCCCACGCCGGCGACGGCCTCGCTCAGCCGAGCGAGCGCCCCCGGCTCGTCGGGCAGCCGTGCCCGGAGCTTGTGCAGCGACGTCTCCGGTACGTCCGGACCATCCTCGGGTCGCTGCCAGGACGCCAGCGGGTACGCCGCAGGTGGCCAGGGCCGGGTCGCCGGCGGTGCCGCCGTATGGAGGACGGGTACGGCGAGTGGCGCGCGTTCGACCAGCCACTGCCCCGGGCCGGTTGCGCGCAGCCCGAGTGCGCGCAGCGCTGCCCATACCGTCACCTGGTTGGCCGTGAGCACGGGCTTGCCGAGCTCGCGCTCCAGCGGCGCGATGAGGTCGTAAGTGGTGAGGTTGGTGCAGCTGATGAAGATCGAGTCTGCCTCGGGCCGGTCGACGGCGCGGACGCTGTCCACCAGTTCCTCGTGGGAGACCCGCCAGATCTGGCCCAGCAGCCCGAGGCCCGTGCTCGCCACGGTGTCAACATGGTGCGCCTCGAGGAATGCCACGAGCAGGGTGTTCAGCGCATCGATGTAGGGCGTCACGAGGGCCACCCGGCGCGCGCGCAGGGCGGCGAGGGCCTGCACGAGACCACCTGCCGTGGTGACCGCCCGCGGCGCTCCGGCGTCGGTCATGATCGAGACGAGGGCGGCCTCCCCCTCGATCCCACCGACGAAGCTTCCCGAGGCACACGCGTAGGCGACCACCGCCGGTTCGGGCAGCAGCACATCCCGGACCGCCTGCCGTACCGGGGCCTCCTCACTGATCGCCCGGGCCATGTCCTCGGTCATCGGCGACGGCACGAAGGGGGTACGGGTGACGTGGAGCTGGACGTCGTCCGGCGTCCACCGCCACAGCTCGCGGTCCACCGCGAAGTCGAACGGGACGACCACGCCCACACCCACCCCGCGCGCGGCGTGAGGATGCGCGGGCCACGCGGGGCCGGTCGCCGGCGACGCCGCTCCCGCGGGAGGTCCCGTGAGCGGTGCTCGCCGCCGCGCCGCCCCGTCGCCGAGCATCTCGTCACCGGTGTGGGCTGCCGCCGGTTCGCTCGCGGGCGGTGGATCGGGCTCGGTGGGCAGGATGTCCCTCCTCGGCTGGAGCGACCGTGATGATCTCACATCTGATCGGCGCGCCGGACCGTGCGATCCGAGTGTCGGCGGTGAGCAATGCGGTTCCGTGCCGCTCGGCGGCGGCGACGTAGATCGCGCCGGCGTAGCGCAGCGACCCGCCGCGAGCGTCCATGCGCGATACACGTCGACCCATGGTGTCGCCTCGATCAGGATCTCGAATGACTCCGCGTCCCGGAGGGACTGCGCGAGCTCGACAGACTGGAGGGGATGGTCGGGTCGGGTCGCGGCGGCCCGGAGCCCGGACATGACCTCGAAGGCGAAGTGCCCGGGTGCGGTGAGTGGCTCGGCGGCCGGCTGAGCGGCGAGCGCGTCGCGGGCCGCGATCCCCCATGATCCCGGGTCGGTGACGGCGTCGATGATCAGCGACGCGTCGACGATCACGGTGTCGGCCGGTCGCTCAGCTGGTCGGCACGCTCGGTGTGCGCGTCCGCGATGGCGTCGAGCACCGCGCGCCGCTCGTCGGCCGGTACGCTGGGCCGGCCGCGCAGGCGCTCGGCTGTCCTGGCGAGCGCTGCCTGCCGGCGCAGGTAGGTCGCCTGCGCGTGGACGGCGCCTCGCAGGTAGTTCTGTAGCGACGTGCCTTGCTCGGCGGCTGCCGACCGGATCTGGTCGAGGCCGTCCGCGGGCGTCAGCCGCGGGCTGACGAGGCCGCGCTACCCGCGCCAGCCATTCCCGGCTCGTCGACACGGCAGGCGGCTGCTGTGCCCGCTGGGCGCGATCATCGGTAGACGCGCATCTACAACCGGTCGTCGCGATCGAGCAAGTCGAGGCTCGTGGTGCCTTCCGGCAAGGTGTCCGTTGGCGTCACCTTGCGATAGGGCGTGCGAGCAGGCAGGACCGCACCGGACTGGACCAGGGCGTCACGGCCGGCGAAACCCGGCGGCGGGACGGTCTGGTTGAGGTAGCGGTCGACTGCCTCGCGAATGATTTCCTGCTGCGAGCGACCGGAGCGTTCGGACTCGGCACGCAGCGCATCCTCGGCGTCGGGCCGGAGTCGAAGGTTGGTGGCCACCTAAATACGGTACCACTTGCGGTACTGGATGGGGTGCATGCTCAGGAATGGAATCGACCGTACTGGCCGCTGGACCCGGAGCCCCTCAGCTCAGGTGGGGACGATGTCGTCGCCGTCGAGCAGCTCTCCGGCGGCGAGCGGCGCCGGCTGGAGCTGGCGCTCGCCGTCCTGGGCCGCCCGGAGCTGCTGTTCCTCGACGAGCCGACCACCGGTATGGACCCGGCGTCGCGCCGCAACACCTGGGATGTGGGTGCGCGAGCCGCAGCGGGAAGGCACCACGGTGCTGCTCACCACCCACTACCTGGAGGAAGCCGAGGAGCTCGCCGACCGCGTGGCGATCATGCATGCCCTGGCAGTGATCGCCGAGAAGACAGTACCGCCCACGACAACGGCTGGCTGTAGGCCGGAATCAGCGGAAGTGCAGTTCTCCGGAGACCACTGGCAGCGACAGCGAGCCGGGCAGCTGGTCGCCGGTGACGATCGTGATCTGCGGCTTCAGCGGATCGGGGAGGAGCTCGACCGAGGCGGCGCTGATCGCCAGGACGAGGCGCTCGCCGGCTGGGATGACGGTGGCCAGCGGCAGGCTTTCAGCCGTGACCTCGGTGAGCGTCCCGGTCGGGAAGGGGCGGCTTGTCCCGGGCTCCTGCCAGTGCCTGAGGTCGAGCTGGATGCGTCCCGAGTCCTCGGCCCCGGTCAACAGCTCGGCGCAGGACCCACCGCGCGAGGTGTGGTAGAGCGTGGCGACCAGGTTCCCGCCGGAAAGGCTGCTCGACACGGTGAGGTCGGCGGAGAAGTTTCCCGCCACGCGCACCTCCTCGGCGAGCGGTGGGGAGACGTAGAGGAGCTGGTGCGGGCCGCAGCCGGGGCCGAGCCCGACACCGCTGCCCGGGGCGGGCTGGAGGACGGTATCGGCCGCGTCCCGCGCACCGTCGACGTCGAGCGACTGAAAGCTCCGCCTTGACGGCTCCACCGCGCTGCTCGAGGCGGTCAGACCCTCGCCGGAGAGATAGAGCGTCTCCGACTCGCCCGGCGGAGGCCAGCTCGGGGCGGTGTGCCACGCGCCGGTGTCGTCCTCGTACTCGACGACGCCGGGCGTGGTGACCTGCGGGCCGCCCCTCAGGTAGTGGTCGAACCAGCCGACAGCGAGCTGGTTGAAGTCGGCGCGCTTGCCACCGTGACCCCATTGACCGAGCATGAAGCGCGTGCGGTCCTCGCGCAGCAGGGCCCAGAGGTCCTCGAACTGGAGCGTGTGCCCCTCGGTGAAGTACCGCAGGCCGTTGGTCATCAGGACGGGTACCGGAGAGTCGGCGATCAACGGGCGCAGGTCACGCCCCTGGTAGTAGGGCGTGCGGTCGCCCGCCGTGACCAGCTGCGCGCCCTCGCCGAGGTGCTCGACGTACTCCGAACAGCCGACGTGCTCGACAAGCGCTGGCTCGAGGCCGAGGAAGCTCGTCGCGACGCCGAATTGCGTCGAGGCCACGGGCCCGACCGAGATCGGCGCGCCGCGGCGCGTCAAAAGACTCCAGAGGTCGATCACGCCGCTGATGGGCACCACGGCCTTGAGCGCAGGCGGGGGCGCCACCATCGCCATGTACTGGGTCCAACCCTCATAGCTGGTGCCGTACATACCTATGTTGCCGTTGCTCCAGGGTTGGCGAGCCAGCGACTCGACGACCGTCGACACGTCGCTCCAGTCGACGCGCGAGCCCCACTGGAAGCATCCGCCGCTCTCGCCCGTACCGCGCAGGTTCACCAAGGCAACGGCGAATCCAGCCTCGAGGAATGGCTTCACCGCCTCGCTATCGGCCTGCAGCTCGCCGGGCCCCTTGAGCGTGTTCCAGTACGGGCTCAACTCGAGAACCGTCGCGACGGGGGCGTCGGTATCGGGAAGGTAGAGGTCGCCGCGCAGCGCCGTACCATCAGCAGCGCGGGTCTCGAAGGGCATGACCTTCACCTGACCACTGGCCTGCGCGGTCGCGCCCGTCACCAACGCCGCCGCGGCGATCACTGTCGCCAGCAAGGCGACGCGGCGGGTGATGACGACCATGTCGCAGCACTCGAGTCCCACTATGCCCTCCAGATCCCCAGGCAACGGCGGGACGATACGCCAGGCCGAGGAGCAGCGCATCCACCGGGACGCTCGTATCGCAGTAGATTTGGCTGTATGGAGATCGTCGTGTCCACACAGCGCGTTTCTCAGCTCGTGAATTCCTGACCACGCCGCGCGTTTCCGGGGACCAGCCTGTTACCTCAACTTTGGTCCAGGTCAACTCCTCCGTGTGACGTCGCCGACCGGCCGGTCCCTGGGGAAGGGCCTGCCTGGTCGCCGTGGCTAGAGGCTGCGGGCCGTGCCGCGGGCGCGACGAGGAGCCGGAACGAGGCGACGTGCAGCACGATCGCCAGCGGGACCGCGAAGGTGGGGATGAGGACCATCGGGAGCGCGGACATGATCTCGGTGGTCGGCTCGGTCACGATCGCCTGCAGGGGTCCCGGAGCGAGGAGCAGGCCGGCGGTAATCGCCACGAGGAGATCGGCGAGTCCAAGTGCGTTGAACGCAACCCCCAGGGATCGCCGCTGCGGCCGTTTCCACAACGCGTAGGCCACGAACGGCGCCAGCAGTCCGACCAGCACGTCACCGATACCGGCAGGTAGCGCAAATCCGGCGGGCAGCCGATCCGTCGCGAGCAGCACGAGGAAGACGCCGCCCTCGATCCGGAAGGCCTGCACGGCGGCGAGCAGCGCGGGGGCGTGCACGTGGCTGAGGCTGGCCGCGACGGGGGGCAGGCGCAGCGCGAGGATGCCCAGGACCAGCGGAATGCCGAGACCGAGACCGATCCACGGGATCGTCTCGTCCAGCTCGGCGGCATACAGGCCGGTCGATGCGAGCGCGGCGGTGGCGGCCAGCCATCCGGCTTGCGCGAGACCAGCAGCTCCCGCGAGCAGCGTCGCCGACCGGCGCCCGAGTCCGGCACCGCGAGCGCAGCGGTAGAGCACGGCGGAGATCGCGAGCAGCAGGACGAGGCAGGCAGCGAGCACGCTGGCGGTGAGGGGAACGGGTAGGTCGATCACCGTATCGCTCCGATGAACTGTGCGGCAGGGTTCGGCGGCTGCACGTCCCTCGCCTAGTGAGTTGCGTGACGCAACGAAGAGTATGAGCATTGAGTAGCTTCATGCAACCCACTATCGTAGAGTGAGGGCATGCTGCCGCGCCGCTACCAGGACCAGGTCTGTTCGATCGCCCGCGCGCTCGAGGTGATCGGCGACCGCTGGACGATGCTCGTGATCCGCGACGCCTTCCTCGGCGTGCGCCGCTTCGACGACTTCCAGCGCAGCCTGGGCGTGGCCCGCAACGTCCTGACCGACCGCCTCAACCGGCTCTGCGACGACGGCGTGCTGCAGCGCCGGCGCTACCAGCAGCGGCCTGCACGCTACGAGTACGAACTCACCCAGCGGGGCCTCGATCTGTGGCCCGTGCTCGTCTCTCTGCTGACCTGGGGCGACCGCTACCTCGCCGAGGCCGGCCCGCCGCGGCTCATCCTGCACCGCGACTGCGGTGGCCCGATCACCGAACGGGCCGCCTGCTCGACATGCGGCACCCTGCTCGACCCCGGTGACGTGACCACCAGCCCCGGTCCGGGCATGCCGCCCGGTGCCGCCGGAACACTGGTCGACTGACCGGCAGCGCTTACTTTCGTGAGCGGCTGATCGCGGCCTGCTCAGACGCGGGCGCGCCGCGCCTGCACGAAGGACCAGACCGCCAGGACAACGAACCCCCCGCAGAGGGCCAGGTTGAGCAGCCCGGCAGTATGCGCGATGTCGGCATCGTCAGAGCCTGCGGAAGGGCTGGCGATGAGTTGCCCGACCGAGCCCAGCACTCCGATCAGGGCGACTGCCGCGGCAGCGTGCATCGCGTGGCGGCGCGCCCGCCCGCCGCGCAGGCCAACGAACCCCGCGACTGCCAGCCCCAGGCCGAGCACTGCGGGGATGAGCGCGGTCAGGCTGGCGCCGGGACCGGAGGCCGTGTACGCCCAACCTCCCACCACGATCAGTGCGGCCCCCACGGCAAGCGCGATCTTGGACACGGCACCTACCCCTCCAGGTCGGAAGACGGATGTTCCACAAGTATTCCGCATCTTTGATCCAGACCTGGATCCGGGGCCCGGCGTACGGTGGGGAGGAGCTCCGCGCTGAACCGGGACGCCGACCACCGCGTACGTGGCGGTGACGCCAGCGGCGAGCGCTGACCAGAACGCGGTGACGTGTCGGCAGGCTGACACCCGCGCTGCGGTCGGTCATGATTACTGCTGGACTGATGTCCGGGTGTGGATCACGAGCGGGAGACAGGAACTGCCGGTGGCACGGAGTGAGAAGTCGCACGACCAGCGAACCCAGCGAAAACGAGACCGGGCCGAGGTGTTCGTGGAGTACACCAAGAGCATCTGTCCGGTCTGCAAGGTCGTGGTGGACGCCCAGGTGAACATCCGCGATGACAAGGTGTACCTGCGCAAGCGCTGCCGCGAGCACGGCGAGTTCGAGGCGCTGGTCTACGGCGATGCGCAGGCGTATCTGGCGTCGGCCCGGTTCAACAAGCCGGGCACGATCCCGCTGACCTTCCAGACCGAGGTGAAGGACGGCTGTCCTTCGGACTGCGGGTTGTGCCCGGAACACAAGCAGCATGCCTGCCTAGGGATCATCGAGGTCAACACGAACTGCAACCTGGACTGCCCGATCTGTTTCGCCGACTCCGGACACCAGCCGGACGGCTACTCGATCACCCTGGAGCAGTGCGAGCGGATGCTGGACGTCTTCGTGGCAGCCGAGGGGGAGCCGGAGGTGGTGATGTTCTCCGGCGGAGAGCCCACCATCCACAAGCACATCCTGGACTTCATCGACGCCGCCCAGGCCCGGCCGATCAAGGTGGTCAACCTCAACACCAACGGTATCCGGTTGGCGACCGACAAGCGTTTCGTCGCCGCGCTGGCCGAGCGCAATGGCCGTGGTGGGAAGCCGGTGAACATCTACCTGCAGTTCGACGGCTTCGCCGAGCGCACCCACCGGGAGATCCGCGGCAAGGATCTGCGGGAACGCAAGCAGCAAGCGCTGGACAACTGCGCCGAGGCCGGCCTGACGGTGACCTTGGTCGCGGCGATCGAGCGTGGGCTCAACGAACACGAGGTCGGCGACGTGGTGCGGTTCGGCATCGAGCACCCGGCGGTGCGGTCGGTGGCTTTCCAGCCGGTGACGCACTCCGGGCGGCATGTCGAATTCGACCCGCTGACCCGGCTCACCAACTCCGACGTCATCGAACTCATCGCGCAGCAGTGCCCGGACTGGTTCCGCGCGGATGATTTCTTCCCGGTGCCGTGTTGTTTCCCGACCTGCCGGTCGATCACCTACCTGCTGGTGGACCGCAAACCCGATCACACCGATGTGGTGCCGATCCCCAGGCTGATCAACCTCGACGAGTACTTGGACTATGTGACCAATCGCGTCATGCCCGACGTCGCGGTGCGCGCCGCGTTGGAGAAACTGTGGAGCGCCTCGGCGTTCATGGGCGCCGAGGCCACCGCCCGAAGCCTGGAAACTGCTGCAACAGAGTTGGAGTGCACCGCCTGCGGCATCGACCTGCCCCAGGCTGTCAAGGAACTCGACGAGCGCGCGTTCATGATCGTGGTGCAGGACTTCCAGGACCCCTACACCCTCAACGTCAAGCAGCTGATGAAGTGCTGTGTCGAGGAAATCACCCCGGACGGCCGGATCATCCCGTTCTGCGCCTACAACTCCGTCGGCTACCGCGAACAGGTCCGGGCCCAGATGTCCGGCGTGCCGGTCGCCGACGTCGTCCCGAACGCCATCGAACTCCAGCCCCTGGTCACCGGCTCACCCTACGGATCCAAGATCGCCGGCAACGGCAACGGGCGCCGGCCCGCGATCGCACCGGATGCCACCAACGTCGGCCGCAAGGCGGTGGACGGGTGACGTGGCCCCGGGCCGCCAGCCCTGAGCAGGCCAAGGCGTGCTGTGCTGCTGCCTACGGCAATGACGCGGTGGCGTTGGTGCTCGGCGAGTCGTATCACCCCGGCGGGCCGGCCCTGACCCGGCGGCTCGCCGACACCCTCGGACTGCGATCCGGCCAGCGGGTGGCCGATGTGGCCTGCGGTCCCGGGGCGACCGCTCGCCTGCTCGCCGCCGAGTACGGCGTCACCGTGGATGGCGTGGATCTGGGCGAGGCCAGCGTGCAGCGCGCCCGGGCGGCGACCGCGGGGTCGGAGCTGTCCGGCCAGGCGCGGTTTCACCTCGGTGATGCCGAGCGGATTCCCCTGCCGGACGGGGAGTTCGACGCGGTGGTGTGCGAATGCGCGTTCTGCACCTTCCCGGACAAGGCCTCCGCTGCCGCCGAGTTCGCGCGGATACTACGGCCCGGCGGCCGGATCGGCATCACCGACGTCACCGTGGCCAGGACCGGGCTACCCGAGGAACTCACCACCCTGGCCGGGTGGGTGGCCTGCATCGCCGACGCCCGCTCGCTGCGGGAGTACTCCGACATCCTGGCCGAGGCCGGGCTGTGCACCGTACGGACCGAGCCGCACGACGACGCACTCACCCGGATGATCGACCAGATCGAGGCCAGACTGACCGTAGTGCGGATGACCGCGGAGCGGCCCCTGGCCACCGCCGGAGTGGACGTCGATGCGGTGCTGCGATACACCGGGCTGGCCAAACGGGCGGTGGCCGAAGGGCTCATCGGTTACGCCCTGCTCATCGCAGCGAAACCACGATGAAGGGTGGGCCGCGCCACGGCTTCGGCCACCTGCCGCACCGACTACGCCATAGCTCACCCGGGCTGCCGTCATGCGAAGGTGCCCAGCCAGGCCGTCAGCGCGTACAACGCGAGGTAGGTGGCCACGGCGATACCGAGCACGCCCAGCAGCCGCCACCGCCAGCGCCGCACACCGGCGAGGCTGCACTGGTTGCGCCGCCGCAGCGATAGCCAGACCAGCAGCGCCAGGACAGCGAGCCCGCCGAGGCGGAACCACCAGGCGTAGTTGTCGTAGAGGTCGGTGGCCCACACGAACGCGGTGCCGGCACTGACGATGCCGAGCACAGCCAGCACGGTAGGGCCGACGCAGCACAGGATGCCCACCAACCCGCCGGTCAGGCCGATCCGCCAGACCGGAAGCCGGTCGGTGCGACCACGGCGACCTTGCCGGGTCTGCGGTGTGCTGGTCGTGCTCATCGCCTGGCCTCCTCAACCCACCTACGCCAGATCCCCATCCGGCAATCCTCGCAGAGATCCGTAGGCGCCCGATTACCGCGTTCTGCCACCAGAACGCGTCAACCGCACCCCGATAACCGCGTTCTGCCACCAGAACGCGGTGGCGGGGTCGCTGGACGTCGGCGGTGGCCTGGTGTCGGGTGGGGAGGTGCAGCGGCGAACGATCCGGCCGGACGTGGTCGCGCGGCCGCCGGCACCGGAGTTGCTGCTGATGCTGCTCGCCGTCGGCGCGGCCTCCACCGCCGGACCGCTGACCGCCGCCGCGGCCGCCCCGGCGCTGGCGGTCGCCTTCTGGCGCAACGCGCTGGGCGCTGCCGCGACCGCACCGGTCGCGCTCGGTCGCACCCGCCCCGAGCTCGCCGGGCTGTCGCGGGGCCAGTTGCTGCTCATGCTCGCGGCCGGGGTGCTGCTCGCGGCGCACTTCGGCACGTGGATGGCGAGCCTGGCCTTCACCACGGTGGCCTCGGCGATCGCGATGACCGCGACCCAGCCGGTCTGGGCCGCACTCATCGCCCGGGTCCGTGGGGAGCGGCTGCCGCCACGCGCGTGGCTGGGAATCGGCGTCGCGGTCAGCGGCGTGCTCACGGTGACCGGTATCGACGTGGCCGTCTCGGCATCGTCGCTCGGCGGGGACCTGCTCGCGCTGGCAGGCGGCGTCTTCGGAGCGGCATACGTCACCGCTGGTGGCGAGATCCGGGGTGGTGTCAGCACCACCAGCTACACCCTGATCTGCTATGGCGCCGCCGCAACAGTGCTGCTCGGCGTCTGCCTGGCCACCGGCCAGCAGCTCACCGGCTTCAGCGCGGGCACCTGGCTCATGATCGCAGCCATCACCGCCGGACCCCAGCTGCTCGGGCATTCCCTGTTCAACCGGGCGTTACGTACCACCAGCCCCACCGTAGTGTCGCTGGCGACGCTGTTCATCACGCCGGGCGCGGCCGTGATCGCCTGGGCGTGGCTCGGCCAGACCCCGCCGTCGACGATCATCCCTGCGATCGCCCTCCTGCTGGGCGGGGTAGCCCTGGTTCTCACCTCTCGCTGACACGGCACTCTTCCGTGGGAGACTGGCCGGTGACGTGAGGAGCCGCTGTGACAGCCCTTCCCCAGCCGCCTACGCATCTACTCAGCGTGGCCGAGTACGCCGAGCTCGGGGAGATCGAATCTGGCTACACCGAGCTGTGGGAGGGCCGCCTGCTGATGTCTCCGAGCCCGGTGCCCGACCACAACGTCGCCTCCGGAGAACTGCGCGGGCAGCTCAAACCGCAGCTACCGGCCCACCTCGAGGTAATCCAGGACATCGACGTCGACCTGCAGCTGGTGCCCGCCGACCAGCCCGGGTTCTCGCGCTGTCCGGATCTGGTCATCGCCGACCGCGGGGCTCGCCGCCGGGTCCGTGATCAGGGCGGAATGATCCGGGCCAGCGAGGTGCTCGTCGTCGTCGAGATCGTCTCGCCCGGATCGTGGCGCACCGACCACGTGGCCAAGCGCAGCGAGTACGCCGACGCCGGCGTCGAGCACTACTGGATCGTCGACCTCGACGCCTCGGTGTCGCTGATCGCCTGCCACCTCGCCGAGGGGTTCGGTTACCAGGACCCCGGCGCCGTCACCGGGTTCTTCGAGACTACCGAGCCGTTCCCGGTCCACCTGCAACTGCACCAGCTGCTCTGACAACCGTCCCCGCCGTCGTCGGCGAACGGGGCTGTCACGACGCCGCGCCGAGGTCGAGCTGCCACTCTGCCCAGCGGTCGTGCGGGCGGAATCCCATCGCCCCGTTGATGGCGATCATGTGCGGGTTGGAGTCGGCGTTCCAGGTGTCGACCACCCGCAGCTGCGGATGCCGGGCGCGGGCCAGCGCGAGGTTGTCCACCTTCAGCAGTGCGCCCAACCGGTAGCCCCGGTGTTCCGGCGCGACGATGGTGTCCCACTGCTCGCCATACCAGCCGACCGTGGCGCGCAGCACGAGCTGGGTGAACGCGACCAGCCGGCCGGCGGAGTCGCACGCCGCGGAGGTGACGCTGCGCAGCCCCTGCGCCCGGCAGCTGGCGTCGCGCTCGCGGATCCGCTGCGCGTCGTAGACCTCGGGGTCCCACTGCAGGTCGTCCAGCGGCGCGTCGGTGAGCATCCGGCCGGTGAGGTAGGCAAAGCCGTCCAGCCACCGCTCCGGGGTGCTGTCCCGCCAGCTCACGACCGTGTACCCGCCGGCACGCTCGCGCGCCTCGGCCCGCAGCCGGTCGAGCACCGCCGCCTCGACGGCCTCGACGTCCAGGCGCCTGCGGGTCGCGGCCAACGCGCGGCAGGCTCCCAGCGCCGCCGCGAACGCGGCACCCGCGCTCGACC
>JBOHGT010000077.1:0-3390 GCA_050700385.1 Pseudonocardiaceae bacterium | reverse complement strand
GCGCCGCGCACCCGGTCGCCGGCGCCGGGCGGGGGCGACGCGGGCGGGCGGTGGCGCACGGTAGTGCCGGTGCTCACCGAGGAACCTCCTCTGCCACGTCCAGCCGAACCGGACCGTCGTAGCTCGGCACCGTAACCCTACGGGGCGCCTCGATGCGGTAGCCGAGCCCGTAGGTCTGCGCGTACTGCCGGAACACCTGTACGCCGTACTCGGCGTCCAGCGCCGTTCCCATCCGCTCCGGGTCGCCGATCGCCGTGATCACGTAGGGCGGGGAGTAGGTGCGCCCGCCGAGCAGCAGGGTGTTGCCGATGCACCGCACCGCCGAGTTGGCGATCAGCCGCTGGTCCTGCACGGCGATCGCCTCGGCGCCACCCGCCCACAGCCCGTTGAGCACGCTCTGCAGGTCCTGCTGGTGCACCACCAGTGCGTCCGGCTCGACGCCCTGCGGGTAGCGGCCGGCATCGTCGCGGGGCGCGTCGGTCAGGGTGACGACCAGGCCGGGTCCGGACAGCGCGGTGAGCCCCACGTGCGGTGCGAGCTTCCCGGAGCGGGCTCGCTGCTGCGCGGTACGCCCGTCCGAGCCGGCCGCCACCCGTTCTACCGCCTCTAGCCGGCCCGACAGCTGCGCCAGCTGCAGCTCGGCTGCCGCGACCCGTTCCTCGGCGGCCCGGACCAGCCCGGAGAGCTCCAGCGTGCGCCCGCCGCGCAGGTCGTGGCCGCCGGCGCTGCCGTGGCTCACCGCGAACAGCAGGCCCGCGAGCAGGCACACGACCGGGACGGCGGCCCGCCAGCCGTCGATCCTGCGCACCACCGCTCCTCACCGAGTGCACCCTGACCTGCCCGGTTACGTTAACGTGTCGTGCCAGGTCCCCCGGTGCCGCCCGGGCGCAGCACAACAACCCGTCGCTACGAGGACGTCATGCCCAAGTCGAAGGTCCGCAAGAAGTCGCTCTACTCCCCGCCCCGGGACAAGCTCGCCCCCGCGACGGCGGCCCCGGCGGGTCCGTCGCACCCGCTCTACGTGGCCGTCATGCTCGGCATGATGCTGGTCGGGCTGGCCTGGCTGGTGGTGAATTACCTGGCCGGCGACAAGATCAATTTCATGAGCGAGCTGGGACCGTGGAACTTCGCCGTCGGTTTCGCGCTCATGATCGTCGGCCTGCTGATGACCATGCGTTGGCGCTGACGAACCACACCTCTGTCATTCCATCCCCACTGTGGACAGGGGCTGTGGACAACCCGGTCACATCGCCGTACCGCGCATCCCCACGACGAGCAGCGCGGCGATCACCACGAGCAGCCCGACCAGGGTCCCGGCCTGCACCGCGCTGCGCCGCTCCCGGGGCGCGTAGACCATCGCCGCGGTGGCTACGGTGCCGAACACCAGCCCGCCGAGGTGCCCGAGGATCGAGATGCCCGGCACCGCGAAGCTGATCACCACATTGATGGCGACGATGGTCAGCGCGGGCCACGGGCTGCGCCGCAGCCGCAGCAGCACCACGGCCAAGCCCCCCATCAGGCCGAACACCGCACCCGAGGCGCCTGCGGTCACCGAGCCGGCATCCTCGAACAGCTGGACGGCGACCGACCCGCCGAGCAGCGACACCAGGTAGACGGCGACGAACCGGCCGCGCCCGAGGACCGTCTCCAGGTCCCGGCCGATGATCCACAGCGCGAGCATGTTGAACGCCAGGTGGATCGGGCCGAAGTGCAGGAACCCGGAGGTGACCAGCCGCCAGTACTGCCCGCCGGCGACTGCGGGCGGCCACAGCCCCCACTGCTGGAACAGCTCGGCGGTCGAGTTGTTCAGGCTGCCGGCCTGCCCGACGGTCACCGCGAAGACCAGCACGTTGAGCGCGATGATCACCGGGATCACCAGGTCGCGCCCGCTGGGGCGGGCACCCGCGATCGTGGTGCCATAGCGCTGGGTGCGCCTGCCGTACGCGACGCAGTCGACACACTGGTAGCCGACCGAGGCCTCGCGCAGGCACTGCGGGCAGGATGGGCGGTCGCAGCGGGTGCACCGCAGCCCCGTAGGGCGGTCCGGGTGCCGGACGCACACCGCAGGCGGTGGCTGGTACGGCGACCCGCCCTGCTGCCATCCCGGATCCTTCGGCGGGACCATCACGGCAGCGCGGTCACACCCCGGCGGGGCTGATCGTCACGCGCTCGACGACGACGTCGTTCAGCGGGCGGTCGCCTGCGCCGGTGGCCATCCGCGCGATCGTGTCGACCACGTTGCGCGACTCGTGGTCGGCGACCTCGCCGAAGATGGTGTGCTTGGAGTTCAGGTGCGTGGTGGGGCCGACCGTGATGAAGAACTGCGAGCCGTTGGTGTTCGGCCCGGCGTTGGCCATCGCCAGCAGGTAGGGTCGGTTGAACTGCAGCTCGGGGTGGGTCTCGTCGCCGAACTTGTAGCCGGGGCCGCCCCGTCCGGTACCGGTGGGGTCGCCGCCCTGGATCATGAAGCCGTCGATGACCCGGTGGAAGATCGAGCCGTCGTAGAACGGCCCGGACCGCTCCCCTCTGGCATTGGGCTCGGAATAGTCCTTGCTGCCCTCGGCCAGGCCCACGAAGTTCGCCACCGTCCTGGGGGCGTGGTGGGGGAACAGAGTCAGCCGGATGTCGCCCTGGTTGGTCTGCAGGGTCACCGTGGTGTCGCCTGCGCCGTTCGCATCGCTCTCGGTCACCCCGTCATCCTGCCATCCACAGCGAGTTCGCATCAGAGCGGGCAGGATGGGGTATGCAGTTCCGGCACGATCTGCGATGCACCAGGAGATGAGACGTGTGAACGATGTAAAGACCTTCGCCAGGGCCGGCGAGGCTGCGGGTACCGCGGTCGGGATCGGCGTGAAGACAGCGCGCAAGGGTGCGGTGCGGGCCGGCAGGCAGTTGGCCGAGCGCGCCCCAGACCGTAAGGACCTGAAGCGGGCCGTGCGTAAGGCACGCAAGGCGCGCAAGGCAGCTCGCAAGTCAGCCAAGGCCACCATGGCCTACCGGTGGAGAGACGCCCAGGACGTGCTGTCCGATCGGGCAGCTGACGTCCAGGAGCGTTTCGCCGACCGGTGGGGGGACGCCCAGGACGTGCTGTCCGGCCGGGTACTCGAGGCGCGCCGCGAGCTCGCCTCCCGGCTCGACCCGAAGCCCCGCAGTCGGCGGCGCTGGCCGTGGCTGCTGCTGCTTGCCGCGCTGGGTGGCGCGGTCGCGGTGGCAGTGCTCTCCCGCCGCCCCCAGTCCATCGAGGAGCCGGCGCCTGCCGGTCCGGGAAGCGCCTCGCAGGCCGGCCGGACAACCTGGCCGGACGGCAACGGCGTGGTCGGTGCCAGGCGCCGCTCGCGCAGCACCGACTGACCCGCAACACCACACGCTGCCCGGTCGGCTGGTCCCCGC
>JBOHGT010000076.1:0-7264 GCA_050700385.1 Pseudonocardiaceae bacterium | reverse complement strand
GGCGAGCTGCTTGGTCTTGCCGGGACCGCACAGGTCCTCGATGGTCAGCCCGAAGAACTCGGCGGTCACCGCCATGATGGTGGGCGCGCCGATCTCCTGGGACTGGGCGTCCGGGATGAGGTCGCGCAGCACGATCTCGGCGAGCTGGGTGTCCACCGGCTGCCGGTTCAGCGACGCGAACGCGGTGACCCGGATCAGTGCCCCCTCGAGCTCGCGGATGTTGCGCTCGATGCGGGCGGCGATGAACTCCAGCACCTCGTCGGGCGCGGCCAGCCGGTCTCCTGCCGCCTTCTTGCGCAGGATCGCGATGCGGGTCTCCAGCTCGGGTGGCTGGATGTCGGTGATCAGACCCCACTCGAAGCGGGTGCGCAGCCGGTCCTCCAGCGTCGCCAGGCCCTTGGGCGGACGGTCGGAGGAGACGACGATCTGCTTGTTCGAGTTGTGCAGCGTGTTGAAGGTGTGGAAGAACTCCTCCTGGGTGCCTTCCTTGCCCTCGAGGAACTGGATGTCGTCAACGAGCAGCACGTCGACGTCGCGGTAGCGGCGCTGGAAGGCCACCTTGCGGTCGTCGCGCAGCGAGTTGATGAAGTCGTTGGTGAACTCCTCGGTGGACACGTAACGCACCCGCATCCCGGGGAACAGCCGCTGGGCGTAGTGCCCCACGGCGTGGAGCAGGTGTGTCTTGCCCAGCCCCGACTCGCCCCAGACGAACAGCGGGTTGTACGCCCGCGCCGGTGCCTCGGAGACGGCGACGGCGGCCGCGTGCGCGAACCGGTTCGACGAGCCGATGACGAAGGTGTCGAAGAGGTACTTCTCGTTGAGCTTGGTCTGCGAGTTCGGCGGCCGCGGCGGCCGCACGGCCGAGACACCCGCGAACGTCGGCCAGATCTCGCTGACGGTGGCGAGGGCGGCCTCCTCCTCGCTCTGCTCGGTGTCGTCGTCCCCCTCGTCGCCGTCGAGATCGGACCCGTGGCCGCCGGGCGGCCATCCGTCCGAGGACCCCGCGGCACCCGGACCGGGCCCGGTGGATGGTGGCGGCAGGATGGGTGGTGTGGGCAGTGGGTGGTCCACCTTGACGGCCAGCGAGATCTCACGGCCGAGGTGACGGGACAGCGCCTCGCTGATCGGCTCCCGCAGCGCTCGCTCGATCGCCTCCTTGGCGAAGTCGCTCGGCGCCGCGAGCAGCGCGGTGTTGTCCAGCAGGCCGATCGGGCGGGTCACCCGCATCCAGGCGCGCTGCTGGGGGGAGAGGGTCCCGGAGGAGAGCTCGGCCACGACCTCCTGCCATACGCGGCCGAGATCCGTCTGATACTCGGACACCCGTTGACTCCCCTCCCGACCGGTGGTGGACACCGGTCGGTGCTGGGCGTCCACAAGGTTATCCACAGCTGTGCATGACGGTACGCCGAAACGGTCGGCGTACTCACCGTGGGCCCCGACGCACCGGCCAGCGGATCCGGAGGCCCTCCTCCCCGGGCCGGAACCGCGAGGGGAGGCACGCTAACAAGCTCCCGGCCATGCCACAAGATCCTGGGACTGGCAAGCACCCTGGGTTATCGGCGTGTCGGTGCGTGAGTGGCACGCAACGGTTCTTTTGACGCCGACGCGGGAGCGGCCTACTCTCGATCGGTCACCGCCGACGGGTGGGCGGCGTTGCGCGCCTACCTCGCGCCGTCCGAATGGGGCGCGGCGCCAGGTCACGGTTGGTGGCGACCTGACTGCCCGCAGCCGCAGCGCTGCGGTGAGTGGCTGCGAACACCGGGAGAGAGACGGCCGTGACCAAGGGCAAGCGCACCTTCCAGCCGAACAACCGCCGCCGGGCGAGGACCCACGGGTTCCGGCTGCGCATGCGTACCCGCGCCGGCCGAGCCATCGTCGCCGCCCGTCGCCGCAGAGGCCGCACCCAGCTGTCGGCCTGAGCGGACCCGGACACCACCCGGTGCTGCCCGCGGCCTCCCGCCTCACCCGTCGCGAGGACTTCACGACGGCGCTGCGTCGAGGCCGCCGGACTTCCCAGGGAAGCCTGGTGGTGTATCTGGCCGGGTCGTGCCATCCGGACCGTGCCCGGGTCGGGTTCGTGGTGAGCCGGGCGGTGGGGGGCTCGGTGGTGCGCCACCGCGTGCAGCGCCGGCTGCGCCATCTCGTGCGCGCGCGGTTGGATCGGCTGCCCGACGGGGCGCTGGTCGTCGTGCGGGCGCTGCCGCCGGCCGCCGCGGCGCCGGCCGCGGAACTCGGCGGCGACCTCGATGCGGCGTTGCGCGGGCTGCTCCCCGCGAGACGGCCGCGATGAAAGCACCACCCGTCACATCCCCGCGGCACCGGCCCGGCCCGGCGGCGCGGGTGCTGCTCGCACCGGTCCGGTTCTACCGGCACTGGATCTCCCCCGGGCTGCCCCCGACGTGCCGGTTCCAGCCGAGCTGCAGTGCCTACGCCGTCGAGGCGCTGACCGTGCACGGCGCGGTACGGGGCTGCTGGCTGACCCTGCGACGCCTGCTGCGCTGCGGACCCTGGCACCCTGGAGGCGTGGACCTGGTGCCGCCCGCGCGGAACCGGACCCACGCCGGTCACCTGCCTGCCGAGAGCGAGTCGCCTTGCTGAACTTCATCTACTACCCGGTGTCGGCCATCCTGTGGTTCTGGCACAAGGCGTTCGGCTATCTGCTGGGGCCGGACAACGGCGTCGCGTGGACGCTGGCAGTGGTGTTCCTGGTGTTCACCCTGCGGGCGCTGCTGATCAAGCCGTTCGTCCACCAGGTGCGCTCCATGCGCAAGATGCAGGAGTTCGCGCCCGAGATCCAGAAGCTGAAGAAGAAGTACGGCGACGACCGCCAGAAGATGGCGGCCGAGATGCAGAAGCTGCAGACCCAGCACGGGGTGAACCCGCTCGGCGGCTGCTTGCCGGTGCTGGTGCAGGTGCCGGTCTTCATCGGCCTGTTCCAGGTGCTGCGGTCGTTCAACCGGCCGTTCCTCACCGCGGAGCAGAACCGGCAGATCGGCAACTATGTCTTCAGCCCGGCCGACGTGCGCTCCTTCCTCGATGCCGACCTGCTCGGCGCCCCGCTGTCGGCCTACATCACCGAGAGTTCGGAACTGCTGGCCCGCTTCGGGGACGTGACCCGGCTGGACATCGCGCTCGTCGCGGTGCCGCTGATGCTGCTCGCCGGTGTGCTCACCTACTTCACCTCGCGGCACTCCGTGGCGCGGCAGACCGAGGCGCAGGCCGCCAATCCGCAGGCCGCGATCATGAACAAGGTCATGCTGTACCTGTTCCCGCTCGGGGTCGTCGCCGGTGGTCCGTTCTTCCCGCTGGCGATCCTGCTCTACTGGCTGTCCAACAACGCGTGGACGCTGGTGCAGCAGTACGTGATCTACCACAGCATCGACGCGGAGGAGGCGGTGAAGAAGGAGGCGGCGGTCGCGCAGCGGCAGTCGCTCGGGCCACGACCCGGCCAGAAGCCGACCAAACCGAAGAAGGGTGCCACTCCCCCACCGGCGGTCGCCGAGGAGTCGTCGAACGGGCGGTCCAATGGCAGCAGTGCTGGCGGGGACGACGTGGGGTCGGGCAACGGATCGAGCGGCCGGCCCAGCCCGGGCATGATCGCACCGCGAAACCGCAGCCCGAAGAAGAGCAACCGGAAGCGCCGGTGAGGAGGGAGACAGCTGTGTCGGAGACGCTGGCGACCGAGAACGCCACGGCGAGCAACGGCACCCGACCGGACGAGGTGACCGCGGCCGAGGTGGTGGCGGCGCCGGAGCGAGAGCCGGGAGCGGAGACGTCGAGCGAGGAGTTGCTGGTCCAGGAGGGTGACGTTGCGGGTGATTACCTCGAGCGCCTGCTCGACCTCGTCGACTACGACGGCGACATCGACCTCGACGTGGACGCCGGTCGAGCGGTGGTGAGCATCGAGGGGGGCGGGGACCTGGAGAACCTGGTCGGCACCCGGGGCGCGGTGCTGGAGGCACTGCAGGAGCTGACCCGGCTGGCCGTGCAGCAGGCGACGGGAGCCCGCAGCAGGCTGATGCTCGACGTCGCGCAATGGCGGCAGGCCCGGCGGGGCGAGCTGACGGAGTTGGGACGCACGACCGCGGAGCACGTCCGCGACAGCGGCGAGCCGGCGCGACTGCAAGTGATGACGCCGTTCGAGCGCAAGATCGTGCACGATGCAGTATCGGCGGTGGAGGGGGTGTCCAGCGAGAGCGAGGGCGAGGAGCCGCGACGTCGCGTCGTGGTGTTCAGCTCCCCATGAGCACGGAGCAGGGACGACCCCGCGGACCGCGCGTTCCGCGGGGTCGTTTCACGTGAAACCAGGGAACGAGGATGACCGAGGTGGATGTCACCGAGGCCGCTCTACTCGCACCGCCGGTGGCGGGTGCGGTGTTCGGTGAGAGGCTGGGTGCGGCGCGACGGTTCGTGGAGCTGCTCGCCGGCCCCGGCATCCAGCGCGGAGTGATCGGTCCGCGCGAGGTGGAGCGGCTCTGGGACCGGCACATGCTGAACTCGGTGGCCGTGGCCGAACTGATCGCGCGGGGTGGTCGGGTGTTGGACGTGGGGTCCGGGGCCGGGTTGCCCGGCATCCCACTCGCGCTGGCACGTCCCGACCTGGAGGTCGCGCTGCTGGAGCCGATGGCCCGACGGGTGGCCTGGTTGCAGGAGATGGTGGATGAGTTGCGATTGCCCGTGACGGTGTACCGGGGCCGGGCCGAGGAGCCGCCGGTACGGTCCCGCTGCGGTGGTCGCGATGTAGTGACCGCCCGGGCGGTGGCACCGCTGGGCAGGTTGGCAGGCTGGTGCCTGCCGTTGCTGCGACCGGGCGGTCGGTTGCTGGCGCTGAAGGGCACGAGTGCCCGGGACGAGGTGTCCCGGGATCTCGCCGACGTGCGGGCGGCGGGCGGCGGGCGTATCGAGGTCGTCGAGTGCGGAGTGGCGCTGACGGAACCGGTCACGACCGTGGTCGTGGTGTCGCGGCGTGGCGATACCGTCGCGCAGCCCCGGAGCAGGAAGGATCAGTGAGCGTGAACCCGGAACGGCAGGCGGAGTCAACTGTTTCACGTGAAACAGTGACGCTGCGCGTGGTCGGTGACGACCGCACGGACACCGCTCGGCTCGCCGGAGCGATGGCGGATGGCCAGGTGTGCCACCCTCACGTGCGCCACGCCGACCAGGGCGGGTGGACGCCGATCGCTGAGGAGGCCGAGCGTGCCACCCGTGTGCTGCACCCGGCGGGAAGGTTTCCCCGGCCGGAGCGCCGCCGCATCCTCACGGTGGCCAACCAGAAGGGCGGCGTCGGCAAGACCACGAGCACGGTGAACCTCGCGGCGGCGCTCGCCATGCACGGCTTGCGCACCCTCGTGGTGGACCTCGACCCGCAGGGCAACGCGAGCACCGCGCTCGGCGTCGAGCACCGGTCCGGAACACCGTCGGTCTACGAGCTGCTGCTCGGTGAGATCAGCGTGGCCGATGCCGTCTCGGTGAGCCCGCAGTCGGAGAACCTGCTGTGCATCCCAGCGACCCTCGACCTGGCCGGCTCGGAGATCGAGCTGGTCACGATGGTGGCCCGGGAGTCGCGTCTCAAGGAGGCGCTGCTCGGTGTCGCGCTGGACAAACTCGACGTCGACTATGTCTTTATCGACTGCCCACCGTCGCTGGGCCTGCTCACGGTGAACGCGCTGGTCGCCGCGCCCGAGGTGCTCATCCCGATCCAGTGCGAGTACTACGCGCTGGAGGGCCTTGGCCAGCTGCTCAGCAACATCGACCTCGTGCATGCACACCTCAACCCGACGCTGACGGTCTCGACCATCCTGCTCACGATGTACGACGGGCGGACCAAGCTCGCCGATCAGGTCACCGCGGAGGTGCGGAAACACTTCGGCAAGCAGGTACTGCGCACCGTGATCCCGCGGAGCGTGAAGGTCTCCGAGGCACCCGGCTTCGGCCAGACCGTGCTGGTCTACGACCCGGGCTCCCGGGGATCGATGTGCTACCTCGATGCCGCGCGGGAGATCGCGCTGCGCGGCGCCGGGGAGTGGAGGTCATGACCGGGATGTTTCGATGACTGCGTTGTTTCGATGACTGCGTTGTTTCGATGACAGAGGTGACTCCATGACAGAACGGCGGGGCGGGCTCGGTCGCGGGCTGGCCGCGCTCATCCCGAGCGGGCCCGCAGTGCCGGCCGAGCCAGGTGCGTACGGCGACGGTGGCCCGCCGGTAGGCGACGCGATCGTCGGCAGCCGCAACGGCGCGGAGCGGGAGGCGCCACGCGGCAGCGTCGCCGGTGCGGTGTACCAGGAGGTGCCGACCGGGGCGATCGTGCCCAACCCCAAGCAGCCCCGGACGGTCTTCGACGAAGAGTCCCTCGCCGAGCTGGAGCACTCGATCCGCGAGTTCGGGCTGCTGCAGCCCATCGTGGTCCGTGAGCTCGTGCCGGGATCCTACGAGCTCATCATGGGTGAGCGCCGGTGGCGTGCGGCACAGCAGGCCGGGCTGGAGGCCATCCCGGCGATCGTCCGGCAGACCGCCGATGACGCGCTGCTGCGGGACGCGCTGCTGGAGAACATCCACCGTGTGCAGCTCAACCCGCTCGAGGAGGCGGCGGCCTACCAGCAGCTGCTCCAGGAGTTCGACGTGACACACGACCAGTTGGCGTCGCGGATCGGGCGCAGCCGGCCGGTCATCACCAACACCATCCGGCTGCTGCGGCTGCCGGTGGCGGTGCAACGGCGGGTCGCCGCGGGGGTGCTGTCCGCCGGTCACGCTCGCGCGCTGCTGGGCCTCGAGGAGGCCGGCGTCCAGGAAGACCTCGCCGGTCGGATCGTGGCCGAGGGCATGTCAGTGCGCGCGACCGAGGAGGCCGTGACCCTTGCCCGCAACGAGCCGGACTCCCCCGCCACCCCGAAGCCGGCGCAGCGGCGGCCAATGCATGCACCCGGTGTGCAGGAGCTCGCGGAGAGCCTGTCCAACGTCTTCGACACCCGGGTGAAGGTCGAGCTCGGCCAGCGCAAGGGCCGCGTCGTCGTCGAGTTCGGCTCGGTGGACGATCTCGAGCGGATCGTGGCGCTGATGGCCCCCGACGTGGCCCGCCCCCGGCCCGAGAAAATCTGAGCTCGCTCTTTCGCCGTCGCCGGCTAGTGGTACAATTTCTGGTACCACCAGGAGGTGTCCGATGGCGATCACCGCGACCGAAGCACGCAAGAACCTGTTCCCGCTCATCGAGCAGGTCAACAACGACCGCACCCCCGTCGAGATCATGTCACGCCGCGGCAACGCC
>JBOHGT010000075.1:0-5410 GCA_050700385.1 Pseudonocardiaceae bacterium | reverse complement strand
GCCCAGGACGAGAGGCGGTAGCCACCTCCGAGCTGTTCGGCCTTCCAAGGGCGCTGGGGCTCGAGGGAGTGGGCGGACACGACGTGCGGGACGTCGTACAGCAGCTTGCTCAGGTGGCCGGCCATGTTGGCGTACCAGGTGTGCGAGTGCACCAGGTCCACCCCGTGCAACCCGGCCGTCATGCCGAGGTCCACCGACAGCGTCTGCAGCGCCGCGTTCGCGCCCTCCAGGTCCGGCGCGACGGCGTGCGCGCGGGCGCCGTCGCGCACCGCCCCGAAGCAGTGCACGTCGACCTCGAGCAACCGCCGCAGCTGCGGCACGAGGAACCCGACGTGTACCCCGGCACCGCCGTAGACCTCGGGCGGGTACTCACGGGTCAGAACTCCGACGCGCACGCCGGACCACGTTAGTCCCCGGCACCCCGCGGGTGCGTGCGGGTGAACGGCGGATGACAGGGCCGGTTCCCGCTCCCGTGGCGCCGTGGTCGCACCCGGGCACCGGGGCTAGGGTAGGTGATCGTGAAGGGCCAGCCCAGCGTGCTCAGCATCGTCCTTGCGGGCGGTGAGGGCAAGCGGCTGTGGCCCCTTACCGCCGACCGGGCCAAGCCTGCGGTGCCCTTCGGAGGTAACTACCGACTGATCGACTTCGTGCTGTCCAACCTCGCCAACGCGGGCTACCTGCGAATCTGCGTGCTCACCCAGTACAAGTCGCACTCGCTGGACCGGCACATCTCCAGCACCTGGCGGCTGTCGTCGATGTTCGGCCAGTACATCACCCCGGTGCCCGCCCAGCAGCGGCTCGGTCCGCGCTGGTACACGGGCAGCGCCGACGCGATCTACCAGTCGCTGAACCTCGTCTACGACGAGCGCCCGGACCACATCGTGGTCTTCGGCGCCGACCACGTGTACCGGATGGACCCCTCGCAGATGGTCGAGCAGCACATCGCCACCGGCGCGGGGGTCACCGTCGCCGGCATCCGGGTGCCTCGCGCGCAGGCCCGCTCGTTCGGCTGCATCCGGTCCGACTCCTCCGGCCGGATCACCGGGTTCCTGGAGAAGCCGGCTGAGCCACCGGGGACGCCCGACGACCCGGAGGTCAGCTTCGCCTCGATGGGCAATTACGTGTTCTCCACCGACGTGTTGCTCGAGGCGCTGCGGGCCGACGCGACCAACCACGACTCCGACCACGACATGGGCGCCGACATCATCCCGCTGCTCGTCGACGTTGGGGACGCGGCAGTTTACGACTTCGCCGACAACGTGGTCCCCGGCGCCACCGACCGGGACCGGGGGTACTGGCGGGATGTGGGGACACTGGACGCCTACTACGAGGCCCACACCGATCTCGTCTCGGTGCATCCGGTGTTCAACCTCTACAACCAGGCCTGGCCGATCCGGACCGGCATCCCGCCGTTGCCGCCGGCGAAGTTCGTGCAGGGCGGCAGCGCACAGGAGTCGATCGTCGGTCCGGGTTCGATCGTCTCCGCGGCCGAGGTGTCGTACTCGGTGCTCTCCGCCGACGTGGTGGTGGAGGCTGGCGCGCATGTGGAGGGCAGCGTGCTGCTGCCCGGCGTTCGCGTCGGCAAGGGCGCAGTGATCCGCCGGGCCATCCTGGACAAGAACGTCGTGGTCCCCGACGGCGCCGCCGTCGGTGTGGACGCAGACGCCGACCGCGCGCGCTACACGGTCAGCGGTGGCGGCGTCGTGGTGCTCGGCAAGGGCGCCCGCGCCGAGTGACGTCGTGAATGATTTCGGTGGCCCCATCCATTGGCAGGGCCACCGAAATCATTCACGAGCTTTCGCGGCGACGAGCAGGCCGTCGCCGATCGGGAGCAGCACGGGCACCAGCCGCGCATCGTCGCGCACCAGGTTCGCGGTGTCCCGCAGCGCGGTGGTCGACGGGTCGCGCTGCGCCGGATCGGCCACCCGGCCACCCCATAGCACGTTATCGAACGCGATCACCCCGCCCGGCCGCAGCAGTTTCACTCCGCTCTCAAGGTATCGAGGGTACTCGGGCTTGGCGGCGTCGACGAACACCAGGTCGTAGCCGCCATCGGTGAGCCGGGGCAGCACCTCGAGCGCCTGGCCCATGATCAACCTGTACCGGGCGGCAGGGAATCCGGCCTCGGTGAACGACTGGCGGGCCGCACGCTGGTGCTCGGGCTCGACGTCGATCGAGGTCAGCACGCCGTCGGGGGCCATGCCGCGTAGCAGCCACAGCCCGCTGGTGCCAGCGCCGGTGCCGACCTCGACCACCGACCGCGCGGACAGCACAGTGGCCAGAACCCGCAACATAGCTCCACCGCCGACCCCGATCGGGACGCAGCCCAGCTGCTCGCCGCGCTCGCGGGCGGTGACGAGCACGTCGTCCTCGACGAGGTAGCCCTCCACGTAGTCGCGCACGGCATCCACACCGCGCCCAGCCCCGGTCGATGTCACGCTGCGCAGCGTAGCGCCGGTGCGACGGCTGGCCGGTGGGCGCCGCGCCGGTAGCCGATTCTCAGCGTCTCCTCAGGGCTATTTCATGACAGTCTCATGCTGCGCCGTCATCATTGGGACTGTCATCATCGCGGTGGTGCGGTGGCGGGAACAGCGCGCCCCGGACCGACGTTCCACCGCAGTGATTTGGACCCGGGCGACGTCGCCCGCCGAGGTGGAGGTGCGAGACACACCCGATGCCCAACCAGCCCGGCCTCAGCGAGGCCTCGTTCGCCGCGCGCAGCGCCCATGACGGATGGGCCCATGACGGATGGGCCCATGACGGATGGGGCGGCGAGGGATGGACTCCGCCATCGTGGGACCAGGTTGTACGGGAACACGCCGACCGCGTATACCGGCTGGCCTACCGGCTGTCCGGCAACCCCCACGACGCCGAGGACCTCACCCAGGAGACGTTCATCCGGGTGTTCCGCAATCTCGCCTCCTACAAACCGGGCACCTTCGAGGGCTGGTTGCACCGGATCACCACCAACCTCTTCCTGGACATGGTGCGGCGCCGCTCGCGGCTGCGGATGGAAGGGCTACCCGAGGACACCGACCGGCTGCCCGGCGGCGGCCCGAGCCCGGAGCAGGTCTACGCCGAGCGCCACCTCGACCCCGATCTGCAGGCGGCGCTGGACGAGCTCGCGCCGGAGTTCCGCGCGGCCGTCGTATTGTGTGATGTGGAAGGTCTGTCCTACGAGGAGATCGGCGCCACGCTCGGCGTGAAGCTCGGTACCGTGCGCAGCCGGATCCACCGGGGCAGGCAGGCGCTCAAGGCAGCGCTGGAACGGCACCGCGCACGCGCCGGAAAGGAGGCGGGATGACCGACCTGCGTGGCCGCACCTTCTCCGACTTGGTGGCCGGCCTCAACGCAGGACAGCACCTGACAGTCGACGCCGTGGTGGCGCTCGTCGACGGTGAGCTCGGTGCGGGCGCGCATGATCGCGCCGTGGCGCACGTGACGCGGTGCGCGGGCTGCGCGGCGGACGTGGCGGCGCAGCGCCAGGCGCGCAGCGCGGTGCGCTCGGCGGCCGAGCCGGCGCTGCCCGCCGGCCTGCTCGCATCGCTGCGCTCGATCCCCGACACCGTCGACCTCCCCCGGATGCCCGCCGGCCTCGCCGTGACCGGTGACGGCACGGTAGTGAGCGTCGCGACCGATCCCATCGCCGGCACCGCCCGTCTCGGGTCGGCTCTGGGACTCTCAGCGCTGCTGGGCACTCGCGGGCTGGCGCCGCGCGCCGGTGCGGACACCCGGACGGCGCGGCAGGGGGCCGGGGACTGAGCGCCGGCGCTACAGCGACTTCACCGCCGGCCGGACAGGCTCACCCTCGCGAGAGTCACCGAACGCGACCCGGGAGACCATGACCCCGCCGAAGGACCAGGACCGGATCCGGTCGCCGGAGGGCGCCGACGACGTGCAGCCGCCGAGGCTCGGGCCGCGCCCCGTGCAGCGCCCGGCGGTCGACCCTGCCGAAGCCCAGGTCTTCGGCAGGCCCGCTGGGGTCTCCGGAGCGTTCGCGGAACCCACTGCGCGCCGCGCCGATGCCGCGCTCCCCTCGGCTCCGCCACCCCCGGAGGCGCTGGTCGCGGCGTTCAGCCGGCCGCCGGGCTCGGGTGAGATCCTGCAGCGCCCGCCGGCCGAGGCCGGCACGCCCGGCGAGCAGGACGCGTTCTGGGGACGAGACGGCGCCCGGGACCCGTGGCGTGACCCCGGTGCGGCCGCGGTGCTCGGTGCTCCGGCGTTGACCGAACGCCGCTCCGGGTCCGGCCCCGGGCAGGCGGCGGGCGGGTCGCGGCTGAGCTTGCGCGAGGTGCTCTTCGGTCGGCGATTGCGGCCGGCCGCCCTCGCTGTGGTCGCGGCGGTGGTGCTGGGTGTCGGCGCGGTGGGTGGGCTGATCGGCAGCGTGACGGTCGATGGTGGCGGTTCGCTCACCGACCCCGACGCCACGCTTGCCCCGATCGAGCCCGCCGTCGACCGGCCGGCCGGGTCGGTGGCCGAGGTGGCCGACCGGGTGCTCCCGGCCGTGGTGTCCATCGAGATCCGCACCGGTGACGTCGGCGGGTTCGGATCCGGGTCGGTGATCGACGGCGAGGGCTTCGTGCTCACCAACAACCACGTCGTCTCGCCCGTCGCCGGCAACTCCGAGGCGAGCTTGGAGACCGTGTTCGCCGACGGCACTCGGGTGCCGGCCCGGATCGTCGGGCGGGACCCCAAGACCGACCTGGCGGTGCTCAAGGTGGACGTCGCCAACCCCACCGTGGCCCAACTCGGCCGGTCGGCCACGCTGCAGCCCGGCGACGGGGTCATCGCCATCGGCTCGCCGCTGGGCCTGGCCAGCACCGTCACCACCGGCATCGTCAGCGCGGTGGAGCGCCCGGTGCGGCTGCAGGGCGACGGCTCGGACACCAACGCGGTCATCGACGCCATCCAGACCGACGCCGCGATCAACCCCGGCAACTCCGGCGGCCCGCTGGTGGACTCCTCCGGAGCCGTGGTGGGCATCAACACGGCGATCCGCACGCTGGGGGGCGGCGAGAGCGGCGGGTCGATCGGGCTGGGTTTCGCCATTCCCATCGACGACGCCCGGGCCATCGCCCAGGAGCTCATCCGCTCCGGGCAGGTCCGCCACCCCGACCTCGGCGTGAACGCCGCGTCGGTCACCGACGGCGCATCCGACGGCGCACGGGTGCAGAACGTGCAGCAGGGCAGCTCCGCAGCGCAGGCAGGCATCGTCGAGGGCGATGTGATCGTCCGGGTCGGTGACCGCGCGGTGGCCACCGCCGACGAGCTCGAGGTCGCCGTCCGGGAGCACGAGATCGGCCAGCCGGTGGCGATCTCCCTGGTGCGCGACACCCGCCCGCTGACCGTGACCGTCACGCTGTCGTCGGACTGACAGGGTCGTGAATGATTTCGGTAGTCATGGCTACCG
>JBOHGT010000074.1:0-11512 GCA_050700385.1 Pseudonocardiaceae bacterium | reverse complement strand
CGCCGAGCGCGTCGTCGAGATGGCGCAGCTCGGCGAGACGATGCTCCACCCGATCCACGGTGGCCGCGGTCAGCCACCCGGGATCGCCGACGGCACCCGATACGGCCGAGGCGCGTGCGCCCTCCAGGGCCCCGGCCCAACTCGCGACCACCCCGGACAGCGCTCCGCCAGTGACGACCATGAAGCCACGGCGATCCATCCGACCTCCTGCGATGTCGTGGAGCACTCGCACCGTCCCAGCAGGTGACCACGGTACGTCGAGCACCGACGGTAGACCAGCGACGGCGTGACGAAGCCACTCCGGCCACCCCAGGTCGGACACGAGCTCGCGAGGGACGTCGAGCGCGTCGGCCAGGTACAGCTGCGACTCCTCGGTCGGCACCCGCCGCCCGGTCTTCCACTTCCACATCAGGTGGCGATCGGCGCCGGAACGCAACCCGCGGGCGGCCACCGTCGCGCGGAACAGCTTGGCGAGGCCGGCGAGGCTGAGTTCCCGGTCGGCCAGCACGGCGTCCAGCGGATGTGGTTGATCGGCTCGGTGTGTCACCGTGGTCTCCGTCCCCAGGCAGTCGGTCGCGACCGTGAACCTAGCGTAACGAGGCCAGCCGGCACCGTCGCCAGCCGGCGCTGCCGCCTGCTGGCCCACGGCCGGCACACAGCCGGTCGCTTCCTCGAACACGCGTGCGCTCGATGCTGCGTGTCGTGTTGCATCTCCCGCCGTCCCCGAGTAGTTTCCCACATGTTGTAGTTACATCACTGTGGTTCGTCTATCGGTTGTGGTTCGAGTGCTGCGTAGCTGCCACTTGCGGTTCCTTCTGCGCAGCGACCAGGCGGAAGGAGGTCTTGACATGTACTGCCCGTTTTGCCGTCACCCCGACAGCAGGGTGATCGACAGCCGCCCCAGCGAGGACGGGACCGCCACCCGCCGCCGTCGCTCGTGCCCTGAGTGCAACCGGCGGTTCACGACCGTGGAGACGGCCATGCTGATGATCGTGAAGCGCTCCGGGGTCACCGAGCAGTTCTGCCGGGAGAAGGTCATCGCCGGTGTGCGCCGGGCCTGCCAGGGTCGGCCCGTCAGTGAGGACGCGCTGGCGCAGCTGGGCCAGCAGGTGGAGGACGCAGTACGCGCCCTGGGCCATGCCCAGCTGCCCGCCCATGAGGTAGGGCTCGCGGTCCTCGGGCCGCTGCGCGACCTCGACGAGGTGGCCTACCTCCGTTTCGCTTCGGTGTACCGCAGCTTTGAGTCCCTGAGCGACTTCGAGGCCGAAATCCGGCGACTGCGCGCCGAGTACGAACCTGCCCCCCATCACGACCCACCGGCCGTGGGCCGGACGCCGGTGCACGCATAACAGGTATGCCGTAACGAGACGAGTAGGGACGAGGAAAGCATGACGGAAACGGTCGGTAACTCACGAGGAACCCACCCCGGCGCAGGCGAGGGGCTCCGTCTCGAGCGCATCTACACCAAACCCGGGGTGCACCCCTACGACGAGGTGACCTGGACGCGGCAAGACGTCGTGCTCACCAACTGGCGAGACGGTTCGATCAACTTCGACCAGCGGGATGTCGAGTTCCCCGACTTCTGGTCACCGAACGCGGTGCAGATCGTCACCAGCAAGTATTTCCGCGGTGCCGTGGGCACGCCGGTCCGGGAGTGGAGCCTCAAGCAACTCATCGACCGGGTGGTGCTCACCTACACCAAGGCCGGCAAGGATCACGGCTATTTCGCGACCGACCAGGACGCCGAGATCTTCGAACACGAGCTGACCTACACGTTGCTCCACCAGATCTTCAGCTTCAACTCACCGGTGTGGTTCAATGTGGGCACATCCGCACCCCAGCAGGTCTCGGCGTGCTTCTTGCTGGCCGTCGATGACTCGATGGACTCGATCCTGAACTGGTACAAGGAGGAGGGGCTGATCTTCAAGGGCGGGTCCGGCGCCGGAGTGAACCTGTCCCGGATCCGCTCGTCGAAGGAGCTACTGTCCTCCGGTGGCAACGCCTCCGGCCCGGTGTCTTTCATGCGCGGCGCGGACGCCTCCGCTGGGACCATCAAGTCCGGCGGCGCGACCCGGCGCGCGGCGAAGATGGCGATCCTCGACGTCGACCACCCCGACATCGAGGAGTTCATCCGAACCAAGGTCCGGGAGGAAGAAAAGATCCGGGTCCTGCGCGACGCCGGATATGACATGGATCTGGGCGGCGACGACATCTACTCCGTCCAGTACCAGAACGCCAACAACTCGGTTCGGGTCTCGGATGAGTTCATGAGGGCGGCCGAGGCTGGTGCCGAGTTCGAGCTGCGGGCCCGAACCACGGGCGGGATCATCGAGACAGTCGATGCGGCTGGACTGTTCCGCCGGATGTGCGAGGCGGCGTGGGCGTGCGCCGACCCGGGCATCCAGTACGACGACACGATCAACGACTGGCACACCTGCCCGGAGTCCGGGCGGATCACCACCTCCAACCCCTGCGCCGAGTACGTGCACTTGGACAACTCCTCGTGCAACCTCGCCTCGCTGAACCTGATGAAGTTCCTGAAAGAGTCCGAGGACGGCACGCAGAGCTTCGACGCGGCCACCTTCGCCAAGTGCACCGAGCTGGTGATCACCGCGATGGACATCTCCATCTGCTTCGCCGACTTCCCCACCGAGGCCATTGGGGAGACGACCCGGGCGTACCGGCAGCTCGGAATGGGATACGCAAATCTCGGTGCGCTGTTAATGGCCACCGGGCACGCCTATGACTCCGACGGCGGCCGTGGGCTGGCCGGCGCCGTCACCAGCCTGATGACCGGCGTCGCCTACAAGCGTTCCGCGGAGATCGCCGGCGTGGTGGGCGCCTACGACGGGTATGCACGTAACACCGAGGGCCACACCCGGGTCATGCGCAAGCACGCCGCAGCCAACGATGACGCCAAGCGAGTCGACAAGCTGGATACCCCCGTGTGGGAAGCCGCCGCCATGGCGTGGAAGGACTGCCTGGCGATCGGTGAGCTCAACGGCTGGCGCAACGCGCAGGCGACGCTGCTGGCTCCAACGGGCACCTCGGGGCTGGCGATGGATGTGGCCACCACGGGCGTCGAGCCTGCCCTGGGGCTGATCACCTTCAAGAAGCTCGTCGGTGGCGGCTCGATGCAGTTCGTCGACGGAACCGTCCCACCGGCGCTGCGCAGGCTGGGCTATCAGGAGGAGCAGATCGAGGCGATCGTCGAGCACATCGCCGAGCACGGCAACGTCATCGGCGCGCCAGGGCTGCGTCCCGAGCATTACGAGGTGTTCGACTGTGCAATGGGGGAGCGGGCGATCGCGCCGATGGGGCACGCGCGGATGCTCGCGGCGGTGCAGCCCTTCCTGTCCGGTGCGATCAGCAAGACGATCAACATGCCGGAGACCGCTACCGTCGAAGACGTCGAGGATATTTACACCCAGGGCTGGAAGCTGGGTCTGAAGGCGCTCGCGATCTATCGCGACAACTGCAAGGTCGGTCAGCCCCTCTCGGTGTCCAAGCGCGGCGATACGACCGCAGCCGCGCCCGCATCGGGTGCTGCGACTGCGGTGGAGTACCGGCCGGTCCGCAAGCGGCTGCCCAAGAGCCGAACCGGCATCACGACTTCATTCACGGTGGGCGGCGCCGAGGGCTACATCACCGCGAACTCCTACCCGGACGACGGCCTGGGTGAAGTATTTCTCAAGATATCCAAGCAAGGTTCGACCCTGGCCGGCCTGATGGACGCGTTCTCGGTTGCGATCTCGGTGGGCCTGCAGTACGGGGTGCCGCTGGAGACCTACGTCTCGAAGTTCACCAACATGCGCTTCGAGCCGGCGGGACTGACCGACGATCCGGACGTCCGGATGGCGCAGTCGATCATGGACTACATCTTCCGGCGGCTGGCTCTGGACTTCTTGCCGTCCGAGACACGCTCGGCGCTGGGCATCTACTCGGCCGCCCAGCGGGCCCGCCAGCTCGAGACCGGCTCCTACGAGGTCCCGGCGGAGGACGAGGTCGAGGCGGAGGCGTTGTCCCGGTCCGCGCAACGTACCAAGGGTAAGCCCGAACCCGCTGCGGCGGCTGCCCAACCAGCGCCAAGCACTGTCCACTCGCAAATGGAGCTGATCGAGGTCCAGCAGGGGCTGCACGCCGACGCACCGCTGTGTTTCACCTGCGGGGTCAAGATGCAGCCAGCCGGGTCGTGCTACGTCTGCTCATCATGCGGGTCCACCTCTGGGTGCAGCTGACCCCGAAGTCCGCCGTTCCGACGAGAAACGCGTCCCAGAGTTGGCACCGCTCGGGCCCGCTGACTACCTGGTCGGCTCATTCCGGGACGACGAAGGGCTCGCCGTTGGCGGGCACGCCGGTGCAGCGCCGGCCGTCGACCTCGTAGGTCTCGAACGTCACCGGCAGCCCGGCGGCGACGAGCACCCGCGGGTGGTCCATGAGCTGGACGTGCAGGTGGGGCTCGGTCGAGTTGCCGGAGTTGCCGCAGCCGGCGAGCCGCTCGCCCGCGCGCACGGCATCCCCGACCGCGACCCGGACCGACCCCCGGCGCAGGTGTGCGAGCGCTGCGTACACCCCGGCGCCGAGGTCGAGCACGACGTGGTTGCCCAGGAGCCGCGACGGGCCCAGCAGCTCGCGCGCCGAGCCCTCGACGAGCAGCCAGACCAGACCCGGCCAGGAGTTGCGGCTCCGGTGGTCGCGCTGCCGGTCGTGCACCCGGACGACCACGCCGTCGGCAGGCGCGAGCACCGGCTGCCCGAACGCCGGGAACTCCGCCGGGCGCCGGAAGCCGTGCCCCGACCCGAACGACGGCCGGGGCGGGTCGCCCGGTTCGTGCACCAGGTCCAGGGCGTAGGTCTGGCCGTAGGCGTGCAGGCCGTGGCTCGGCACCCGGTTCGCCGGGCTGTTCACCGCGACCCACCGGCCCGACACCGGCAGCCGAACCCGCACCGGCTCGGCCCGCACGGCGCCGAGCACGAAGTAGCACGCCATCCCGATGACCAAGGTCGCGAATCCCACCACGGTCGGCACGACCGCGTCCGCGAGCGTCCCCACGACGATCAGCACCGCCCCCAGCGCCGGGAGCAGCACCCGCACTCGGGCGATCACGACGCTCACGACGGACGACCATACTGTGACGCTGCGCCCACCGCGCCGGCTGGTCGGCGTCGGGATGAACCGGCTCGGCTACCGCGCGCCGACGTGGTCGTGAGCGTCCTCTAGGCCAACCTCGTGAGCGTGGGGGTGGGCATGCACCTCGTCGCCAGCCGAGTGCTCGTGCTCGTGCTCCACGTGCTCGTGCTCATGCCCGGTGTGGGCATGGGTGTGGGCGAGATCGTCGTGGCGATGCTCGTGGGTATGGGGCTCGGAGTGTGTGTGGTCACTGACGGTCATTGCATCTCCTTCATCCGGCCATGTCGATGTCGTGCACCAGCCAAGATTGTGAGTGGTCGAACCCGGTCTGGGCCGGGTTCGGTCCAGGGGTGGTGTTCGCGATGGCATGACGTGGGTGTGAATCTGTTCGGCGCGCCAACCAAGAGTCTACACGCCGCGACCATTGGCACCAGTTGCCATGAGGGTGGGTCAGGTATTCTATATTTGTTGCAGTAGGCTGGCTAGAGACAGCGTGTAGCTTTCACTGGCCGGTGGCCCGTTTCAGCCCCAGTTCGATGGTTAGCTTCGTCCACCCGCAGTTGGCTGGAGTTGGCCGGTCATTCGGTGCTTTGTGCATGGTATGATACGAGAGTCATTCGTCGTGGCACGGAGCAACCACGATCCTGGCGCGCGGCTTCCCCCGCCACAGTCACGGTAGCCGGGCTTGCGGTGCCGGCCGCGAGGATGTGGATACGGCCCCGCCGCACGCCGCCGTCAGCGAGGACGGGGGCATGGCGGCTAGCCTGTTCTGCGTGGTGAGGCACTCGCACGACGGAATCGACTGGGCGGCCTGGCTGGACCGGCTGCGGCAGAACGACGAGCTGACCGGCGACACGCTGCGCGAGGTTGCGCTACGGCTGCTGCGACCCGACACCCGCGTGGTGGTCGACGTGGGTAGCGGCGCCGGCGGGATGAGCGCGGCCTTCGCCGAGGCGATGTCGGGCGCCGGTGGCACGGTGGTGCTGGTCGATGCCGTGCCCGAACTGCTCGACGCCGCCGCGGCGCACGTGAAGGCTGCCGCCGGGCAGCGCGTCGACGTCCGCGCCGTGCACGCCGACGCGGCCAGCGACGGGCTGCTCGACCTGGTTCCCCGTGCCGACCTGGTGTTCGCCTCCTTGGTCGTGCACCACCTGCCCGACCAGCAGCGCGGGATCGACCGGCTGACCGCCCTGGTCAACCCGGGCGGCCAGCTCGCCGTGGTGGAAAGCGGCCTGGAACAGCGGTGCCTGCCGTGGGACCTCGGCGTGGGTGAGCCAGGCCTGCAAGGGCGGCTGTCTGCGGCGCGGGGCGAGTGGTTCCGCTGGCTGCGCGCCGCCATGGACGGCGCGGTACGGCTGCCGGTCGGGTGGAACCGCGCCATGACCGACGCCGGTCTGGTGGACGTGAGCTCCTTCAGCTACCTGATCGACCGGCCCGCACCACCGACCGACCAGGTGCGCGATGCTGTACTGCGGTGGCTGTCGGAGCTGCGCGACGTGGCCGGGGACTGGATCGGCGAGGCCGACCTGCGCACCCTCGACCAGCTCCTCGATCCGGGCAGCCCGCACTACGCCGGCCGGCGTGACGACGTGTTCGTCCTGGCCGCTGACACGGTGCACCTGGGTACGGCACCGGATTAGGGAAACCCCCTGTGCCGCTGACGCGCCCCTACGCCGCCAGAAACTCTCGTGCTTGCTCCAAGAAGTCTCGTACTGCCGGCACCTGTGCGTGCGGCTGCATCTGACGGGAGAGGTCACGGATTCGACCGACACTGCGGGTCGAGGCCAAGCTCCCGGACAGGTCAATCGCTGCCTTGCCCAGCCCGGCAGCGGCATCCAGGTCACGCTGCGACCCCGGTCGTGCCCGGGCATCGGCCAGGTGGGTCAAGTAGATCTGACGGTCACGGGGGAGCGACTCGCCAAACAAGGCGATGCCTTCCTCGAGAAGCCCCGTCGCCCGATCAGGCTGCCCCAGTTGCAGCAAGCAGTTGCCGGCGCCAGCAGTGATGTTCGCCGGGCTCATCCAGTACAGCCAGCGGGGATCGTCGCCCGGTTCGAGCTGCTCGACCTGGGTGCGGGCTCGGGAGATTGCCGCGGTGCAGGCTGTTGCGTCGCCAAGGGTGGCCAAGGCATAGGCCTGCCGACTGTACAACTCTGCCAGCAGGCTCGCCGTAGCCCGGCCACGCGCGCCAGCTACGGCAGTCTCGATGAGCGTCACGGCATCGGCAGGCCGGCCTTGACGGGTGGCCTGGTGCGCCATGGAAGCGAGGATGTGGGCGCCCAGCGGCCGGTCATCGGCACTGTGGGCCGCATGCAGGGCTGCGATGTAGTAGCGCTGCGCCAGCCCTTGGTGCCCTGCGTCGTAGGAGACCCAGCCGGCGAGCTGTCCCAGTTCAGCAAGGGCGACGTGGAGCTTGTGGCTGGTGCGCTCGTCGTAGGAGGCCTGGTCGAGCAATCCGGCGACCCACCCGAACTCGTGCTGGGCCAGCGAAAGCACACTGCCGCCGCCAGCGACGTCATCCATCGTTCGCAGCTCGGCAATCATGGCCGGGAGTCGGTCAACCAGCGCTGCCGACACCCGACCGCCCGATAACCCCGAGGTCAGCGGCTCCGGCTCGTGGATCAGCCACTGGTGTGCCGGGGCGGTCAAGGTCGCTCCGGTCAGGAACAGGAAGCCTCGGCGCTCCACTGGGCCACCACCGCCTCTCAGCATGACCGCCGCCTCGACGCTACCGCGATGGCTCCAGGGCGCCGCGAGCACAGGATCATGCGCGGGATCGTCGACCGGTTCGTCGGCCGCATCCGAGCCGGGCAGCGCGGACGTCACTGGTTGCTCGCCGCGCAGGCGCTGAGCGTCAGCCTGATGGCGCGCCGCTGGCCCTGCGCATCATGGACGGCAGCGCTACGTGCCAGGAGCAGCACGAGTTCGCGACGCGGCTGATCGCGGCCGGCAACCGCCTGCATCGCCGGGCGGATGAGACGCAACGAGGGGTCATCGAGGGGGAGGTCCTTGTCGCGAAATCGGCTGCCGTTGGCCGGCATGGTGATGCGTGCGCAGAGCGCCACCAGGATCCATGAGCGTGTGGCAGACGCGGTACCGGCTGCTCGGAGAACAGCTCGACGAGCTGGCCGAGCAGCTCGGCGGTGACCAGCCGCACGAGTCGGGAGCGGTGACCGAGCACACCGTACGGCTGCTGGCCGCAGCCGCGATGCTGCTTCGGCAGCACAGTGTCAACAAGCGGGGCCAGTGCGCGTTCTGCGGGTGGACGCGATGGCGCTGGCGATTCTGGCACCGGCGGCCGCAGTGCACGGTGTATAGCATTCTGTGCTTCGCCATGAGCCAAGGTTTGGACGTGGTGTGGTGGCAATTGTTCGAGAGTGTGGGAAAGGAGCGGAGTTTGGTGGCGGTACAGGAGTGGATCGCGGACCGCGCGGCTTGCAAGCCCGGGGATGACGATGAGGATGAGCTTACAATAGGGTTGGAGAGAGTCGGCGAGTGAGGCAATCCCGCCGCACCGTCATCGGGCGTGACGGGGTCAGATCTCGGCCGAACCGCCCTCCCACATCAGCTGCAGCCGTCCTTCGCTCGTCGCGAAACGCACGCCCAGCACCTCCGAGCGGACAGCGCCCTCCGCGTCACCCGTGACGGGCAGCAGGCGCCCACCGACGGCGCGGAGCAGCTCCACCCGCCGAGCTTCGGGGTGAACGATGAGCAGCTCATGGACGCCCCGCTCGCCGTACCAGTCGAGCTTGTCGTAGGTCTCGTCGCCCGCTGACCGGATCTCGACGACCAGATCTGCGGCCTCCGCGCCACGGTCCGACCGAGCGTCGGCGTGGCGGTACAACTGGTCCGGCACGCGGTAGTCGTCCTCGGCCCGGAACAGGCCCGTCTCGTACCGGGGATGCAACCCGCGGCGCTTGGCGAGAGGTGCCAGGACGACGAAGAGTTCCGCCCCGACCTCCTGGTGCGCCTCCCCCGGCGGTGGGACCATGTGTACGACTCCGTCCCACAGCTCATCGAGCCGGTCCAGGCCTCGGCGACGCCGCTCCTCGAGCAGCGCTTCGGGGACCTCGAGCAGCACAGCCCTCACAAGGTGAAGCTTAACCCACCAGCCGTGACGCGTTTCGGGACCTACGCCCGGTGCAGGAACGCCGGTAACCCACGGTCAGCTGGACACACCACGAGATCGAGACACTCGCACGGGCGGCGCCTGCCGGGGTGGGTGATGGCTCCTACGGGGACCGGGTTCGGGGTCAGAACGCCAACATCTATTTCCGGGCGCTCTTGGGACCGCCCGTGGGATCGGAATCGCCCCGCCGAACCGGCTCTTTCACGAGACGCAGGGCCTCAGCGAGGTTGTGGGCCGCCTTCCGGGTGCGGGGGTGGTCGTCGCCGAATACCCGCCGGACTCGGGCGAGAGTGTCCTCGCTGAGCTGCCGCGCTTCCTCGACCTCACCGAGCGCGCGCAAGTCGTGGGCGAGATTGTTGGCGCAATCGATGGTCCAGAAATGGTCCTCGCCGAGTACCCGACGCGCCCGGTTAAGGCTGTCCTCATGCAGCTCTCGCGCTGCGTCGATCCGGCCGAGCGCGTAAAAGTCGAGGCCGAGTTCGTTAGTCGTATTAATGGTGTTGGGATGGTCGTCGCCGAGCATTCGTCGTCGGCGGGAAAGGGTGTCCTCGTGCAGCTGTCGAGCTGCCTCGACGTCGCCCAGCTCGCGCAGGTCGCGGGCGAGGTTATACGCCGTGCGCTGGACGTGGATGTGATCGTCGCCGAACACCCGTCGCCTGCGAGCGAGGGTGTCGGCGTTGAGCTGCCGGGATTGCTCGAACCCGCCCGTCTCGTGCAGGCACTTTGCGAGGTGATGCGCTGCGTCCAGCGTGTCGGGATGGTCGTCACCGAGCACCCTCCGGCACCGGGCGAGGGTGTCCTCGCCGAGTTCGCGGGCCTGGCCGTAGGGGCCAATGTCGACGAGAAGGCGGACGAGGGCATGAGCGATCCGCAGGCTGTGCGGATCATCTGGACCGAGCCGCTCGCCCCAGTGCCGGTGGAGATGCTCGGCGAGGTCACGTGCCGGATGACTGTTACCACGGTTGTGCCGGTACCAGACGGCGCGGCAGGCCAGGTCCCGCAGGGCGGGACTGGGGCTGGTAGCCGGGTCGGTGGCCAGCAGGTGGGGCAGGATCTGTGCCCAGTCCGGCCAGCATGCCGGGTTCCATTCATCCCCAGGATCCGCCGCGACCAGCAACGCCTGGGCATAGGAGCGATAGGCCGTGGCGGCGCTGGCGTGGAGCTGGTCGCGGAGGACGGCTTGGGTGAGCCGGTGCAGCAGCAGCCCGCAGCCGACGATGCGGGCCAGGCCATAGCTGCAGGCCTGCCCCAGGCTGCGGTGCGCCGCGACCGGGCTCACCGCAGCAGTGGCGAGAGCCTCCAGCTCCGGTGGGCGGTTGTTGCCGGTCACGGGGGTGGGGCGGGTCAGGAGTTCGGTGGGGATGGGTTCCGGGGCGAGGAACGCGCCGATGCGCACCAGGGCGAGCGCGGCCGGGTCGACCTCGGCGAGGCGGTCAGTGGACAACCGGATCACCGCAGCAAGAGAGTGCGGGTGGCTCGGTGGCCGGCTCTGTTCGAGCAGTTCCTCCGTCCGGGTCTCCAGCAGCCCAAGGTAGCGGTCAACCGACATGCCGGTCTCGGACAGGAACCCCGCCGCCTGGGCCAGCGCCAGCGGCAGGTCCCCGAGAGCCTCAGCCAGCCGATCGACCTCGGCATCACTGATACCCGGACGGGAGCCGTGGATCAACTTCACCGATTCCGGGCGGGGCAGCACATCGAGCTCCACCCGGACGGCGAGCTCGCCCCACCCGGGATCGCGGGACGTGATCAAGACGTGCCCTGGCCCGGCGGGCAACCAATCACGCAGCTCACCGGGTGACTCGGCATTGTCCAGCAGCAACAGCCACCGGCTGTGGCCCCGCAGGTAGGCACGCAGCGCCTCGACCGCGCTCGCCGTGTCCGCGCGCGGTGGGGTCAGGTCGAGCGTGACCGCGAGCGTCGCGTACTGCTCGCCGATCAGGCCGGTCTCCTCGGCGCTGACCCACCACACCAGGTCGTAGTCTCCGGCGTAGCGGTGCGCGTACTCGATAACGACCTGGGTCTTGCCCACCCCGCCCATCCCGTGCAACGCCTGCACCACAGCCGTCCCGCCGGACCGCAGCCGCTCTCGCAGGTGCACGAGCGTGCCGTCCCGGCCGACGAACCTAGGGTTGCGTGGGCCGACATTCCACACTGGCGGCAACACCCCCGGCAGCCGCGGACCGGCCTCCCCCCGCCCGGACAACACCCCTGCCCGCCCACGCCCGGGAAACACGGGTTTGCCGTCCGGGCGCG
>JBOHGT010000073.1:0-5739 GCA_050700385.1 Pseudonocardiaceae bacterium | reverse complement strand
AGGTCAACAAGGTCGTCTGTCACGTATCCTCCAACACTCGGCTCGCTTGCTTGCCCCTCCGGGGGGTAACGCCAGTGCCCGTCTCGGGGATGCGAGCTCACCCCCGTACGGGGGCCGCTCAACCGGTCGACCGCACTCGGGGCAGAGTCGTAGCTGGCTCACCGGGCACCTCGAGCCGTCGCTGCGTCCGTCGCCGGCATGGCGTCCCAGGTGCGGCCGTCGAGTTCGCGACCGCCGGCCTTGGGTGTGTGTCCTCCCCACTGTTTGAAGAAGAAGGGGACGCCGATGGTGGTGCAGCGATCCCTGATGTCGCGGACCCAGTCGGGATCGACGGGCCGGTGACGCGGTCCGCTCTCGTCGCCGGCGATGACCCAGTCGATGTCGGCGAGATCCAAGGTGGGTAGTGGCCCGAGGAGGGGCTCGAGCGACAGGAACCTGGTCGCGGCTGGGATCCGCCGCAGTTCGCCCGCCCGCCAGGAGTACTCGTCGGACTCGATCGACGTCCCGATCCAGACGTTGGGCAGCGGCCAGTCGTAGCCCAAGGCGTCCTCGCGCATGCCGGTCAGCTGGTTGAGCTCATGGTCGACGGCCGACCAGAACTCGTGATCGGCAAGGAGTGCCCGCAGTCGATTCGGGCGCTTGGTGAGCAGTTGGAAGGTGTGCTGTGCGGCCAGCGCCATCACGGCGAACACCGAGGCCACGAAGGACCGTGGAACGCGGGCATGCCCGAGGTCGGACATGGAGTTGACGAACACCAGCCGGGGCGTGCGCCACCGCAGCGGCTGTGTGAGCACGTCGGGATGGGTTGTGACGGCGAAGCCGGGGCCACTGGTGCGGGGATCACCATCGTGTTGGTACTTTTTCGCGCCCATCGCCTTGAGCCGCTTGGCGAGGGTCAGCGCATAGCAGTTGTCGCATCCGGTCGAGATCTGGTCGCACCCGGTCGTCGGGTTCCATGTGATCTGTGTCCACTCGATGGAGCTGGGACTCACAACTCACGGGTTGCCTCCGGTGCTCGGCGCGGTGGGTTCGGCCCGGTCGCGGATGGAGCTGCTCATCGTCGTTGCCTCCACGTCTGGTGGTGGGGTCACTGGCCGGTCAGGCGGCGCGGCGCGGGGCCTTCATCGGGTCACCTCCCTCTGTGTGCCGGAGCGGCAGCCATACGGTGAGCACCCGTCGGGGTCGCCCTCGTCGGCGAGCAGGTCGAGCAGGTCGCCCTGCCTGGCCTGCCACTCGGTGCGGGTGACCCGGTCGATCGGGGCCTCGTCGAGCGGCAGCCGGGAGCGGTGCAAAAACGCCTGCCCGCCCAGCGGCAGCCCGCGGCCGCCGCCGGTGCGGATGGCCCGGTCGAATGCGACCGCGTCGGCCCACTCCTGGGGAGACTGGTCACGCAGCTGGCGCCATTGAGCGTTGCCGTGAAACGGGGCAGCCGACACAAGCCGACTTCTCCGGGCGCCACCCGCGGGCGCGTAGCCACCGGGCGCAGTCGGTGCGCGACATGCCCAGCTCCAGCAACGGATACCGCAGCCGCTGATACCGGACCGGGTTCTTGTCGCTGACCCGCCCGATCTCGTCGACGCTGAACCCGATCCACTGCTCGGCGATCCGACCGGCGGGCACCCGCCGGTAGGTGGGCGGGGCGGCGCCGAGCAGCTCACGGACCTTGCGGTTGATCGGCGCCAGCTTGTACTCGCTGGTGCACTGCCGCCGGCCCATCCCCTCCGAACCGTCCGGGTTGCGCACGAAATACGGGATGCTGGCGTAGCGGTGGGCCGGGTCGATCGCATCGGCGCGCAGATCCCCGGCCGACACCCGGTGCAGCGCGATCCCGGCGCGGTCGAGCTCGGCGGCCAGCCGGTCGAGGTGGGCATACACCCCCGCCGGTTCCCACCCGGTATCAGCGAAGATCGCCGCATCCGGGGCCGGTAGCCGTCCCTCCGCGGCCAGCAGGGCCAGCGTCGTGGACTGCACCCCGGCGCCCAGTGAGACCAGACGCAACGTTGGCGCGCTCATCGGAGATCTCTCCTCGGTGATCGCCTCATGACGCGTGCTCGGTGGCGAGACCGGCCAGCAGCTCCCGCAGTTCCCGCACCCGCGCCAGCGCCTCACTGGTGGTGCGTTCGGCTTGGTCGAGCTGCCAGCGGCCCGGCAGTTTCCGCAGTGACCCGGCGAGTCGCAATGCCGCCGCCACGGTGTCTGCGTCCTTGCCCTGCACCCAGTCGCCCAGACACCCACCCAGGAGCGTCTCGAGGCGCTCGAGCTCGGCGAGCCGGTCTTTCTGCTCGGGGGACAGTCGAGCACGGTCCACGGTCTGCTGCGCTTGCTGCCGGCCATGGCGGAACGCCTCGGCGCGGGCGGTGCGAACGGCCGCGGTGTGGCCGCGGCGTCCGGAGCCCAGCAGGGTCACCAGCAGCGGCATGCTCAGCGTGATCTCGCGCCGCGGCGCCGGGAGGACGATCTTCATCCGGTGCCCGCGGCCGGGCACCATCAACCCCCACCCGTCGGGCAGTTCCCCCTGGCCCACGATCGACTCGTGGCCGGCGACCAGCCACCACCGGTGGCAATGCGGCCACCACGCCTGCGCCTTGGACGGCTGACGCAGCTCCCGCAGCCAGTCCGACCGGGACACCTTCAGCTCGTGCGCGTCGATCGTCAGCCCCCGAGACGGCCACAAGCTCACCGCGACGTAATCGGCGCGACGACTCGAGCCCGGCGCGGTCAGCTCCGCGAATGTGGCATGCGCATCCTCGTCGCGGTGGCCGTCCACATCGCCGTAGTGGCCGCGCAGCGCAGCTAGGAGGCCGTGCTGGTTCCACGACTCGAGTCGGGATCGGGTGGTCATAGTTCGATGCCTCCAACACGTCTGGTGCGGGTCACTGGCCGGTCAGGCGACGCGGCCCGGGGCCGCCGCGGTGGGGATGGCGTGGGCGCGGCGGATCCGTTGGACGACGCGGGCGCCACCTAGCCCCAGCCGGGCGGAGATGTCGGCGTCGGCGTGGCCGGCGGCGGCCAGGCGCCGCACCGCTGCGACGCGTTCGGCGACGGTCAGCGCCCGGGGTGGGTGGCCGTGGCAGGCGCGCAGCACGGCGGCGTCGTCGACGTCGCCTCGTGGTGGCGTGGTGTGCTCGGCGCCGTGCCCCGCGGGGGTGGCCGCGGGGGTGTCGATCGTGTTGTCGTCCCAGGCCAGCGGTGGGGCCCAGCCGGCGGCCCGCGCGCGAGCGCGGGGGCACGGGCCCGGGGTCATGCTCAGCCGGGCGTACAGCCGGGCCACCCGCGCGGCGGTGTGGGGATGCACCCGCCGGGCGTGGTGGCACCACCGGCTGACCACGGTCGGTGGGATGCCCAGCCGGTCGGCCAGCGTCGTGGTGGGCCAGCCGATCGCGACCAGCGCCTGCAGCCGGCGCCGGGTGCCGGTGGCGTCACACAGGAACGGCGGCTGGCGGCCCTGCCGGCGGCGTTTGCCGTACAGCCGCCAGGCCTCCCGCGCGTCGGCGCAGCGGCAGCCCCGGGTGTAGGCCGACGCGGTGTCGTGGCGGCGGGCCCGACACCCCGGCCGGCGGGTGGTGTCACCCGCGGTGGGTGTCATGTGCGGCCCCTGTGGTCGAGCCGGGCGACTGTTTGGGCGTCTACGGCGGCGAGGACGTCGGCCGGCGACCGTGTAGGAGGCGACGTGGGCCAGGCACGCGGCGGCGCCGGCGGCGTCTTCGCCGGGGCTGCCGGTGCGGCCCTTGTTGGCGGCCTGGTGGTCGGTCTGCGGCCAGTAGTCGGCGACGTGGTGGGCGGCCAGCATCGCCGCGAACACCGCGGCGAACCGGGCGCCGGGGCTGGTGTCGGTCATGATCGGGCTTCCTGTCTGTCGGCGGGGTGGTGGCTGGGCGGGGGCGGCTGCTGGGCAGGCGGGTCCGGCCCGGCCGGGGTCGTGGTGGTCCCCGGTGGTGTCGCCGGGCGCGCGGGGGGCGCCAGCGGGTGGCAGGCCGGGCAGCGGTAGGGGGCGCCGGCCCGGGTGGTCTCACGGTGGCGGGTCAGCGGGTCGCAGCCGCCGCACCAGGCCGGGCGGGAGGCGGGTGCGGGCGCCTCGGGGGGTGGCAGGTCGGCCAGCCTCGACTCCAGCACCGCCACCGGGGACCGCACGCCGTGCGGGTTGGCCCCGAGCAGGGCGGCCAGCCCGGCGGGCGACCAGCCGGCGGTCAGGGCCTGGGTGATGCCCGGGGCCAGGCGGGCGCGCTGGGCGGGGCCGAGTCGCCAGGGCGGGCCCAGGGCGTCGAAGACGTCCTCGACGGGTTCCCCTCCCCCTCCGCCCCCTCCGCCTCCTCCGGCGGTGGTCGGGTTGTCCCCGGCCGCCGGGGTGGTGCCTCGCGCGGGGGTGGGGGTTCTAGGACGGTTATAGGGGGGTTCGGGTGGCGTAGCTGTGCCACCCCTGGGGTGGCGTAGCTGTGCCACCCCAGGGGTGGCGCCCGCGCCACCGGTGGCGGTGTGCCGGGGGTGGCAGCCCGCCGGGGGTGTGGACAACCCGTCCACGGAATCGGGCGGGCTGTCCACAGGGCCGGGCGGGTTGTCCACGGGCCGGTGGGGGGTGGTCAGCGGCACCGCGTAGCGGTTGGCGGCCCGGCCCCCGCCGCGGTCGACGACCACGTGCCCGTCTTTCTCGAGGCGCCGGATGACGCGTTGCACGGTGCGGGTGTCCAGGCGGGTCTTGCGCGCCAGGGTGTCGGTCGAGGGGTAGGCGTTGGCGCCGGTGTCGTCGGCGTTGTCGGCGATCGCCAGCAACACCAGCAGCTCGGTGCCCGCGGCCGGGGAGTGGTCCCACACCCAGGTCATCGCCTTGAGGCTCACGGCGCCGGTCTCCTTCCAGTCAGGGGGTTGGGTGCGTCGACGAGCTGGTCGTGTCGGTGGTGGGGGTCGCCGGGGGCCGGTCACGAGGCGGCTGCCGGCACCACGGCGAGTCGCTGCCCGATCCAGCACGCCCCCACTCGTGACCGCCGGCGCCGGCCAGCCACCCGGCCAGGTCGTTGCCCGGCATCCCGCCGCGGGCACATGCGGCGCAGAAGTCAGCCATCAGCAGTTTCCGCCGACCTCACCGCAGCATTGGCAGCAGTCGTGGTCGGCCAGGTGCGCCTGCGCCTCGATGTCCATCCCGACGCGCATCTCGTCGTCCAGCCCAGCCACCTCGGCCAGCGCCTCGGACTCGGTCAGCCCCGCCCGCCCGGTCAGCCAGCGGACGAGGGCCTGCTGCTCACCGGCAGCGAGGTAGGCCTCGTCGAAGCCGGGCAGCGGCTGCGGGACGGTCACCGGGCTTTTCCTTGCAGTAGGTGGGTCAGCAGCTGGTCGAGGCACCCGGTGACGAGGCCGGTCTCGCTGCCGGCGGGCACGGTGGCATGGGTGCGGCGGGTGAAGGTGGCGGTGGTGTCCCAGTCGGTTGTCAGGTGGGCGTGTCCGGTGTCGGAGCGCAGCTCGATGTGCAGGGCGCCCGGGGTGGGGTGGCGGGGTGGTGGCGACCACAGCCGCACGTCGCCGTCGCCGACGGGCTCGCCGGCGTGCAGGCCGGTGTCGAGCAGGTCGCGGGCGAGGACCCAGGTGACCGGGTGGCAGCGGTGGGGGTGGATGTGCAGCGTCACCGCCAGCGGGTCGGCGGGGTCGTAGGCCCACGTCGCGGGTAGCCGGGTGCCGGTGGGGGTGTGCAGGTGGGTGGTCACCGACAACGGTCGGGTGGTTGGCATGCTGGTGGTCTCCTCACGGCGG
>JBOHGT010000072.1:0-16578 GCA_050700385.1 Pseudonocardiaceae bacterium | reverse complement strand
GGTCGGGTAGGTGCGACGCATTACTGCGCCGCACCCCCCTAAGAACCGTGCATGCGACTCGTCGCCGCACACGGCTCAAGCAAGCCGCGAGGGCAAAGCGGACGGTTGAAGCTGTTCGGGACTGTTGCCGTGGGCGCTGGTGTGGCGCTGGTGGCAGTGAGTGTGTATGAGACGGGGTTTGTGATCGTCCGGCTTGTCGCTGTCCGCTGTGGTGATCGCCTGTTTGGTGATCGCTTTGCGGGTTGCGGTCAGCCATTGCTCCCATTCGGTGGGGGATGCGGGCTGGTGGTCGGCGTACAGCAGGTAGTCCCCGCACAGCGGGCAGCGGCCGTGCTGGGCTTGGAGCAGCCGCAGCGTGGACCGGCCCAGCGGGGGTGGGTTTCTGCGGCGCCGGGTGTTCCAGTATTCGGCCAGTGTGGGGTCATACGGTGAGGCCCCGCCTTTGACCATCTGGTGCCGGACGATTCGCGTCCAGGAGAACTTGACGAGGTAGGCGCCGCTGTGGCGGTCGCCGAACACCCATCGGTCGTTCCTGGCCGGATGGAGTGCGCCGTAGTAGTGGTCGACAATCCACCGTTTCGGTTTGTTGCGGTGTCCGCGTAGTGCCCACCGGTAGGTGAGCTTGTATACGTAGGCGTCCAGAGCATTGAACACCTCACCGGACACCACGTGCCGGTGGAAAGCGGCCCAGCCCCGGATGATGGGGTTGAGGCGGGCGATGAGGGCCACCGCGTTGTTCCCACGCAGCGAGCAGACCTCGGCCGCGAGCCGCTCCCGGACCCGTCTGCGAGCCGCCGTGCTCGGTTTGATCAGCAGCTTGCCGTTGGGGTAGCGGCGGATGCTAAACCCCAGGAAGTCACATCCTCGGCTGGCGCCGATAATGTGTGTCTTGGCCTCGTTGAAGGCCAAGCCCCGAGGTTGCAGCCATTGGGCCAGCTGCACCTTGATCTGCTCGGCCTGTTGTCGAGTGTGACACAGAGCGAGCATATCGTCGGCGTACCTGATCATCACCGGGCTGTCCCGCCGCACATCCCCGGCGTCGACTCCGGTGGACAGATAGCGGACTCCGGCGGCTTGTTCCAGGCCGTGCAGTGCGACGTTCAGCAGCAAGGGACTGATCACTCCGCCTTGTGGGCTGCCCTGCTCGGTGGGGGCGAACCCTTTACCCGGCTCGAACACGCCCGCCCTGAGCCAGCCACGGATCAGTCCCCGCGCGGGAAACGCTCCGAGCTGACCCAGTAGGTGGTCATGATCGAGCCGGTCGAACGCCGCCTCCAGGTCCGCGTCCAGGATCCACAACCGTCGTGCGGTCTTGCCGCGCAACGTGTTGAAGATGGCCTCGATCGCGTCCTGGCAGCTGCGGCCCGGCCGAAACCCATAGGATCGGGGCTCGAACCGGGCCTCCCACTCGGGTTCCAGTGCCTGACGGACCCGCGCCTGGTGGCACCGGTCCATGATCACGGGAATGCCGAGCGGGCGCAGCTTAGTTTTGTCACGTGCCTTCGGGATATACACCCGCTTGACCGCTAGGGGCTGCCAGCTCGTTCGCGTCTGGTGGACGCCGGTGGCCAGCTTGGCCACGGCTGGCAGGGTCAGGGCGACCTGCCCGTCGATACCTGCGGTCGTGCGGCCCTTGTTGCGCTGGGCGACCCGCCGCACGCTGACCAGCGTGTTGGACAGGCTGCGCAGCATCAGCTTCTGCAGACTCCTGACTTTCTTGAAGTCTGCTGCCTGCGTTGCCTTGAAGATCCGCTGTCCCAGGCGCGCTACGTTATCCTCAACGTCGCGCCATCTGAGGTAGATGCCGCCACTGTCGGGATCGTCCTCCGGTCCGTTCACCACAAACACCCCAGACGCGGTCACTGCGACCACCTCGGTCGTCATGGTGTCTAACTTGCCCTTCGGTTCGCTCGCCGCCGGCAAAAGATCGTCAAAGGCTCACCCGGTCCACGTCAGCGCCCTTGTCAGGCCCGGGCCTCTCGCCCGGTATCCGGCCAGTTATCCGAGACCACCCGCTGGAGGAGCGGCACTACGGTCTCGGTTTCCTGCTGCCTTTCAGCCGCCGGCATTCGCTTCTTGGACCATCCTGTTCCCGCCAGGGAGTTGGGCCTTCCTTGCGGTCGGCTTACCAGCGGTTGCTGGACCCTGACGGGGTTCCCGTGTTCCGCACGCGTGAGAGACGACCGGGTCGGGTGCCCCCTCTGCCCCGAGACGGTGGTGTCCCACGGCTGCTAAGAGCGCTACAGCCGCCACCTGCCGCTTCCCAGCGGCCAGTCCTGCACCCCGGCGATACATCCCATCTCCGGGGCCATCTGTGACGAGGCCTCATCAGGGGTTTACTCGCGTTCACCCTTCCGGTTCTTTCCCTGGCCTGTGGCACCCGGATGGAGCGGGCACCCTTGGGCTTCAACCCTGAGCTTCAGACCCCACGATTACTCGCGACGCCCGTCAGGGCGGGAACGGACCCTTGGACACTGGCCCGAAATCACATCCTCGACATTCGATCAAGCCTCCAATCGATGTAACTCACTCAACGCGTGCGACTTCACGTCGCACGCTCCCACAGAACCGTGCGTGACAGTCTCCCGTCACACGGCTCTTACCATCCAGTCGGCAGGAATTCTTTCATCCACACCCAGTGCGCGAACAGTCGGGAGTCACGCTCGGTGACCCCGTTCCACCACACATCAGCGCGCCTGAAAGCGTGCAGCCGCTTGTATTTCTTCCGTGCCCACCGCATCAGATAGGTGTTGATGCGCTGCAGGAGATGATGAAGCTCCGTCCGATAGAATCGGCCGTAGTAGTTCATCCAGCCCCGCACGATCGGATTTATCCGTCGCGCGAGATCGTCCAGAGACAGGTCGGTGCGTCGGTGCATCCGCCATCGGCGGACTTCCCGGCTGATCTTCTTGAGCGCGTCGTTGCTGATCGCGGGCAGGAACCCGGTGAACCTCTTCCGGGCCTTGCTGTTCCACGCCAGTCGCGGACGGAACGTGTACCCAAGGAACGTGAACGACGTGTGCGTGTAGTCACCCCGCCGGTTGCTGTCCTTGCAGTACACGATCTTGGTCTTGTCGGGGTGTAGTTCCAACCCGACTTGACCCAGCCTCTCCTCGATCGCGACCCGAACCGTTCGGGCCTGCCGTTCACTCTCGCAGTGCACCACGGCATCATCCACATACCGCTCGAACCGAACATCCGGGAACTGCCGGGACCTCCACAGGTCGAACGCGTAGTGCATGAACAGGTTCGCCAGGATCGGCGAGACCGCGGAGCCCTGCGGAGTCCCACGCTCCCGGTCCTGAAGAGTTCCGTCCGGCAGCGCCAGCTCAGCGGTGAGCCACCGCTTCACGTACAGCACCACCCAGGGACAGTCGGTGTTGGCCTCGACCGCCTTGACCATGAGGTCATGCGGCACGCTGTCGAAGAACTTCCGGATGTCCAGATCGAGCACCCAGTCGGTCTTCATGCAGCGCTCACGGCATGCCGCGACCGCGTCCAGCGCCGATCGCTTCGGGCGGTAGCCGTAGGAGTCCTGGTGAAACTTCGGTTCCGCCCGGGCCCCCAACACCATGGCCACCACCGTTTGCGCGACTCTGTCCGCGACCGTCGGCACGCCGAGGACGCGCACCCCACCACCATGCGATTTGGGTATTTCCACCGCTCGAACCGGAGGCGGGAAGTAACTTCCCGACGACATGCGGTTCCATATCTTGTACAGATTCGCATCCCGGTCTCGTTCGAACTCCTCGATGGTCACACCGTCCACACCGGCGGCGCCCTTGTTCTTCTTCACCCTCTGGAACGCCTCCCACAACAGCCACTTCGAAATGTCGAACGGCTTCACTTGCGACTTCGGTTCGTACACCCGATTCCTCCCGAGAACATCGGTTGATCGACTACACAACCCGGATGGTCCGACCCCTTCGCTCCACCTCCATTACAGAGGCTTCACCACTACTACGGGCCGGTCCGCCGGCGTGCTCCGCGACGGTACTCAACAGCTCACAATTTCTGTTGCTCGCTGCGCTCCCTCTCAGCAATGGCCGGACCTCGACCACCACCTATTTCACAGCACGCCTTCCCACGTTCCGCGTGAAAGCCGCAGACCGGACTCACGTCACCTCCATGCCGGGCACCACCTGGCCAATAAGCGGGCTCCCGCCAGGCTTGTCCTGACGCCATATCTACGCCTCAGTTTCGATGCCATCTCATAGGTTTACGACACGTCAGCAGTGATTCGCTTGCGCTCGTCTTCCCGGTCCCCACCTGACGCCTACCAGGCGCCTTTTCCTCATCGCTCACCACGACGGTCTTCAGCCAACGCAGCATGAGGCGGTTTGGCATCTCCCCCCACAGGGCGACGCCGAAGGGCCACAACCTTCATCTCCCACGCAGCACCGCATCCTGCGAGGCACCTATCCGCTCATCTCAGCCTCGCTCTCCGCGCTCGTGGCACACCGATATCACCTACATCAGGTGCAGCACTGCGTTGTGGTAGACGGCTTGCACGGTGGGGATGGTGTCCAGGTGGGCGCGTTCGTCGGTGCCGTGCAGGCCGATATAGCTGACGCCGAATCCCGCGGTGGCGGGGATGCCGAGGTCGGCGAGGTAGTTGCCGATATTGGTCGGGCCGGCGACCTTGGGTTCCACCTCGACCCCGGCGGTCGTGGCTGCGTCGATGAGGGCGGTGCGCAACGGGGAGTCCTCGGCGAGGATGTAGGCGGGCCGGTGGGTGTCGGTCTGGATGAGGGTAGGGCGGGTGCCCGGCCAGGTGTCATCGACTTCGGTGACGAGGTGTGCCAGCAGCCGGCTGGCGGCCTGGCCGTCGAATCCTGGGGGTGGTGCGGGTGTCGACGTTGAGGGTGCACAGGTCCGGCGTGATCGAGTAGCTCTGGCCGCCCTGGATCGCGGTGACGGTGAGCTTGCCCGGCAGCGGGAATTCCGGGGTGGCGCCGTCGGGGAGTTCGGCGGTGGACAGTACCCGGATCAGGTGGGCGGTCTTCTCGATGGCGTTGGAGGTGGTCGTGCTACCGCCGGAGTGTGATGCGGGAGTCCCGCCACCAGTCACGGCGACCGCTGCACGACCCGACCGCCGCCGACGTGTGAGCCGTCGCCTCCTATGGGGATCCCTGACCGGACATTCGTTGGCCATTGGTATCCGTTATCGGTATACTTTTCGGTATGTCAACAACGACGATCAAGGTTGACCGGACGGTACGCGATCGCCTGTCCTCCATTGCCCGGGCGCGGGGGACAACGATGGGAGCGCTGCTGGACGTCGAGTCACGCCGGCTCGAGGCCGAGCAGCGCTGGGCCGAGATCGAGGCCGCCTACGAACGGATCCAGTGGACCGACCCGGACGGCTGGCAGGACTACCTCGGTGAGCTGGCCGAGATGTCCGCCGGCGAGCCTGATGCCACGGCTGCAGAGGAGTGGCCGGAGTACAACGCGTGAGGATTCAACGCGGACACATCTGGTCGGTGGCGCAGGACCCCACGGTGGCCAACGAGCAGCGCGGCACGCGGCCCTACATCGTGGTGTCCAGCGACCGGTTCAATGCCCTGCCGATCCGCCAAGCCATTGTCGTGCCGTTGACCACCCGCGAGCGCGGGTTCCCGCATCACATCGCCGTCACCGACGACGGTGGCCTGAACCGGCAGAGCTGGGCCATGTGTGAGGCGGTGCGCACCGTCTCGACTCAGCGGTTCGGCCAGCTGCTCAGCACCGCCACCGAGGAAACCGTCAGCACGATCACCGAGCAGTTGACGCTCTGGCTGTCCGGTAGCCACTGACCGCCGGAAGGCGCCCGCGGTTGCTGGCTGACGGCACGAGTAGGTCTTGGAAGCAGCACGGAACTGGTCGGTGAGACACCCCGCCGTTCGTGCGCAGCTGGCACGTCGGCGTCCTCGGTCCGGGCATCCCGCCCCGGATGTGGTGGCATCGGCACCGGGGACATCCCCGACGTCCAGATCAGCAGCCACTGGCGCACCCTGCGCTCGGCCGAGGCGGTGGCTCAGCAGCTCAGCCCGGGTGTCGCCTCGGTGCGCGAGGTCGGTGAGCACCGCATCACTGTCGCGGCCATCCGCGCACCGAGGGTAGGACTTGGTGTCCTACTCCTCGCAGGGATGCAGCGTCGTCGTGCCCGCGGTGACGCCGAGTTGCCCGGCCAGCTCGCGCAGTGGCGCCGACGGGCGCCGACGGGTCAGCAGCTCGCCGACGAGCATCCGCGGCAGCCGGTGGTGCGCCGTCCAGTCGGGGGCGCCGCGCTGCAAGCTCAGCAGGGCCGCCTCGGCGGCCGACGACGGGGCGAGGACGTCCTCGCAGCGCCCGTGGCACCACACCGCGCGGGATTCCGCCCGACGATCGCCGCCAGTCCGGACTGGCGGCGCCGGCTGCCGTGACAGCTCGACGCCGGCGCATAGAGTGACCCTCCTGAGACCCGTGAGCTGGTGAGGGGCGATGGTGTATCTGGAGGTGCCCGTCGAGGGCGGGGGCCGGCTGCTGGTCGAGGTCTCGGCTGCGGAACTGCCGGGTGATCTGGAACTGGCCGGCGCGCGCCCGGGTGAGGTCGTCGCGCGGGCGCGGCAGACCCTGGAGCAGGCACTCGATCAGATCAAGCCGGCGCTCCGGGCGGTGCTCGACCGGTTGGTGGCGATGTCGCCGGACGAGGTCAGCGTGGAGTTCGGGCTCACCCTGGGCGCGGAGACCGGAGTGGTGGTCGCCAAGGGCACCAGCGAGATGCACTTCGCGGTGACGCTCGGCTGGAAGCGGCCGCACCCGGGGCCGGCAGCCACCGATGAGTGACCAACCGGACAGCGGACTGGCCGTGCGGGTGCGGGACGCGGCCGGGCGCACGGTCGGGGTGGGCGTGCTGGTAGGTCCGCAGGAGATCCTGACCTGCGCGCATGTGGTCAACGCCGCGCTCGGCCGGGACCGCAGGGCACAGGACCGGCCCGCAGGCGAGGTCACCGTCGAGCCTGCGGCCGCTGACGGGCCGCCGCTGCGGGCCCGGGTGGGGTGCTGGCTGCCCCCGCCGCGCACCGGCGCCGCGGGCGACGACATCGCCGGGCTCGTGCTGACCGGCACCGGGCTTCCCGCGGGTGCCAGCCCCGCGCGCCTGGCCTCGAACCCACCCGCGCGGGGCCGGGTGGTGGACGTGTTCGGCTACCCCGGCAACCCACCGCGCCCGCACGGCGCATGGGTCGAAGCGACCGCCCGTGGCCTGGTCGGGGGCGGTCACCTGCAACTGGACTCCACCACCGAGACGGCTCTCCGGATCCAGCCGGGGTTCAGTGGCAGCCCGGTGTATGACCGCGACACTGGCCGGGTGGTGGGCTTGCTGGCCGCCGCGCCACCCGCAGGCACCGGGGAGCGGGACAGCTACGCGATCACCGCCGACCGGTTGCGGCTGGCCTGGCCGGAGGCCCTCGATCCCCGGCACGCCCATGTCCCGGGGCGGGCTGCCCGCGGGGTCAGCGAGCTGGTGGTGCTGCACGTGTCAGATCCCCAGTTCGGCCGCAACCATCTGTTCGGCGGCAACGGCCTGACCCCGGCCGACCAGGCCCACGACACACTATTCCAGCGGCTGCACGATGACCTGGACCGGCTGGCCGACGACCACGGACTGCGCCCGGACCTGATGGTGATCACCGGTGACCTGGCCGAGTGGGGCCTGCGCAGCGAGTTCGAGCAGGTCGGGAAGTTCCTGACCGCACTCACCGAGGTGGTGGAGCTGCCCCGGCGGCACGTGGCCATCGTGCCCGGCAACCACGACGTCAACCGGAACGCCTGCGACGCCTACTTCCGGGACCAAGAGGCGGACGAGTGCGAGCCGGTGGGCCCGTACTGGCCGAAATGGCGGCACCTCGTCGCCGCGTTCGAGCAGTTCTATGACGGCGTGGACGGGGTGAGCTTCACCCCGGACGAGCCGTGGACGCTGTTCGAGATGCCCGATCTCGCGGTGGTGGTGGCCGGGCTGAACTCCACCATGGCCGAGACCCACCGCGACGCCGACCACTACGGCTGGGTCGGGGAGCACCAGCTCCGCTGGTTCGCTGACCGGCTCGCTCGATACCGGGACCAGGGGTGGCTGCGGCTCGCAGCGGTTCACCACAACGCCGTGCGCGGCGCGACCGCCGACGACGAGAACCTCCGCGACGCCGACGACCTCGACCGGTCACTCGGCAGCCCGGACTGGTGAACCTGCTGCTACACGGGCACACCCACGACGGGCGCCTGCACCGGCTCTCGTCCGGCCTGCTGGCGCTGTCCACCGGAAGTGCCGCGGTCACCGCCGAGGCCCGGCCGCAGGAGGTCCCCAACCAGTACCAACTCCTCACCCTTGGCCCCAGCGGAGTGACCCGCCACGCCCGCCAGTACGCGGTCGGCCAGCGCCGCTGGATCGGCGACACCCGGGTGAGCCCCACCGGGTCGGACTGGCGCCACCACGAGCCGCACCCACTGCGGCACGTCCACGCCACGTTCGCCGTCGACCAGGCGGACACCGACCCACGCCGGGACGTCGACCGCGTTCCCGATCCGCAACGCGGCGTGTCCGCACCAGAGGACAGCTTCTTCGACCGGGTGCTGGAGGCGGCCCGCGTCCGCCATCCCGACGTACCCGTTCACCTGTGGGCGCCGCAGGCGTCGGCGACCGGGCAGCCCATGAACCCTTCCACACCAAAGCAACGCAGTATTGCATCGACGGCGGCGAGATTTACCCTGTTCCCCGAGCAGGTCGAGTCCGGTCCATCGGCTGGATCGCATCCATGACTACCTGACGGCGACGACTCAGCAGCCTGCCGCGGCGACTGTTGAGGAGACACCGTGCCCGAGACCATGGCGATCCTGGATGGCTACACCGTCGAGCCGAGTGGCCTTGGTGTCCCGCCCTACCTGTCAACCTATGTGCGTGACGCTTACTCCGCCCTGCGGAAGACGTACCCGTCTGCTGACGTGCGATACCTGAGCATCGACGACGTCCGCTGGTGCCTCAACGGTGGTGCCCCCTCCATCGCACCACCCCAGTCGGACCCTCGGACTCACTCCGCGACCGTGAATCGCGACCGGACGATCCAGGTCCTCAGGGATGCGACCGTCGTGGTGGTCGTGGCCGGCGACAAGGTGCCGTCGGTGCACCTGCACGCCGAGAACGCGACGGGCGACGAACTCGCCCGGGCGCTTGCTTGTGTCCGCGGGAGCCGGGTCCTGCTCGGCCCGCTGGCTACCTACGCACTGACCGAACCGGCCGCCTATGCCGGGCTGTTCGACGCTATCCATACCCACACGATCACGTCCGGGAACCTGCTGCTCGGGAGCATGGACCCAGCGCCCTACGCCCAACTCCGCGCCGACCGCGACTCCTATGAGGGACTCGTCGCGCAGCTACGCTGGTGCCCGATCGCCGAGGTCGAGCTGTACCGCGGCTGCACCCGACGTCAATTCTGCAGTTTCTGCAACGAGCCGGTCAAGGCGCCGCTGGTCGACTTCCGGACCATCGACGATGTCCTGGACGAGGTCACGAGGCTGAGCGCAGCCGGTGTCCGCAACTTCCGCCTCGGCCAGCAGACGTGCTTCTTCTCCTACCAGAACCGCAACGTCGATGCGGTCGAGCGGCTGCTGGCCGGGGTGCGGGCGGTCTGCGCCGACCTCGAGGTGTTGCACATCGATAACGCTGACCCCTTGGCGGTGGCCTCCCCGAACGGGTTACGCATCGCCCAGCATGTCGCCACCTACTGCACCGAGGGAAACTGTGCGCCGATGGGTGTGGAGACGTTCGACCCGGTTGTCGTCCGACGCAACCTGCTGACCTGCACCCCTGAGATCCTGATGCGCGCGGTCGAGCACATCAACGATGCCGGTGCGGATCGTGGTCCGGGTGGTCTGCCCACGCTCTTGCCGGGTCTGAACCTCATCTATGGGCTTCCTGGTGAGACCCATGCTACGCATCTTGCGAATCTCACCTGGCTGCAACGGATCTATGATGCGGGGCTGATGTGCCACCGCACCAACGTCCGGCAGGTTCGGGCCTTCCCGGGAACGCCGCTCGCGACGCTGCAGACCACGCAGCCGGTGCCGTCAGTCGAGCACTTTCCCACCTGGAAGGCCGACATCGACCACGTCTGGGACGAACCGATGAAGCGGAAGGTGTACCCTCTGGGTCTGCGGCTGGCTGGCTTGCACTCGTTCTTCATCACCAGCCGGGGAACGTGGTACCGCCGGTTGGGCTCCTACTCGATCCAGGTCGTTGAGGAGGGCACTGCCTCACCGCTCTACGATGCGGCGGATCTGACGGTCATCGGACATGCCGCACGTTTCGTCTATGGTGAACGTCATGCCGCCTGATTCCGCAACGGTCGTGCTTGACGAGGCGCATGCAGCGTTACCCGACATCATTCACATCGGTGTGCTCGTCCCGTGGGCAAACACGGTCGTGGAAGCCGAGCTGCCTCGACTCGGGCTCGATCGTGTGGTCTTCCACTACGCCCGGCTGGTCCCGGTCAGCCGCACTACCAACCTCGACCTCCGGTTCCTGCGGGAGCTGAACTCGGCAGTGCCGGCAGCCATCTGGGAACTGTCCCGGCTTCCGCTCGCCGGAACGCTGCTCGCCTGCACGTCGGCCGGCTTCACCGAGCAGGAGGGATTCTCGCCACCTGTCGCGAGTGCTTTCGACGCTCTCGTCACGACGCTGAACCGGATGTCGATCGACCGGATCCTCCTGGTCACCCCGTACCCGCGCTGGCTCACGACGATCGAGGCTCGCGCGTTCACGCGACGGGGAATCGTTGTCCTTGCGCAGGCGAGCCTGGACCGTGACGACGGGTACTCCCGGGTCCGTCCCGCAGAGATTCACAGCATGCTCGCCCAGATCGGTTCGGCTGCGCTGGCCGGTGCGCAGGCGATCGTGCTGTCCTGCACGGGCTGGCCGACACTCGGCTTGCTCGCCGGACTCGAAGACAGCTTCGCCATCGCGGTGCTGTCGTCCAACCTCGCGATGGCGATACACGCGGTGACGAGCAGCGAGATCGGAACAGTGGCATGAGGGCGACAACACCCGATTCTCAGTTCTCCGCACGGGTCTTCGACATCGTGCGGTGTGTTGCGGCGCTGCCGGAGGTCCGTGCTGCCGTGGAGGCGAACCACGATGACAACCGATGGTGGCCAGCCTCTGTTGCGGATCTTCGAACGCGCATGGTCGTCGCCGGCTGGTCGACGCGGATCTCGTACTCCATGATCGACACCTATGCACGGGTCGTCGCCGAGACGGATGCTCTCGGGTTCGATAGGCTCGTCGCCCTCGACGAAAGGGAACTAGCACGTCTAGTCCGCCCGCTCGGCCTACCGGTTGCGCGGATCGGTTACCTCCGCTCGCTGGTGAGGTTCGTGGACGACGAGCAGGACGGCATGCTCGATGCTGATCCCGACAGGCTGATCCACAGGTTCGCGGCACAGGTGCGTCACGCATCGTTCAAGGTAGCGCAGTGCGCGGTTCTCTACGCGCGTGGTTACCACTGCGGAATCATCCCGGTGGACTCAGGCATGGTGACAAAGCTCGGACCGGCCCTCGGCGTGGACCTACCGCGAGGCCCCGTCGCTCACGAAGCCCTGCGCCTGGCGCTGCAGCATTGCGTAGCCGACCGAGCCCGCGACTACCGTCAGCTGATCGAGTGCAACGGGTACCGAATCAGCATCCCGGCAACTGCCGAGCCCACCTGGTGGATGCATCTCGTGCTCATCTACTTCAAACGGCTGCACCTCAATCGGCCTGGCACGGGGGTATGCCTGCGTCGTCCGATGTGTGCCGATGTGATCGACTGCTCGCATGCCCAGCAGTAGGATGGCTGGAGGCTCTGGTGCGCACGACGAGGGGATGCTTCGGTGAGTCGGCTCGGCGTCGTGGGCAACATCTCCATCGACCACAGCCATCGGGCCGGGCTACCGGGTCTCACCAGCATCGGCGGCGCGGCGCTGCACGTCTCACTCGCCGCGGCCCGTGCCCGCTTCGAGTGCCGGCCGCTCTCGGTCGTTGGCCATGACCTGGACGTGATCCGACACGACTCGCGACTCGGCGAACTCGACCTGTCAGGCGTCAAGATCCTCCCCGGTACCTCCGCCGTCTTCACGCTGACCTACGACCGTGACGGGGTGCTCGTCGACGTCGAGGCCGACTACGGTGCCTCGACGCGACTCACCGACCATGCCCTCGAACAGATCCGCGCCCGAGGTGACGACTCCTACCATGTGTGCTGTCGGCGTCCGCTTGAGATCGGCACGGTGCTCGACGCCCTGGTGCTCGCTGCGCGGCCGTTCAGCGTTGACTTCTTCCTGTCGAGTGCCGCCGAGTCGATCGCGGCAGCGGCGGGCGCGTTGCCGCTGGCACAGGTGGTATTCGCCAACGCCGCCGAGTACGAGCTGCTCACCGACGCCGTTCCGGCGTCCGCGCTCCGGGACGTGGTCGTCACCGACGGGCCACACCCGGCGCAGCTGATCCGTTCCGGTCGACGTGTCGCTCGAGCACTGCCGCCGCGGATGGACCCAGTGGACGTAACCGGTTCCGGCGACACGGTGACCGGCACGTTCCTCGCCGCCAGGGCCACCGGACTCGATGACGCGGTCGCGCTGGAGTGGGCGATGCGCGCGGCTAGCGCCCACGCAGCCTCGGCCGCTCTCCAGCTCGACAGGTAGTGCCGAACGCTGTCTGGTCAAGGAGCGAGTCCGTGTTCTACGTCGCACATCGCCTGTTCGCAGCACACGACCGCGCGCTCGGTGCCATGATCGCTCAGCAGCTCGGGACAGCGGTCGGGATGAACGAGGTGTTCCTCCCGTTCTGCGACACCGACGAGGAGGACCTTGTCGCCGAGGTCAAGGGCCGACGGCTGTTCGAGCTGGACCGAGAGCGCCTGACCAGGCTGGATGGCATGCTTGCTGTGTTGCACGGGCCCAGCCTGGACGACGGCGTGTGCATGGAGATCGGCTATGCTGCGGCGCTCGGCGTGCCTGTCGTCGTGCTCACCACGGACTTCCAGACCTACTGCGCCTCGGAGCACGGTGCGGCGCTGCACTTTCCCGACGCCCTCGTCCAAGCTGTGGTGACCGAGATCGTCCGCGTCGATGGCCTCGCGCCATCGGTAGACACCGGGACCCGTTTCGAGGCGTTCCGGGATCGCAACCTCGGCCAGCTCGCCAGCGCCGTGAGCCTCACCGTCGACCGCCTCGTCGATCATGCTCGATCGTCATCGGCGCGCAAGCCCGCAAAGCCCGGAACCGGACCCCTTGCGGTCTGCGAACGCTCCCCATACCACGCCAGCACCGACTGGGCGCGCATAACCCGACTGCTGGCGGACCGTGGCTACCGTGTGTACCAGCCCCAGCGTTTCGGCGCCGCGAACCCGCTGGTTGCCGCCCGCTGCGACTGGAGCCAGCTGCTCGGCTGCCGGCTCCTCGTGGTCGATACCACCGGTCCGGAAACACCGTGTGGCGCTGCTGTGATGATCGGTGGTGCGGCAGCCCTCGCTCGGCGGATCATCGCCTGGCATCCCACACCATCATGGACCTTCGCCCGCGGCCGGGAGCCGAACTGGCGCAACCTCATGGTCCAGTACTCGGTCCACACTCGCGTCGAGGATGCCCGGTCGCTTGAAGCGCTGGTTTGACCATGCAGCTCGGTGACATCCCCGCTCATCGAACGGTCCTGCTGGAGGGCTGTGACGGTGCGGGCAAGACCAGCCTCGCCGAACGATTGGCCCGCGATCACGGATTCGCCGTCGTTCACTCTGGTCGCACTCCTGACGGAGTCGACCTCGCCGAGCACTACCGGCAGATCCTGAGCCGGCCCGGGCGCCTCGCCCTCGATCGCAGCTTCGTCAGCGAGCTGGTGTACGGCCCGCTGCGTCACGGCGGCAGCCGTCTCGCTGACGCCGACATAGACGACCTGGCGACCGTCGTCGCCCGTCGGGACGGCGTCCTGGTGCACCTCACCGCACCCGCATCAGTTCTCCGAGCGCGCCTGCTCGTCCGAGACGGCGCAGCAGCGGCAAGCCTCGCCGACATCGAGTCCCTGCTCACGGCCTACGAGCACGTGGTCACAACCCTGGCTGCGTACCTGCCCGTCGTCCGGCTCGAAACCTGACCGGGCGGATCGTCGCGCCCGACGCGCCGTGACCCCGGGGGTCCCCCGCAGCCTTAGGCAGCACGGATAGGCTGCCGCCGCACTTGTCCGGTCATCGCCGCGGAGGAGCCTTGGAGATCAGACAGGCTCAGCGTCTGGCATGGGAGAACAAGCTCGACAAGGGGTTCAACACCAGCGATGTCCCGTTGGAGTTCATGCTCTTGCAGGGCGAGGTCGCGGAGAGCTTCCAGGCCTGGCGTCGAGCGCAGCCCGATCTCGGCGAGGAGTTGGCCGACGTGGCCCTCTACCTGTTCGCGCTGGCCCAGATGAACGGCGTCGATCTCGACGGCCAGATCGAACGAAAGATCGCCAAGAACGCTAGCCGCCAGTACACACCCGACAGCAATGGTGTGCCTTTCCGGGTGTCCGACGGGTCCGCGTAGCAAATTAGGGCAGGTCGTCTCAGGTCGTCTCAGGATCAGCGGTCCGGGTCGGGCAGTTCGAACAGCTCGGCGAGGACGTCTTCGCAGGCTCGTGGCGGCGCCACACCGCACCGCCTGCGGCTGCCGAGGTCGCGGTGAGCACCGGGGTCGCCAGCGCGGCGCTACGGTGAACCCGCGCCCGGAAGCTGGCTACCTACGGGTGTCCAAGCCACTTCCAGCCGGTGGTGTGGAGCAGTGGCCCGTCGGTGTGGTGGATGGTGAGGTCACCGGCGAGCACCTCGCGTCCTTTGCCCAGCAGGCGCACCGCCACTTCGCCTCAGCCGACTCCTCGGTTCGATCGGAGCTGGTGCACAGCGGCCGTCCGGCCGCAGAGGACCTGGTAGCCGAGGCCTGGCGGCAGGAGATACGGCTGCGCAGCTTCGTGGACTACCAGGGGCTGCTCGACCTGCGGTCCCTGGTAGCCCGTCAGGCCGAGCGGCTCGCCCAGGATCAGATCTACCCCGCTGAGCTGTACGTTCCGCAGCGGTACCGGCTGCTGGACGACACTGCAGACCAGGCTGTCCGCGAGGATCTGCTGGCCCAGGTCATCTCCTGGCTGGGTGTGGACGGCGCGCGGTTCGTCACGCTGCTCGGCGACTTCGGGCGGGGCAAGACGTTCCTGCTCCGCGAGCTGGCTCGCACCCTTCCCGGGCGGCTGCCCGGGCTCCTGCCGGTGCTGGTGGAGCTGCGGAGCCTGGAGAAGGCACCCTCGGTGGACGAGTTGCTAGCCCAGCACCTGGTCCGGCAGAACGCGGACGCCTTCGACGTGTCGAAGTTACGGTACATGATCCGCAGCGGGCGGCTCGCGCTGCTCTTCGACGGGTTCGACGAGCTGGAACTATGGGTCGGCTTCGACAACGCCGCCGACTACCTACACCCTGCTTCGCGCGGTCACCGACCACGCCAAGGTGGTGCTCACCAGCCGCACCCAGCACTTCCGGTCCACTGCCCAGATCCGCACCGCCCTGGGCGCCCAGGTCGCCGCCCTCACCGCCAGCCGGGTGGGCGTGCTGGAGGACTTCACCGACGAGCAGATCCTGCAGTTCCTGGCCAAGCACTACGGCGGGGACATGGCGGCCGCCCAGGCCCGGTTCTCATTGCTCGACGACGTGCGCGACCTACTCGGCCTGTCCCGCAACCTTTACCGGACTAGCCAGAACTATTTCTAGGCGGGCTCGGCGGCTGCTCGATGCCACCGGGTACGAGCGGGTCAACGTCGTCCTCGCCGACGCCGAGAGCGGGATCTCCGACTACGGCCCGTATGAACGGATCATCGTCACCGTCGGGGCATGGGACATCCCGCCGGCGTGGGTGGAGCAGCTCGCGCCGGAGGGGCGGCTGGTGGTGCCGCTGCGGGTGCGGGGATTGACCCGCTCGCTCGAACTGGAACGCGACGGCGATCACCTGGTGAGCCGGTCGGCGGAGATCTGCGGATTCGTCGCCATGCAGGGCGCGGGGGCACATCGCGAGCAGCTGCTGCCGCGACGACGCCGCTGAACGGATGCGCGCGGTCCACCGCGTTCCCGGGCGGGTGCTGGCCGTGGACGTGGCGCTGGCCGGAGAACTCACCATCCGCGAGGCGGTACTGCACGAGGCGGAATCCGCCGTGACCGCGCTACTGCGGCTCACGCCGTTCCCGTTCGGCGATCCGGCCTGGAAAGAGTGGCACGTCCGCTTCCTTTTCCGGACTACGAGTGCTGCTGGGGCGGAGCGTGCTCGGGGCGGAGGAGCCAGCGGTCGATCGCAGCTCCGAGCGCGTGTTCGGCGCGGGCGCCGGTGCCGTCGAAGGCCACCACGTCCGGGGCCGGGTGCCCGGGCCCCAGCGTGCCGTCCTGCCCGGTCAGCAACGCCGCCATGTCTCGCCCGCAGTCCTACGAGATCAGGACCGAAGTTCAACCGAGCGACACGCTACCGACAGTTCTGGCCGGTTGACCGTTGCGAGCGCACCGGTGCACTGGCACCGTCTTGTCATCGAGTTGCAGAGCG
>JBOHGT010000071.1:0-3842 GCA_050700385.1 Pseudonocardiaceae bacterium | reverse complement strand
AACGAGTACAGCGGGGTGAGGAACATGGCGGCCAGGAACAGCAGACCGGTGACCACGCTGGCCAGGCCGGTACGGGCGCCGTCCGCAATCCCGGCCGCTGACTCGATGTAGACCGTGTTCGAGGAGGACGAGGCAGCGCCGCCAGCCACCGCTCCCAGCGCATCGACGGCCAACGCCTTGCCCACACCGGGCAACACGCCATCGGGGCGGACGAAGCCGGCCTCCTTGCCCAGCCCGGTGATGGTGCCGATCGAGTCGAAGAAGTCGGTGAGCACCAAGGTGAACACCAGCAGCACCGCGGTGAGCGCGGGGATCCTGGCGAACGCGCCGAGGGACACCTCCCCGAGCAGCGAGAGGTCCGGCAGCCCGAACAGCTCGTCGGGCAGCGCGGGGTAGCCCAGGTTCCAGCCGCGCGGGTCAGTCCCGCCGGATGGGCCGACCTGCACGATCGCCTCGACCACGATCGCCAGTGCGGCGGTCGCCAGCACCCCGATGAGGATGGCGCCGCGGATCCGCCTGGCGACCAGCACCACGGTGAGCAGCAGCCCGACCGCGAACACCGCGGTGGGCCAGGTGGCGATCGAGCCGTTGATCCCCAGGCCGACCGGGACGGTGGTGTTCGCCGCGTCCGGCAGGCGGCGGACGAACCCGGCGTCGACCAGCCCGATGAAGCAGATGAACAGCCCGATGCCGACGGCGATGGCCGCCTTGAGCTCGGCGGGCACGGCGTCGAACACCGCGGTGCGCACCCCGGTGACCACCAGCAGCAGCACCACCAGGCCGTTGACCAGCACCAGCCCCATCGCCTCCGGCCAGCTCATCTGCGGGGCGATGGTGACCGCGACCAGCGTGTTGATGCCCAGCCCGGTGGCGATGGCGAACGGGTAGTTGACGACCAGCCCGAACAGGATGGTCATCACTCCCGCCACCAGGGCGGTCACGGCGGCGACCTGCGGCACGGGCAGCACGTTGCCCAGCAGGTCGCGCTTGGCCGCGTCGCCCTCGGCGGAGAAGCTGCCGATGATCAGTGGGTTGAGCACGACGATGTAGGCCATCGTGACGAACGTGACGACGCCGCCGCGCACCTCCCGGGTCACTGTGGACCCGCGCTCGGCGATGTGGAAGTACCGCTCCAGCACGGGTGGGCAGCCTACGGCCGCTCGTGAGCGGCATCGCGCGCCGGAACACCGTTATCCACTCACGACCTCCCGGCGTAGTGTGCGGGGCCATGGCGGGTGCGCAGCGGGACGGTGAGGTCGACCCGGGGCGGCCGGTCCCACCGCTGCCCCGGGCGCTGGCGGGGACCCACCCGTTGGTGGCCGCCGTCACGTTGGCCTGGTTCGCCGGGTCTGCGGTGCTCGCACTCCTCGGCGCCGGCGGGGTCTGGGTGTCGACCTGCGTGACCGGTGGCCTGCTCGGCCTGCTCGGCTTCGGGATCATGCACTGGCAGCGCAGCGCCGCCCGCCGCAGCGCCCGGGGCGGCCAGCGGGGCCTGCACTGAGGGCGCTGCCCGGGACCGAGCCGGCGTCACCGCTGTGCTGTACGGCTACGCGGGCGGAGCTGGCCGACCCGGCACCGGAGCGGGCCCGCCGGTTGGCCGAGCTGGTGACGCTGTGCCTGCAGGGTTCGCTGCTGGTGCGGCACGCGCCGGCCGCGCTGGCCGGGACGTTCGTGGCCTCCCGGCTCGGCGGCGACGGCCCGGGTCGCACGCTCGGGGTGCTGCCCCGGGGCACCGACACCCGCGCGCTGGTCGAGCGGGTCACGCCGCGGCACGGGTGACGCAACGGCCAACACGGCGTGCGGCTGCGGCAAACACACCGTGCTGGATCGGCGAACACGCGGGGTGGGGGCGTCAGACCGTCAGACGCAGGGGCCGGGGGTCCACCAGTCGCCGAGCTGCTCGAGCACCTCGTCGCCGAAGGGGTTGACGCCACGGCCGCAGGCCAGCGCGTGCGCGACGTGCACGTGCAGGCACTTCACCCGATCCGGCATCCCCCCCGCGCTCACGTCGGTGCCCAGTGGCTCGATCGAGTCCCGCTCGGCGAGGTAGGACTCGTGGGCTCGGTGGTAGTCGGCCGCGAGGTCCTCGTCGGTTGCGAGCCGCTCGGTCATCTCGCGCATCACACCGGCTGCCTCGAGGGTGCCGACCTGGGAGGTCAAGCGGCTGCAGGTGAGGTAGTACAGGGTGGGAAACGGGGTGCCGTCCTCGAGTCGCGGGCTGGTCTGCACCACGGTCGGCAGGCCGCACGGGCAGCGGTGCGCGACCGCCCGCAGGCCCCGAGGCCGGCGGCGCAGCTGCACAGCCACCGCCTGCCGGTCGCCATCGTCGACCGGTCCGGTCACCGGCCGTCCCCGGCGATGGACCGCCACAGCCGGGTGTACCACGGGTCCTGCGGCTCCGGACCCTGCGGCTGCGCGGGCGCTACCGCGGCGGTCGGGGGCGGCAGCTGCACGACGTAGGGTGTCTCGCCGGGGTGCACGTAGCGCAGCCGCTCCCGGGCCTGCGCCTCGGTGTGCTGCGGGTCGGAGAGCAGCTGCTGGCGACGTTCGAGCTCGGCGACCTGGTCGGCGAGGATCTCCCGCTCGGACCGCACCTTGGCGATCTCGGCCTGCTGCCCGAGGTAGTTCTGCAGCGGGACGGCCACGCTCATCACCGACGCGCAGACCACCACGGCAAGCACCGCGGCGCGCCTCGGCGAGGTGACGCCGAGAGCGCGGCCGATCCACACCACTCAGCCCTCCGCCGGGGTGAACCGTGGGAATGCGAGATCGCCTGCGTAGCGGGCGGCGTCGCCGAGGTTCTCCTCGATACGCAGCAGCTGGTTGTACTTCGCGACCCGCTCGGAGCGCGCCGGTGCGCCGGTCTTGATCTGGCCGCAGCCGGTGGCGACGGCGAGGTCGGCGATCGTCGTGTCCTCGGTCTCGCCGGAGCGGTGGCTCATCATGCAGCGGTAGCCGCACGACTGCGCGAGGGTCACCGCATCCAGCGTCTCGGACAGCGTGCCGATCTGGTTGACCTTCACCAGCAGCGCGTTGGCGGCGCGGCGGGTGACGCCTTCCTCCAGGCGCTCCGGGTTGGTGACGAACAGGTCGTCGCCGACGAGTTGCAGCCGCTCGCCGAGCTCGGCGGTCAGCCGCACCCAGCCGTCCCAGTCGTCCTCCGACAACGGGTCCTCGATGGACACCAGCGGGTAGGAACCGAGCAGGTTGGCGTAGTAGTCGGCCATCTGCTCGGCGCTGCGCCTGCTCTTCTCGAAGGTGTAGGCGCCGTCGGAGAAGAACTCCGTGGCGGCGACGTCCAGCGCGAGCACGACGTCACGCCCCAGCGAGTAACCGGCCTTGTCCACCGCGGTGGCGATGAGGTCCAGCGCGTCCCGGTTGCTCGGAAGGTCCGGCGCGAAGCCGCCTTCGTCGCCGAGACCGGTAGGAAGGCCCTTGCTCTTGAGCACCGATTTCAGTGCCTGGTAGATCTCCGCCCCCCAGCGCAGCGCCTCGCGGAACGACTCGGCGCCGATCGGAGCGATCATGAACTCCTGCACGTCGACGCCGGTGTCGGCGTGCGCTCCCCCGTTGAGAATGTTCAGCATGGGCACCGGCAGCAAGTGCGCGTTGACTCCGCCGACGTACTGGAACAGCTCCAGGCCGCTGGACTCGGCAGCCGCTTTGGCGACCGCCAGGGACACTCCCAGGATGGCGTTGGCGCCGAGCCGGGACTTGTCCGCTGTGCCGTCCAGATTGACCAGCTTCTCGTCCACCACCCGCTGCTCGATGGCCTCGATGCCTGCCAGTTCGGGCCCGATCTCGTCGAGCACTGCCCGGACCGCACGCTCAACGCCCTTGCC
>JBOHGT010000070.1:0-4037 GCA_050700385.1 Pseudonocardiaceae bacterium | reverse complement strand
GGTCGAGCGCCAGCAGCGACTGACCCGCAATGCCGTGTGCGTCGGCCTCGGTGAACCAGTAGATCCACCTCGGTTCGTCCTCTGGAACCGACCGGCCGAGCAGGTCGAACACGCGGTCCTGGGAGCGTTCGCAGGTGGTGGCGTCACCCGCGTAGGCCGCCCCGCGGGCCAGGCGGGCGTGCAGCGATGCCTGCACGGCCGGCGTCAACTCGCGAGCACCGTCGAGAGCCGACCCGGCGAGCACCACCGCATCCTTCGGGCTGCTCGAAAAGGCTGCCTGGACGCTCATGTAGCTGAGGATGTTGGCGCCCACTGCACGGTCGCCGCTGACATGCGCGGCCCGCAACGCCGCCAGGAAGTAGCGCTGGGCCAGCGCCGGCTGATTGGAATCGTAGGCCAGCCACCCCGCCAGGCGGCCGAACTCCGCCGCCACCGCGTGCAGCCGGCGGCCGACCTCCTCGGCGTAGGCGGAGTTGCGCAGCATCGCCACCACCAGCCGCAGGTCCTCGCGCACGCCCGGCAGCAAGGTCCCGCCCCCGATGGCGTCGTCCATCCGGCGCCGGGCTTCCGCGACGCGCTCCAGGTCGTCGACCAGGGCGTGGTCGACCCGCTTGCCCAGCACCGCGGCCGCCACCCGGGCCGGGTCGAGCAGCCACTGATGCGCCACCGCGGTCAGGGTCAGCCCGGTCATCGTCACGAAGTGCCGTCGTTCCATGACGCCAGCATCCACCACGTCGCCCAGGGCCGCTATCGCCCCGGCGGCATCCCATGCCTGGCACAGCCCATCATCGGCGGGAACGTAGAGCCGGTCGCGATCGACCGGCCATCCCAGCTCTTCCGGGCTCACCGGCTCGCCGAGCCGCCGGTGCAGCAGCAGGCATACCAGCGAGGGCCAGGGCTCGCGCGGTATCCGCGGCGACGCCCGGTTCTTCTCGGCGTGTACCCAGCGCCGGGGGGACCTGGGGTTGACGTGGGTCTTCAGCCCCAACTCGGTGGCGAGCTGGTTGAGGTGATCTCCCAGGTTCTCCGGGGTCCACTCCACCCGCTTGAGAAGGCGTTGTAGCACGACGTTGCAGCGCGGATCGTTCGAGTCGTGGTCTGCCATCGTGGCCCTCCCAGCCTGCTGTGACATCACGCACCGAGAGTAACGCCGCAAGCACCGCCCGTCTGCCGGGTGTGCGAAGTGTGCACGTTTCGCCGTCCTCCCCGGTGCGCCACATCGACCACTGTTCGTCGTCACGCGTTCAGGAGCGATGACGGAGGTTGACGACGGTGAGCAGCAACGACCAGCTCGATCGCGCCTCGATCGATGACGAGACCATGATCTACCGCTACCGGGACCTGCTGGGGTGGCCGATCACCAGGGGCGCCGGTGGCGAGTTCACACTGCAGACCGGCGACACGGTGTGCGCGGCCGACCTTCCCGTCGGGCTCGCCGGCGAGGTGCAGGCCACGTTGCGGCTCCGGATGCTCGACGGACCGGTCGTCCTCGTGCCGGGACGGCAGCACCGGCGGATGCTGCTGGCCAGGCCGCCGGACGCGGGTCCGGCGCCACCCAGGCCGGTGCCCGGCATCGACCTCCGTGTGATCACCGAGGGCCCGGTCGCGCTGCCGCCCAGCGGTACACCGCGCGGGCCACTGCGCTGGGTGGTGGCGCCCTCGCTGACCCGGCCGTGGCTGCCGCCGCTGTCGGACATCGTTGCCGCGGTGCGCGCGGCCGTCTCGGTCCGGTGACCCTGCTACCCCTCGGGCCGCTGCGCAGCAGCATGGCCTACACCGCCGAACACTGCCTCGCCCAGCGACTCAACGCCTACCTACGGTCGTTTCGCGGTCGGGGGGTCGGTGAGCCAGAGTCGCTCAGCGGTGGGCAGCGCGAATTCGGCGGTGCACAGCAGCTTCACGACCGTGTCGCCCACCTCCTCGAGACGTAGACCTAGATCATTCACGCTGATCCACTATTTCGTGATCTTCGGTGTTGTGGATCATCAGTGGGGTTGGTTCGGTCATCGGGCATGCCAAGGTGCCCGAGGGTGCTCGGGTGGGCGCCGGTTCCACGGGCGGCCGGGTGTTGCGCGGGTGGTCGGGACGGGTGGCGGTCGGGTCAAGCCGGGTGCAGGGCTTGCAGGCGGTTCCAGGCGGTGGCCAGGTCGCGCGACCATTCCCAGCCGGGTGGGATCTTCAAGATGCGTCGGCGGGCGTGGGTGACCATGCGGGCCGGGGCGGACAGGAGCCGGAAGCGCAGTGTCTTGGTGGTGGCTGTGGCCAGGTCGCCGTCGAGTGCGAGGTGGCGCGGCCAGGCGGTCGGCGTGGTGGCCAGGGCGGCCAGCTGCAGCCAGGCGGCGTTGCGGCGGTAGTCGATCGAGGGCAGGTTACGGGCGCCGCAGGCCTTGAACTGCTTCATCCGGTCCTCGACGTGGGCTTGGGTGCGGTGGCGGGCGTCGAGGAACTGGACCTGCCCGACGGGGGTGTTGGTGACGAACGCGCCGTACTCCCAGTCCGGGTGCTCGCCGAGCTTGGCCGGCTTGGTCACCGGGCGTGGGGTGCGCCGGGCCGTGACGCGCATGTCGGCCGGCCAGTTCGCCGGCCGGTCGCCGTGCGGGCCGTGGCGCAGGATCCCGGTCAGGTCGGCCACCTGCGCGGCGGGGTCGAGGGCGCCGTCGGTGTCCACGGCCGCGCCCCAGTCGCTGTGGCGTAGTTGCTCGATCCCGCCCATGGTGCGGTCGTCGACCGGCCAGCCGATGGTGTACTCCACCCGCCGGCCCCGCTTGCCGTGCTCGGGCGCGGTGTTCAACGCGGTGAGGTAATCGATCACCTCGTGGGAGGCGCCCGCGCCGTCGATGCTGACCAGCACGTCGGTGCGCCACCCGGCCGGGATCTGGGCCAACGAGGCCTTCAACACCGCCAGGTGATCGGCGGCGGTGAACGAGCCGGCGTTGCCCGGGCGCTGCATCACCGCCAGCGCGTCCCCGATGTTGGAGCACCAGCCGGTCAACGGGTGAAAACCGAACCCGCCCTTGTCGTGGCCCGCCGCCTGGGCCTTCGGGCTGGCCGCCTCGACCAAGGTGGCGTCCAGGCGGACCACCAGCACCGGCCGCGGTCTGTCGCCGGGCTCGGTGACCGGTCGGGTCAGGTCGGTGCCGGCGACCCGCACCGCGGGCAGCTGCCCGTGCCGGGCCACGATCGCCGTCCACGCCCGGGCCCGTGCCGCCGCGGTGGCCCGGGCCAGCCGCCGCCCCGGCAACCCGTCGCCGCCGAGTCGCTCACCCAGCTCGTCAACCGCCCGCAACATCGTGCTATCCGACGCCCCGCCCCCACGACCGTAGATCTCCTCTTGGGCGGTCATCGCCTCCACATCGGACAGGCACGTCGCCCCGGCCGCCAACGCGCAGGTGGCGTCCACCAGCGCCCGACCCCGATGCCGCACCGGGACGAACCCGGCCCGGGCCACCACCTCGGCCAAGCCCGTGGTCACGCCGAGCCGGTCGGCCAACAACCGCGGCAGCACCACCCCCGCCTGAGCGACCGTCCCGGCCCCACCGACCTGTACCGACAACCTCTCCGACCACGCCAGCGCCGAATCCACCGGCGCGTCCCGACCCGCTGTAGCCTGCACCTGAAAGGTGCTCCTTCCCGGGATCCGATACGAGCTTCCAACACCCGTATCCTCCCAGGTCAGGAGCACCTTTCTCTGCTCCGACACCCGGAAAACCCATGATCAAGACCCTGCGGTGAATACCCGGCGCTGACCGCGCGCCGCTCGGGAGCGTAGGGCCCGATGTGACGGCAAGTGGCGGGGTTCTGGTCGTGCTCGTGTCCCCCGACCGATCCGCGGCGGCTACGTCCGTGTCGCGGCGACCTTCCGTGCCATCCTCGCGAGCTCGCGGGCGTCGCTGCCGGGCGGCGTTGAGGTTGGAATCCCCGGCCGACCCGGCGGGGTGACTCCGGGCCGACCGTCCGCCAGGAGTGCCCACCGGCGGCCGGCCGGGGCTCAGCGCAGCAGGTTCACCGCGCGCCCGGTTCCCGGTGTGGGGAACCAC
>JBOHGT010000069.1:0-5969 GCA_050700385.1 Pseudonocardiaceae bacterium | reverse complement strand
AGGGTACACGCCCAGCTGGCCCGCCAGGGCGAGCACGCCACGCCCGAGCTGGTCCGGTCCATCATGCGCGACCTGGGCCTGGTGGCGTGCCAGCCCCGGCCGTGGCGGCACCACCTGACCGAGTCCGACGGGTCCGGGTGCCCGATCCCTGATCTCGTGGGACGGGACTTCACCGCCGAGGCACCGGGGTGCAAGATGGTGGGGGATATCACGTATATCCCGACGTGGGAGGGCTGGTTGTATCTGGCGACGGTGATCGACTGCCATACCAAGGGCATCGTCGGGTGGGCGATGGATGACAACTACAAGACACCGCTCATCGAAGCGGCGATCACCATGGCCGCCCGGAACTATCATCTCGAGCCCGGTGCGGTTTTTCACTCCGACCGGGGCAGTAACTACACCTCGGCGCCGTTCGCCGCCACGCTGGACGCGCTCGGGCTGCGGCAGTCGGTCGGGCGCACCGGGATCTGTTTCGATAATGCGATGGCGGAGTCGTTCTTCGCCGCGCTGAAAAACGAGCTGGTCAACCGCACCGTGTACCCCACCCGCGAGCACGCCCGAGCCGACATTGCGCGATACATCGAACTCCGATACAATACTCGACGTCTGCACTCGGGACTCGGCTACAAGACCCACAGGAGGCCCACACCGAGTACCTGAACCGGCAGCAAACAGCATGAAATAGCCACCAGGAAGCTATCCGGAAAACCCGGGGCCCACCAGAGCCTGTTCTCGGCGGGTGGCATCACCGTCGACGAACTCGCTCAACGTCCACCGCTCGTCCGGTTCGAGCTACTTACCCTCGTCACCGTCGCCGCGCTGCGTTCCGCGGGCCTGTGGTTGGAGGCCACAGGGCGTAACCCTCGGCATTACGACATCGCATTCGATGAGCTCAAGGCGGGCGTGGCTGCGCTGTGCTCATGCGACCATCGGGTCGTCATCAACCCCTACCATGACCAATGACCACGATCGAGGAGGTGGTGATGAGCCTTGACGTAGACCTGGTCGCCGACCTCAACGCCGAGGACGATGACGGACTCGGCTGGTCGACGCTCGACGACGCACGGGATACCGCTGCGGTGCGCCCCGGGGCAATGATGCTGGCCGGCAACCAGCATGCGCAGGCGGTCGTGCGGGTCACGGCTGTGGACGAGGACGGCCAGGTCCACTTCGCTGTCCTTCCCGGATCCGTGGCCAAGAACCGGCACCTGCTCAGCCGCACCGTCGCCTGATTCGGGCATGGTGACAAGTGGATCGCGACGTTCGCGGGCCCCGGCAGGCCGGCGGTCGGCTGGACACGTTGAGCACTCGGGCTTCCCGCCGTAGCGGAACATCACGGACTTGATCGCAGCCACGGAGTCGGCGCCGTGCTAATCACCGCATCATGCAGCTCATGGCGTGTGGTGTCGGTGTCCCGGTCGTGCAGGAGGTAGCGCCCGGAGAAGTTGACCTTGCAGCCCTTGACCTTTGCGTGTCCGCCGCAGCGCGAACCACGCGAGCGGGTCGGGTCCGGTTGCGCCGGGTCCGGTCGGCGGCGGTGTCATGACGCGCCACCCATCCGGCCCGGGTCGGGCAGCTCGAACAGCTCCGCGAGCACGTCGGCGCAGCGGCCGTGGCGACGCCACAGCGCGCCCGACTCCGAGCGCAGCTCGGCCGGGACGATCAGGTCGCTCTCACGGGTCCGGTGCCGCATCGCCAGCGTCTGGTCTTCTCCGGCGATCGCCACCGAATCCGTCCAGACCGGGCCGATGCGAACGTAGACCACGGCGTGTAGCTCGCCGTGCTGGTTGTGGATCAGGTCGTGCTGCCAGCCGTTCCACCCGGTGAGCCGGCGCAGCAGCGGCGTCGCGGGGTAGCCGGGGTCGGTCGAGGGGTTCACGGCTACTCCTCGACCAGCCAATCGGGTGTGATCGGGGACCCGGCCTGGCGTTTCGGTGGGTCGTGGATCGGCAGGCTGGTGTGCGCCGCGTGCCATATCGGGCAGGGCCACCGGCGCCGCAGGCCCCACCAGGTGCGACACCGCGGGCAGCGGGGGTCGTCGTCGGCACGGTGCTGGTCGAGCAGTGACCGCCACATCCTGATCGCCTGGCGCAGGTCCCGGCGGATCCGTTCCACGTCGGCCTGCGAGCGGCGTTCGCCGGCTGCGATGAGGTCCAGCTCCGCCAGCCGCTCGAGGACCTTCGCGGCCAGGATCTCGCTGAACCCGCGGGCCAGGTTGCCGGTGGCCGGGCGGCGCTCGGCGCTCACCACTGCCGCCCGATCTCGCGGATCCGCTCCACGCAGCACAGGCACGGATCGTCATGGCCGACCTCGATCAGCTCGGCGCCCCTCACCTTGACATTCCTACAAACGGTACTCAGCTCGACGCCCGGCGGGCAGTCGGTTGCGGCCGATGTATGCAGCATTCCTCTTGGAGTCACCGCCCACGTCCGCGGCCGCCCGACAGCACCGCAGCATTCCAGCGAGTGTTGCCACTCCTGCGCCATTGCTGCTCGTGCCCCTCTCAGTTGGTGGACACCGGCCGGGCCCGTTCTTCAAAGGCGCGTCCTCACCTGGGGCCCGGCCGGCCGCGCCCGGACGTCATGCCCTTCTTGAGGGTGCTGCAGTCGGCACGACGCCCGATCACGTGGTGATCACCCTCGCGTCAGAATGGGGGGCGTCCCAGGGACGGAACGTCCCAGTTTCGAGGCGCTAGTCTCGACGGGCCAGGTCCCGAGGGCTAGCCGAGCACACCCAGGAACTCGGCCAACCTGCGTAGCCCCGGCGGCCGGGCAGCGCCTGCCCACAAGTCGCGCACGATCGCCACGGCCAGGGTGTGATGCCGCATCCACCGCGGGGCCCGCCGGTGCACGCTGTCGAGCGCCTGCACTGCCGCCTCGGCGTCACCGATGTCGGTGTAGGCCCGTGCCACATCCAGCAGTAGCCATGTGCGCCACGACGGCGGGGTGTCCCGGCTCAACCGGATACCTCTCGCCAGCGACAGCGCCTGTTCCGGCCGCTGGTGCTGCACCGCCAGTCGAACCCGTTCGATCCGCACGGCCGAACGGTCGAACACCGACACCAACTTGCCGTTCACCGCAGGTGCAAGCCCCGCAAGCCATCCCGCCGCGCCGTCGGCGACCTCGAGCATGTCACTTGCCTGCTCGTAGTCGCCGCTTCGTGCGGTGCTCGTCGCCGCCGAGATCAACAAACCGCCCCACACCCGGACCTCGTCAGCGGCGGCGAGGCCGTCGCGTTCGACGCCATCAGCCGCATGCACGGCCAGCTGCTGGGCGTCACCCAAGCGGTTCTGCCGCTGATACGCCCACGCCACGGAGTTGGACACCATCGCAGCCACCAGCCGGTCATCGGTCGAGTCCGCAGCCAGCAGTGCCCGTTCCAGACTCCACAGGGCCAAGTCCGTCTTGCCCAACCGGATGGCCAGATGCCCACCGAGCTGCAGCGCCTTGCCCAACGCGGCGTGTGCTGCGGACCGTTGCTGCCCCCGCCCAACAGTCGCGGCAAGGCGGGCATCCGCGATGATCCCCGGCAGTGTCTGCATCAACTGACCGAACCCGGCGGCGTGATACAGCGTCCAACCCTCGACGATCTCCGCCGTCAGCAGCTCGAAAGACAGCGGCTCAGCGTCAGCCGGCTCCGGGGGCACCGCCAACCGAGCCGGCATGATCGCCCGCCGCACCGCCACCAACTCCGGCGGCTCCGCGTCCCCCTTCGACAACGCCGGAGGGTCCCCCAACAGCCCCGTGACCTCCACGCCAAGACCGGCGGCAAGCTTGTGCAGCGTCGGCAACCGCGCCGAGTGCTTACGGTGCTGCTCCAACTTCCGGATCACATCAGCCGAGACCCCGGACCGCTCCGCCAAGCCCTCCTGAATCATGTCCACACGCCGACGCAGCCGCGCCAGACGATCTCCCAACTGCGCCGGGTCACCAGCGGCCGGGCCGCTACCCACGATCACCCACCGACCCGACACGCCGGTACAGCGCGTGGAATACACCGCTACGGCGCATCGTGCCGGCACGGCGCCCGATCTCGGCGGTGACGTCCACGGTCAGGTTGTCTCCGGTCGGTGCGGTGGCCTACACCGCACCGATGCTACCGGCTGGCACACTCAAGCCTCTGCCGATCCGGTCGCGGTCAACGATGGCGACATAGGGGCCCAGTCAGTGCCACAGCAACCGCAGCGGCACTCGGTGTGTCGGGAACACGTAAAAATACCACCTCAGCTTCTATACTTCTGCCATGGCATTGAGTATCAAGAGCGACGAGGCGGACCGTCTCGCCCGGGAACTGTCCGCCGAGACCGGCGAATCCCTCACCGAGGCCGTCGTCGTCGCGCTGCAGGAGCGGCTCGCCCGCGAGCACGCCCGGCGAGGCCCGCGCATGCACGCCCGCTTGCGCAAGCTCCAGGCCGACGTGGCGACGCTGCCCGTCCTCGACCGGCGGGCACCCGACGAGATTCTCGGCTACGACGACGGCCTGCCTGCGTGACCGCGCCGCAAGCGCGGGCGGTGGTCGTCGATACCTCGGCTGCCGTCTCGGTCATCCTCGGCGAACCCGGCAGCGACGACCTCATTGACCGCCTGGAAGGTGCCGCCGCCCGGCTCATGTCCGCGGCCAGCCGGGTCGAGCTGGGCCTGGTGATCGATCCCGGCTGGGACCCGCCGGGATGGACGCGGTCAGCCGGTTCCTGCGCGACGCCGACATCGAGGTCGTCGCCGTCGACACCGACGCCGCGGACCGGGCGCTCAGTGCGTGGCGCCGGTACGGCAAGGGCCGCCATCGCGCCGCACTGAACTTCGGTGATTGCTTCGCCTACGCGCTCGCCGAACGGACCGGCCTCCCGCTGCTGTGCACGGGCGACGACTTCTCCGCCACCGACCTTGAAGTGGTCCGGCCAGCCAGCCGACCGGCCGTCGGCTGATCGCTCTACGCTTCCCCGTCATGGACCGGAGGGATCAGCGGCGCGGCGGCCTGGACGCCGAGTGGCGGGGGTCCGACTTCCTCAGCCAGGTCCGCGAGGTGTGCCGGCTGCGGACAGACTAGGATCGCTCGACCTCCGGCGCGGAGATCGTCGAGCGGAGCCGAGGGCCGGACGGGGCCGAGTTCGATCACCTGGTGGTGCGCTACACCCGAGGTCCGTGGACCAAGGAGCTGGTGGTCGGGGTGTGCGACGGGCCGGTCAGCGCCGAGACCGTCGCGCGCTTCCGCGACGCGGTGTGCGCCCACGTCACCACCGAGCCGGAACCAGAGCTGGTGTATCGCGGCGGACCCACGAGTTCCGACGCTGACCGCACCGCCGAGGAGCACCGGATCTGGTTACGCAGCTTCGCCGACTACCAGCACGTGTGGAAGCACCGCGACTACCTGGCTGGGCAGACCCAGCGGCTGCGCGCCGATCCCGAGTATCCGCTGGCCCGGCATGTGGACAAGCGGTGGTCGGAGCTGGGTGAGAGCACCGCCCGCCCCACCACGGCCGCCGAGCAGATCATGACCTGGCTGAAGACCGACGGCCCGCGGTTCGTGCTGGTGCTGGGTGATTTCGGCACCGGCAAGACGTTCCTGCTGCGCGCCCTGGCCGAGCAACTCGCCCAGGACGGCTCCGAGCTGGTCCCGGTGCTGGTCACCATGCGGGAGCTGACCAAGGGCCGCACCCTCGACCAGCTGCTGGCCCAGCACATGAGCTGGGAGGACAGCTACCACCGGGGGTCGTTTCGCTACCTGCTGCGGCAAGGGAAGATCGCGCTGCTGTTCGACGGCTTCGACGAGCTGGCGCAGCGCACCGACTACGCTCGGGTGGTCGACCACTTCAACACGCTGCGGGAGACCGCCGGCGGCGCGGCCAAGGTGATCGTCACCAGCAGGCACCAGTACTTCGCCACCGACCGCGACGTGCGCACCGCGCTGGGTGGGCAGGCCCAGGCGCTGCCCGGGTCGCGGATCATGCGGTTGCTCCCACTGGACCC
>JBOHGT010000068.1:0-8417 GCA_050700385.1 Pseudonocardiaceae bacterium | reverse complement strand
TCAGCGGGCAGTGAGGTGCGGGGGGAACTCGCCGTTCTTGACGGTGCCGAGGAAGGCCGTCCACGCGGAGTGGTCGACGACGAGGGCGGTGCCGTGGGGGTGGTGGCTGTGCCGGACCGCGATCCGGCGGGTGCCGTCGGGCACTGCGCCGGCCTCGACACAGCTGCCGCCGGCGTTGGTGCTGTGACTGCTGATCCGCCAGGCGATCCGTGCCCGATCGGCCGGGCCGAGGAGCTGGCCCGTGTGGGTCATCTGAGATCCTCTCCGATGGCGCTGATGAGCTCGGCCGATTCCGCTGGGCCGAGCGTGCTGTCCAGGAGCCGATCGTATACCCGGATGAACCGCTCGGAGTCCGGCGGTTCGACGTAGACCGCGCCGCCCACCGTCTCGGCATAGCCGACCTCCAGGTCGGGCTCCGCGGTGGTGAAGACCAGGAAACCGCCGCGCAGGCTGGCGTGCGCGCCGAGGCTCGCCGGGAGCACCCGCAGATCCAGGTGCGGCAGCTCGGTGCAAGCCAGCAGGTGGGTGAGCTGGCCGGCCAGCACACCCGGCCCACCGACCTCGCGCCGCAGCACGAACTCGTCGACGATCACCGAGAACCCGGGCGGTGTGTCCTGGTGCAGCACAGCCTGCCGGTCCATGCGCAGCTGCACCCAGCGAGCGATCTGCTCGGGTGCGGCGTCCCACTCCGCGGCGGTGATCACTGCCTGGGCGTAGTCCCGGGTCTGCAGCAGCCCGGGCAACAGGATGCAATCGAAGGCCCGGATCGCGGTCGCCCGGGACTCCAGCCAGACGTAGTCGACGAACTGGCGCTCGACGTCGGCCGCGTAACCGTCCCACCAGCCCTTCTGCCAGACTTCCTCGCCGAGCCGGAGCAGGCCGTCGCGCTGCCGGCGCTCGGACACGCCGTACAGGTCGAGCAGCGCCATGAGGTCCGGTCGCCGGATCGGGTACTCGCCGGACTCGAACCGGCTCACCGTGGCGGCGTTGCGCTGGAGGAACTCGGCGGCCCGCTGCAAGGTCATGCCGGCCGAGTCGCGCAGCTCACGCAGACTCTGGCCCAACCACTGTGCCCGCAGCGTCGGCCTGGACTTCGGTGACATCTCGCCAGCATGCTCCACCTGGCAAGGTATACCACACAACCTTGTGTCATCCGCATCACTGTGTGACACTGCCAGCTGTGCAGCTAGGGCGCCCGCGTCTCCGACCGGTCAAACGCTGTCCGACGGCTGCCGCACGGCGGCACATCCCAGCCGATCACGGGTGAGCGGGCCCTCGTTCGCAACCGGGTGCGACACGGCTGTCCACGATCACCATGCACAGGCATGGCGACTGAGCGTAATGGGGTCGGATCATGAGAAGCGATTCGGACGTACAGATCTCTGCGTGGATCAAGATCGGCAGTAGCACCGACATCGACTACTCCGTGCACGATGACGGGCTGGTCGAGTTCTCCATCGGAGGCCGCGACGGGTTCGACCTGGTCACCACCGAGCGGGGCTTGCAGAACCTCCTCGTCCATGGCGAGGACGCACTCCGGATGGCCCGGCGCGCGATCGCCCGCAACGACGAGGGCTGTGCGACGGTGTGATCGTTCGCGCCGCTGCTCTCCACGGACGACTCGTGGCGGTCGTGATGTCGCCCAGTAGACGACGCGGGGTTTTACCCACAAGCCTACAGGTGGGATACTGGGTACCGGTCCGTCCGAGGAGGAAGCACATGAGCGCATCCGCTGGCTTCGAGCCAGTTGCGGAGGTCACTGCAGACGAGCGCGCGCGGATAGCGTTCGGGCGGGCGGGGGTGCAACGCAACGACCGCTTCCTGGTTTCCACTCGCCCCTCCGGGGAGATCCTGCTGACCCCGCTAGCCAGCATCCCCAAGCGCGAACTGCTGGTCTGGGAAGACGAGGAGCTGCGCACCTCGCTGCTGCGCGGCCTGGCCGACGTCACGCAGGGCAGGGTCGCCCGTCGGGACGACTTCCTCGAAGGTGACGACCTCGATCGTGACGACGAGGAGTGAGCGCCCCGCCGTTCACGCTGTTCGTCACCGACGAGGCGCAATGCGTGCTGGACGAGCTCGGCAAGCCCGAGCATGCGGCAAAGCTGAAGAAGGTCAAGAAGGCCCTCCGGTTACTCCGGGATGTCGGTCCGGGACACCCAGGTTTGAACACACACAAGTACCAGTCGTTGACCGGGCCTCACGGCGAGGAGGTCTGGGAGTCCTACGTGGAGAACAAGACCCCCGGTGCTTGGCGGCTGTGGTGGGTCTATGGCCCCGGCGCCGACGCTCTGACGATCGTGACCGTAGGCCCGCATCCGTAACAGCCTGCGCGGCATCGCCGCCGATCTCGGCCTCACCCCGGCAGCCGCATTACCGCGTTCTGGCACCAGAACGCGGCTACCGGGTGCCGCATTACCGCGTTCTGTCACCAGAACGCGGCAATGCGGGCCCGCGGAGACACACGTCCGGAAAGCCCACATCAGCCCGCCCGGCCAGCGGTGCGCGGAGGGGTGACGAGCGGGCGGTGGTACGTGATAATCCCCTGCGCGTCGGTGACGAGCGCGCCGCACCGACACCACCTCTCACCTGGAGGACTACCTTGCGCCTGTCCATTCGTAACCAGCTGCGCGGCACCGTCACCGCCATCGACACCGGATCGGTGATGACCATCGTCAACGTCGACCTCGACGGCGGGCAGCAGATCACCGCGTCGATCACCAAGGACGCCGCCGAGGATCTCGGGCTGGAGGTCGGCCAGCCCGTCACCGTACTGGTCAAGTCCACCGAGGTCGCGCTCGGCGTCGAATGACCGGCGGATCCGATCCGTCATGCTCGGCGTGTCGTGAACGGACGGGCGGGCGCGTCACCCCCGGCTGCACGCGCCCGCCCGCCGGTGCGCGGGTCGGCCGACGGGTGCACCGCGACCTCGGTGGCCTTGACCACGAACCACACGTCCATGCCCGGGTGCAGGCCCAGTTCGGCGACCGCGGGCGGCGTGACGTCGGCGGCCAGCCCGCCGGCCGAGCGCACCCGCACCAGGTCACCCTGCGGCTCGAGACCGGTCACCCGGTCGGCGACCGCGTTGCGCGGGCTGCCCTGCGGCCGCTGCACATGCACCGCCACAGCCATGGGGGAGAACACCGCGACAGCAGCCTCACCCGCCGAGGCGTTGCCCCGGCCGGCGATCTCCGTGCCGTTCTCGGTGCGCAGCCCGCCGTCGACGGCCGTCCCGGGCACCAGGTTGAGCCCGGCCAGCCGCGCGGCGAACGGGCTGCGTGGCCGGCTGAGCACCTCCATCGTCGGTCCCTGCTCGACCACCCGCCCGGCCTCCAGGACCACGACCCGGTCGGCGAGCACCAGCGCATCGAGCGCCTGGTGGGTCACCACCACCGCGAGCCGGTCCCACAGCAGCGAGCGCAGCAGCGCACGCAACTGCGGTGCGAGGTCGATGTCCACGGCCGACAGCGGCTCGTCGAGCAGCAGCAGGTCCGGGTCGGCGGCCAACGCCCTGGCCACCGCGACCCGCTGGGCCTGCCCGCCGGACAGCCGTGCCGGCCGCCGCTGCGCGAACTCCCCGGCGTCGACCTCGGCCAGCCGGCGGCGGGCCCGCTCCCGGGCCTGACTGCGCGGCACCCCGGCCGAGCGGGGACCGAAGGCCACGTTCTCCAGCACCGACAGGTGCGGGAACAGCAGCGGCCGCTGGGCCAGCAGCCCGATCCGGCGCCGGTGCGGGGGCACCTGCACCCCGGACGCGGTGTCGGTGAGCACCCGGCCGTCCAGGCTCACCCGGCCGGAGTCCGGCCGCAGCAGCCCGGCGATCGCACCGAGCAGGGTCGACTTGCCCGAGCCGTTGCGTCCTAGCACGGCCACCACCTCGCCGAGACCCACCTGCAGCTCGGCTTCCAGGGCGAACCCGGCACGTCGCACCGCCACCTCGGCGTGCAGCCCGTTCACGACAACCCCTCGGCCGCGCGGGGCCGGGCCACCACGATCACCAGCACGGCCACCACGACCAGCAGCAGCGACAGCGCGATGGCGGCATCGACGTCCACCTCACGCTGCAGGTAGACCTCCAGCGGCAGCGTCCGGGTGACGCCCTGCAGGCTGCCCGCGAAGGCGATGGTGGCCCCGAACTCGCCCATCGATCGGGCGAACGCGAGAACCATCCCGGACCCGAGCCCCGGCAGCACCAGCGGCACCGTCACGCGGCGGAACACCGTCCACGGTCCGGCGCCCAGCGTGGCCCCCACCGACTCGTAACGCTGCCCCGCGGTGCGCAGCGCCCCCTCCAGGCTCACAACCAGGAACGGCATGGCGACGAACGTCTGGGCCAGCACCACCGCGGCGGTGCTGAACGGGAGCTGCAGCCCGAACGCCAGGTCCAGCGCCTGCCCGGCGAACCCGCTGCGGCCCAGCAGGTAGAGCAGCGCCAGCCCGCCCACCACCGGCGGCAGCACCAGCGGCAGCAGCACCACCGAGCGCACCAGCCGCAGCCCGGGCACTGAGCCGCGGGCCAGCACCACCGCGAGCGGGCCGCCGAGCAGCACGCACAGCACCATGGCGATCGCCGCGGTGCGCAGCGACAGCTCCAGCGCGTCCAGGGCGGCGTCGCCGGTCACCAGCTCGACCAGCCGGGGCCACGGCGCCCGCACCACCAGCCCGACCACCGGCAGCGCGATCAGGGCGAGGGCCGCGACCGCCGGCACCCACAGCAACCGCGGCAGCCCGGTGGCGACCGTGTGGGGATCACCCTTGATCGAGGTCGTCACGGCACCGTCACGGCGGGCCGAAGCCGGCGTCCTGCAGCGCCTGCCGGCCGCGGTCGCCGCGCACGAAGTCCACGAACGCGCGCCCGAGAGTGCCGGCGGGCGCGCCGGCGATCACCGCGATCGGGTACTCGTTGACCGCGCTGGCGGCCTCCGGGAAGGCCACCGACTCGACGTCGGACGTGGTTGCCACGTCGGTCACGTAGACCAGCCCGGCGTCGGCGTCGGCCGAGGCGACCTTGCTCAGTACCGAGCGCACGTCGGGTTCCTCGCTGGCGGGACTGAGCGCCACGCCGGTGGCCTGCTCGATCTCCCCGGTGGCGGCACCGCAGGGCACCTGTGGCGCGCACACCACCTCGTTGACGTCGGGCCGGGCCAGGTCGGCGAAGCCTTCGATGCGTTTCGGGTTGCCCGGCGGTACCGCGATGGTCAGCGTATTGGTTGCGAACAGGGCTGACTCGCCGTCCAGCAGGCCGGCGTCGGCCACCTTCTGCATCTGCTTCTCGTTGGCCGAGGCGAACACGTCGGCCGGCGCGCCCGCGACGATCTGCGAGGCGAGGTCCGAGGAGGCGGCGAAGTTGAACCGCAGGTCGGCGCCCGGGTTGGCCCGCTCGAAGGCCGGCTCCAGCTCCTGGAAGACGTCGGTCAGCGACGCCGCCGCGAGGACCGTCACCGTCTGACGCTGCGGCTGGGCGGCTGCCCCTTCCTGCTCGCCGTCGCCCCCGCAGCCCGCCAGCAGCAGCGCGCCCGCCACCAGTGCCGTTCCGATCCGCTTCACGAATGTCCTCCCGGGGTCTCGATGACGACCTGCGTGCTCTTGACCACCGCCACCGCGAGCACGCCGGGCTCCAGCCCGAGCTCGCGGACGGCTTCGCTGCTCATCAGCGATACGACCCGGTGCGGGCCGCACTGCATCTCCACCTGCGCCATCACCCGGTCGGTGACGACATCGGTGACCAGGCCGACGAAGCGGTTGCGGGCCGACCGGTCGACGCTCGACGGGTCGCGTGTGGCGTGTGCCTGGGCCTTGGCGAACGCGGCCAGCTCGGCGCCCTCCACCGACTTGCGCCCGGCGCCGTCGCGGACCGCGGTGAGCTGGCCGGAGTCGGTCCAGCGGCGGACCGTGTCGTCACTGACGCCGAACAGCTCGGCGACCTCGGACACCCGGAACTGCGGCACGGCCGAGACCATACATCCGCAAGTGCGGATTCAACAGGCCTGATCTCCCGTTTCGGCGGCCGTCCTGGCATGGTCGCCGTCCACACCGGAGCAAGCCGGGTTTACGCATGGCACTGAACCGGCAACCCATTCGGCGTCGAATGCAGTGAATAGGGGCAGCTTCGCGGTATCACGGAGCGCGCTGCCCGTCCAGTGTGTCGCAACTAGGGTGGTGCATATGACTGCCGTATCGCTGGGGATCCCGCCCGTCCGCGCTGCGACCGAGCCCGATCCGACGCGCCCCGACCACCCGGGGCTGCTCGACAGCTACGGTCGCGTCGCCACTGACCTGCGGGTATCCCTCACCGACCGCTGCAACCTGCGCTGTACCTATTGCATGCCGCCCGAGGGCCTGGACTGGCTGCCGGCGGAGCAGGCCCTCTCCGACGACGAGGTCGTCCGCCTGATCCGCATCGCCGTCGAGCACCTCGGGGTCCGGCAGGTGCGCTTCACCGGCGGCGAACCGCTGCTGCGTCGCGGGCTCGAACAGATCGTGACCAACGTCACATCCTTGCGACCGCGCCCCCGGGTGTCGCTGACCAGCAACGGGATCGGCCTGGCGCGGCGCGCTGCGGCGATCGCCGAGGCGGGGCTGGACCGGGTCAACATCTCGCTGGACACCCTGCGCCCGGAGCGGTTCCGGGATATCAGCCGCCGGAACCGGCTCTCCGACGTCCTCGAAGGGCTGCGCGCCGCGGCGGCGACCGACCTGCACCCGGTGAAGGTCAACGCGGTGCTGCTGCGCGATGTCAACGACGACGAGGCGATCCCGCTGCTGCGCTACTGCCTGGAGCGCGGCTACCAGCTGCGCTTCATCGAGCAGATGCCGCTGGACGCCCAGCACGGCTGGGACCGCAGCAACATGGTCACCGCAGACGAGATCATGGAGAGGCTGAGCGCCGAGTTCCGCCTGGAGCCCGACACCGAGGAGCGCGGCTCCGCGCCGGCGGAGCGCTTCCTGGTGGACGGCGGGCCGGGCACCGTCGGCATCATCGGCTCGGTCACCCGGCCGTTCTGCGGCGACTGCGACCGCACCAGACTGACCGCCGACGGCCAGGTACGCGCCTGCCTGTTCAGCAACACCGAGACCGACCTGCGCGGCATCATGCGCGACGGAGGTACCGAAGAGGAGGTTGCCAACGCCTGGCGCAAGACCATGTGGGGCAAGCTGCCCGGCCTCGCCTTCGACGACGAGACCTTCGTGCTACCCCCCAGACCGATGTCCGCGATCGGAGGCTGAATGTCTGGTGACCTCGCGGCTTCCAGCGCCGCCGGGCCGGGTCCGAGCGACATGGTGACGGTGCGGTTCTTCGCCGCGGCACGGGCCGCGGCCGGGGTTTCGGAGGCGACGGTGGCCGCCGAGACGGTCGCCGAGCTCAAGGCCGTCCTGAGCAAACGCTTCGGGGCCGAGCTGGCCCGGGTGCTGCCCGCGTGCGGGCTGCTCGTCGACGGCCTGAGCCACCACGACGATCTGTCCACACTCACCAACGGCGCCACTGTGGATGTGCTGCCGCCGTTCGCAGGCGGTTGACCCTGCCTCAACGAATAGTGAATTCTGGCCGTACTTGTGAGATATGTCTTGACCCCCTGTCTACACGCATGAGATCTGTTTTGACAAGATCTCGGCGTGGGTCCGACAACCAAACGTGCCGCTTCGGGTCAGCCATTACGCCGAGAAGTGTCGAGTCACCCTGCATGACGACTTAGGACGGTGGAGGCATGAACCCAGAACCACAGGCACTGTTCGAACTGCCCGCCGGGGCGCGAGTGCCCCGGCCCGGCCGCGAGTCCTCCCGCCCCCGAACCGCGACCGTCGCGAAGCTGGTCCCGATGCCCGAACCACTGCTGCCCGCCCGCCCCGAACCGATCATTCAGGACGCTCCCTGCCTGGCCGGAATGGAGGAGGTCGGCACCGGACTGCTCGACCACGCCGACGCCATGCAGCGCGTCGCCGCCTCCGCCCCGCCCGGCCCGCTGCTCATCAACGCCGGGCCCGGCACCGGCAAGACCCACGTCCTGGTGCGCCGGATCGCCTACCACATCAGGGAACTGCACATTCCGGCCTCGCAGTGCCTGGTGCTGACCGCCGGTTCCCCCGGCGCCGTGCGCGGCGACCTGGCCGACCTCATCGGCACCGAGGCCGCCGGGATCACCATCGCCGCCTTCGACGAACTCGACCGGCGCAACGTCCCGGCGCTGGGCCACCTGTTCGTCGACGACATCCACCGGATGTCGGCCAAGCTGTACGACGCGCTGCGCGCCGACCGGGGCGCCCAGCCCGCCTTCACTGCCACCGGCGACCCCGACTCCGACCTGACCGAGGGTCCGGGCCCGTTCGAGAGCTTCCCCGCCGACTACCCGGACGCTCGGGTCGTGCGGCTCACCCGCAACTACCGCTGTACCGCGCCGATCATCGCCGCCGCGATGCAGCTG
>JBOHGT010000067.1:0-7788 GCA_050700385.1 Pseudonocardiaceae bacterium | reverse complement strand
GCGGTGCACAGCGCGAGCGAAGCCATGCCGTAGACCCCTGCGTCGCCGGAGGACACCAGCGCGACCCGGGCGCCGGCGGCGGCGGCGTGCACCGCGTCGAGCGCTCGCTGCTCCTCGGCCCCCATCGCGCCGGGAACCAGGGTCTGGTGCTCGGAGGTCAGGTCGACGCACTGCGCCAGGTAGGGGTGGTAGCCGACGACGACCTGCGCCTGCCGGACGGCCCGCTCGGCCGCGTGGGTGCGGTGGGCCGGCCCGCCCGGGCCCAACCCGACGACCGTGAGCGTGCCGGTCATGGGCGTCTGCGCTTCGCGACGGGGATCGGCCTGCCGGTGGTGCTGCCCTCGGTCGAGCGGCGGCGGCAGCCGTGCGAGTACGCCGGGTCGTAGAGCCTGCTGCGGGCACTCGACCGCAATGCCGGGCCGACCAGTACCAGTGCGGCCGTGCGGATGCCCGAGGCGGCGAGCTCGCCGGCCAGCCCTTCGACGGTAGTGGTGATCACGGTCTCGTCCGGCCAGCTGGCCTTCGCGACCACGACTGCGGGGGTGTCGCCCGGGTACCCGGCGAGCAGCTCCTCGCGCAGCCGGTCCGGCCGTGCCGCGGAGAGGTAGATCGCCATCGTGGCGCCGTGCCGCGCGAAGGCCGCGACGCTCTCGCCGTCCGGCATGGACCCCGCCGTCCGGCCCCCGCCGAGCCGGGTGAGCACCGCACTCTGCGACACCCCGGGCACGGTGAGCTCCACGCCCGCGGCGGCCGCGGCGGCGGCAAGCGAGCCCACCCCGGGCACGATCTCGAAGTGCCGGCCGTGCTCGGTGCACCAGGCGATCTGCTCGGTGAGTGCCGAGTACAGCGAGACGTCCCCGGAGTGCAGCCGGACGATCGCGGCAGCCGGGTGCGCGGCGTACACCGCGAGCACGTCCTCCAGCGTCATGCCCGCCGAGTCGTGCAGCTCGATCCCCTCACGGCAGTGCTCCAGCACCTCGACCGGCACCAGTGAGGAGGCCCGGACGACGACGTCGGCGGCCACCAACCGCCGCGCGCCGCGCAGCGTGAGCAGGTCGGCGGCACCGGGTCCGGCCCCGACGAACGAGATCACTGCGCAGCCTGCGGTGAACGAGCCATCACATCCTCCGTGTGACGCGGCGCCTGCCCACGTGGCCGGTCTCCTGGCTCCCGGATCGCCGCTCGCCCCCGCCTTCCGGCCCGCAGCCGTGGCGTGTGGGGGTCCGCTCCCCGGTCACAGTGGCGGGACCGCGCCGGACTCGCACCGGCTTCCCGACACCACGCTCCCGGTAGCCTAACCGACGGCCCACGCCGGACCGGCGGGAGCGCCCCGCGCCCGTTCCGGTCGGGACCGGGCGGTTCAGGGGCTCGACGGTCGCTGTTCCGGGTCGTCGTCGGGGTCGGTTTCCATCGCGAACACGAAGTTCTGCACGTAGCGCAGTGCCAGCTCCCGGCGGTCGGTCAGCGCTGGCTCCCACACGAGCGCATCCCCCGCGTAGTGCAGCAGCTGATCGTCGCTGAGTCTCGACACGATCAGCTCGGCAAGCTGGTGCTCATCGGCGTCGGGACGCTGGCGCCGCGCGAGCACGTACTTCGTGAGCAGGTCGTCGTCGAACTGATCTCCAGCGCTCATGCTCGGTCTCCGTTCGGGGCCCACCGCCAGTGTGACGGCTGTGTCGGGGGATGCACTGCCGTCCACGAGGTGGGATTCTCCTCGGCCCATGCCGGGCCCGGCAGTAGTGTCGGCGCCGCTGGTCGCGCAGGAACCCGGTGAGAATCCGGGACGGTCCCGCCACTGTGACCGGGGAGCGGACCCCCACACGCCACGGCTGCAGGCCGGAAGGCGGGGGCGAGCGGCGATCCGGGAGTCAGGACACTCGCGCCGGCCGCCTGCGGCGCCCCGCCGGAGGTGACCCCACCCCTCGGGCGAGGCACCCAGGAGGTCGAGTCGTCATGACGGTTCCCGCTGTTCCCCTGACCAGTCGCTGGACCGGCGCCGAGCGCCGCCGCATCGCGCTGGTGCTGGCCGCCGTCGCGGGCCTGCACCTGCTCGGCTGGGGGCTCTACCTGGCCCATTCCAGCTCCTTCGCCGCCGCCGGGGGGCTGGCCGCGGCGGGCGGCGCGGCCTACCTGCTCGGCCTGCGCCACGGTTTCGACGCCGACCACGTCGCCGTCATCGACGACGCCACCCGGTTGATGCTGCAGCGGGGGCGGCGGCCGGTCTCCACCGGGCTGTGGTTCGCGCTGGGCCATGCGAGCGTCGTGGTCGCCCTCGCGCTGGGCATCGCCCTGGTCGCCGGCCCGGCCGCACAGCAGTGGGCCGCCGAGGTCGGCGTGCGCACCGGCGTGGTCGCCAGCCTGGTCGTGATCACCGTGCTGACCGCGCTGGCCCTGCTCAATGCGCTGGTACTGCGCGATCTGACCCGGCTGCTGCGCGCCGCTCGCGCGGGCGTCATCGACGAGGCCGGGGTGGAGGCCGTGCTGGGCCGCCGGGGGTTGCTGGCCCGGCTGCTGCGCGGCCGGCTGCGGCGGGTGGTGCGCCGCTCGTGGCACCTGTTCGGCATCGGCTTCCTCTTCGGACTGGGCATGCAGACCGCCACCGAGGTGACCGTGCTGGCACTGGTGTCCCCGGCGGGCGGGGAGCTGCCCGCGCTGGCCGTGCTGAGCCTGCCGGTGCTCTTCGCAGCCGGCATGTGCACCGTGGACACCGTCGACGGGATGCTCATGACCCGCGCCTACACCTGGGCGCTGGTGCGGCCGGTGCGCCGGCTGTGGGTGAACATCGTCACGACCACGCTCACCGTCACACTCGCGCTGGCCGTCGCGCTGGTGGTCGCAGCCGGCCTGCTTGCCGGGGCGGGGCTGCGGGGGCTGGGGCCGCTCGCCGCCGCCGGGGAGCATTTCGAGACCATGGGATGGCTGACCCTGCTGGTGTTCCTCGCGGTCTGGGCCGGCGGGGCGCTGTGGTGGCGGATGGCAGGGGAGCGGACGGCGTGACGCGGAGCGTGCACCCCATCGAGGTCGAGTCCTACCGGATCCTGCGCTCGATCGTCGACACCGCGGGCCTGCCGCCGTGCACCCGCGCGGTGGTCGAGCGGGTGATCCACACCAGCGCGGACGTGAGCTACGCCGCCGAGCTGGTCTGCGACGAGGTGGCGCTGCGCGCCGGGTGGGACGCGCTGCACGGCGGGGCTGCGCTGGTGGTCGACGTGCGGATGCTCGCCGCGGGCATCACCTCCCGTGCCGCGACCGTCGCGCTGGACGTGCCGGGTCCGGTCCCGGACGGGCTGACGCGGACGGCGGCGGGGATGCGCCGGGCCGCCGCCCAGCACCCGGACGGGGCGGTGTGGGCGGTGGGCAATGCCCCGACGGCGCTGCGCGAGCTGCTGCGGCTCGGCGCGGCGGGGGCGGTGCGTCCCGCGCTGATCGTCGGGCTGCCGGTCGGGTTCGTCGACGCCACCGAGGCGAAGGCCTCGTTGCGCGCCTCGGGACTGCCCGCGGTGAGCAACCGCAGCGCGAGGGGCGGCACCGCGGTGGCCGCCGCCGCGGTCAACGCGCTGCTCTACCTGGAGCGCGGCTGGTGAACCCCTACCTGGTCGGCCTGGACCTCACCGGGCGCCGGGTGGTCGTCGTCGGTGCCGGGACGGTGGCGCAGCGGCGGCTGCCCCGGCTGGTCGCCGCCGGGGCCGACGTCCTGCTGGTGGCACCTGGGGCGACGCCCGCGGTGGAGGCCATGGCCACCGCAGGGGAGGTGTGCTGGGAGGCGCGGGAGTACCGCGACGGGGACCTCGACGGTGCCTGGTACGCGATCGCGTGCACCGCCGAGCCCGCGGTGAACGCGGCGGTGGCCGCGGAGGCGCAACGCCGCCGGGTCTTCTGCGTGCGCGCCGACGACGCCACCGGCGGCACGGCCGTCACCGCCGCCACCGCCGAGCACGACGGGCTGCTGATCGGCGTGCTCGCCGGCCGGCGGCCGCGGCGCTCGGCGGCGGTGCGCGACGCGTTGGTGCACGCGCTGCGCACCGGGGTCGTCGACGACGCGCCCGACGCCGAGGACATCCCCGCCGTTCCCGGGGTCGCGCTGGTGGGTGCCGGGCCGGGCGATCCCGACCTCATCACCGTGCGGGGGCGGCGGCTGCTCGGCCGCGCCGACGTGGTGGTGGCCGACCGGCTGGCCCCCCGCGAGCTGCTCGACGAGCTCGGCGCGCACGTCGAGGTGATCGACGCGGCAAAGGTGCCCTACGGCCGCGCGATGGCCCAGGAGCACATCAACGCCGCGCTCGTCGAGCACGCCCGGGCGGGGCGGTTCGTGGTGCGACTCAAGGGCGGTGACCCCTATGTCTTCGGTCGTGGCTTCGAGGAGGTGCTCGCGCTGGCCGAGGCCGGTGTGCCGGTGACGGTGGTGCCCGGGGTCAGCAGCGCGATCTCGGTGCCCGCGGCGGCCGGCATCCCGGTGACCCACCGCGGCGTGGCGCACGAGGTGGTGGTGGTCTCCGGGCACGTCGCGCCCGACGACCCCACCTCACTGGTGGACTGGCCGGCGCTGGGCCGGCTGCGCGGCACCCTGGTGCTGATGATGGCGCTGCAGCGCATCGGTGCCTTCGCCGCGGCGCTGGTCGAGCACGGCCGGCCACCCGCCACCCCGGTCGCGGTCGTGCAGGAGGGCACCATGCGCTCCCAGCGCGCGCTGCGCTCGACGCTGGCCGGCGTCGCGGCCGACGTCGCCGCCCAGGACATCCGCCCGCCTGCCATTGTCGTGATCGGCGACGTCGTCGGCTTGTGACCTCAGTGCCGGAGCAGGCCTGCCTCGGCGAGCAGCAGCTCCTCGAGTGCGCCGGCGTCGGCCACCTCGGGTGGGAGCCCGCGCGCGGCGAACCAGGCCGTCACCGTGTGCACGTCGCGGGACAGGAACGCCGGGCCCTGCGGGTTGGCCACCACGTCCACCACCTGCGGCAGGTCGATGAGCACCAGGCGGCCGCGGTGCACCAGCAGGTTGAACGGCGAAAGGTCGCCGTGCGCGAGCCCCTCGCCGGCGAGCAGCAGCAGCGCGTCCACCAGCTCGTGCCACAGCGCACGCAGCGCATCGGGATCGGGTCGCAGCTGGGCCAGCCGGGGCGCAGCCTCGCCGTCAGGCTCGGCGAGGTACTCCAGCAGCACCTCGGTGCCGACCAGCTGCACCGGGTAGGGCACCGGGGCGCCGAGCCGCCACAGCCGGACCAGGGCCGCGAACTCCGCAGCCGCCCACTGACCAGCGAGCAGGTCGCGGCCGAATGTGGTGCGACGGGCCATCGCCCGGGTCTCCCGGGACCGGCGCACCCGGCGGCCCTCGGTGTAGGCGGCGTCGCGGTGGAACATCCGGTGGTCGGCCGACCTGTACCGCTTGGCGGCCAGCAGGCAGGACCGCCCGCCGGGGACGGCGCGCTCCAGCAGGTGGACGTCGGCCTCCTTGCCGGTCTTGAGCACGCCGAGGTCGGTGTCGATCGCGGCCAGCTCGGTGACGAGCCAGGGCGGGCGTGGCGCGGGCCCGCGCTCGCCGGCGTCCCAGGTGGACCACCGGTCGCCGTGTTCGGGACCGTCATCGTCGGGCGGGGATGGGGTGCGGCGTTGCCGGGCGGGTGGCGTGTCCTCGTCGTCGAAGCGGCGCCGGCGGCGGGTGGGAACGAACTCGTGCTCGGGCACGGTGAGGTCTCCTCGGGTGGACCGCCACCCGGGACGCGGCTCAGCCGGCCGGGCGGCGGGGGTGCGGGGTGGGGACGTTCCGCACGCAGGGGGCAGCCATGTCCGTCCACCTCCTCCCGCTCCGCCCGGCAGGCCGGGCACCGATGCGGTCGATCCTCGGCCGTGCCGTGCTGGCGGCACAACTGGTTTCTCGGTGGGCGGAACGGTAATGCGCTGCACCGGCAACACCGGGTCCCGATACGCTGCGGGCCCGACCGTCCCGCGATGTCGAGGAGCACCCCAGACGTGATCACCAGGCTGTCGACGCTGTTCCTACGCACTCTGCGCGAGGACCCGGCGGACGCCGAGGTGCCCAGCCACAGGCTCCTGGTGCGTGCCGGCTACGTCCGCCGCGTCGCCCCGGGGGTCTATTCCTGGCTGCCGCTGGGGCTTCGGGTGCTGCGCAACATCGAGGCCGTGGTGCGCGAGGAGATGGACGCGATCGGCGCGCAGGAGATCCAGTTCCCGGCGCTGCTGCCCCGTGAGCCCTACGAGGCCACCGGACGCTGGACGGAGTACGGCGACAACCTGTTCCGGCTGCAGGATCGCAGGAAGGCCGACTACCTGCTCGGCCCCACCCACGAGGAGCTGTTCGCGCTGACCGTGAAGGGCGAGTTCAGCTCCTACAAGGACTACCCGGTCATCCTCTACCAGATCCAGACCAAGTACCGGGACGAGGAGCGTCCTCGCGCGGGGATCCTGCGCGGCCGGGAGTTCCTCATGAAGGACTCCTACTCTTTCGACCTGTCGGACGAGGGTCTGGTCGAGTCCTACCAGTTGCACCGCAAGGCCTACGTCCGCATCTTCGACCGGCTCGGGCTGCGCTACGCCATCGTGTCGGCGATGTCCGGCGCGATGGGCGGTTCGGCGTCGGAGGAGTTCCTCGCCGAGTCCGGCACCGGCGACGACACCTTCGTACGGTGCCCGGAGTCCGGTTACGCCGCCAACGTCGAGGCCGTCACCACCCCGGCCCCCCCTGAGCAGCCTGTCGAAGGCAAGCCGGACGCGGTCGTGCACCACACTCCGGACACACCGACCATCGAGACGCTCGTCGCCTTCCTCAACACGGCGGGCCTGTGCCGCAGCTTCACCGCCGCCGACACGTTGAAGAACGTCATGGTCAAGACGCGGCGACCTGGCGCGACGGGCTGGGAGCTGCTCGGCGTCGGCGTGCCCGGGGACCGCGATGTCGACCCCAAACGGCTGGAGGCTGCGCTGGCCCCCGCCGATGTGGCGCTGCTCGACGAGGCCGACTTCGCCGCCCACCCGTTCCTCGTCAAGGGCTACATCGGACCACGTGCGCTTGCGGCTAACGGGGTGCGCTACCTCGTGGACCCGCGGATCGTGCGCGGCACCGCGTGGGTCACCGGCGCCGACGAGGCCGACCACCACGTCGTCGACCTGGTGTCCGGGCGGGACTTCATCCCGGACGGCACGATCGAAGCCGCCGAGGTCCGCGAGGGCGACGAATCCCCGGACGGCGGCAGGCTGGTCGCCGCCCGCGGCATCGAGATCGGCCATATCTTCCAGCTCGGCCGCAAGTACACCGACGCGTTCTCGCTCGACGCCCTGGGCCCGGACAGCAAGCCGATCCGGATCACCATGGGCTCCTACGGCATCGGTGTGTCCCGGCTTGTCGGCGCCATCGCCGAGCAGTCCCACGACGAGCTCGGTCTGGTCTGGCCACGGAGGGTAGCGCCGGCCGACGTGCACGTGGTGATCGCCGGCAAGGACGAGACGGTCCGCGCCACCGGCGAGCGGCTCGCGACCGAACTGGACGATGCCGGGGTGCGGGTGGTCCTCGACGACCGGTCGTCCACCCCCGGGGTGAAGTTCGCCGACGCGGAGTTGATCGGCGTGCCCACCATCCTGGTGATCGGCCGCGGACTCGCCAGCGGCGTCGTCGAGGTCAAGGACCGTGCGACGGGGGAACGCACCGAGGTCGGCGTCGACGGCGCCGTCGCTCACCTCGTCGAGCTCTGCGCGAAGTAGCCGCTACTGCGGTCGTGGTCTCCCGACGCCCGTAGCGTGCGGTGAAGGGCACTTTCACTGCATCCGATGCAGTGAAAG
>JBOHGT010000066.1:0-9238 GCA_050700385.1 Pseudonocardiaceae bacterium | reverse complement strand
GGGTGGTCGCCGATCTCACCGGGCCGGTGAGGGGGCAACTCCGGTGAAGAAGGAGTGATCCACACATGGACGTCGAGGACATCGGGGACGCGGTGACCATGGGCCGGCGGCTGCGCCGCATCCGCTTGGCGCGTCGTAAGACGCAGCAGGTGGTCGCCGACCGGGCAGCCATTAGCAAGGGTTACCTGTCGGCGCTCGAACGCGGCGAGCGGACGCTGGACAGCCTGAGGCTGATCAGGGCGCTGGCGGGCGCGCTGGAGATCGCCCCGTCGGAGCTGACGAAGATCCCGATACCGGCGCCCGGCAACGGGCACACCGACTCGGCTATCGAGGCGGTGCGCCGGGCGCTGGTCGCGGTCGACCTCGGCCGGCCGGGCGGGCTGGTGCTCCCGGCCAACGTGCTGCGCGACAGGGTGACCCGGCTACAGGAGGCGCGGCACCGGTGCCGGTTCCCCGAGGTCGCCAGCGACCTGCCCGGCCTAATCCGCGACCTGCATACCACCCTGGCCGCTGGCCGGGACGTGGCCGGCCTGCTTCCGCTGGCCGCCACGCTGCACGTGAAACTGACCTATATGTGGCTTCAAGACGCGGGGGCGCCCGTCGACCTGCGGCGCGAGGCCGCCGCGCTGGCGCGGAAGATGGCCCGGGAGCACGGGGAGGACACCACCTTGGGTGTGGCCGCCTTCGGCACCGTGTGGGCGCTGCTGTTCGGCAGCATGCACGATCTGGCGCAGGCGGAGCTGGACTCGATCACGCTTCCCCCGACGACATCGGAGACCGCTGACCTGGTGGGCGGGCTCACGATGATGCACGCGGTGGTCGCCGCGACCGACAACCGGCCCGGTGACGTGGTCGCTCCGATGGAGGCTGCCGCTGAACTGGCGCGGCGGTTCGGCGAGATCTGCGAGGTCAAGCCGCTCGGGTTCGGGTTCGGACCGACGAACGTGGGGATGTACCGGATGTCGCAGGCGCTGGAAGCCGGCGAGCCCGACCGGGCGGTGAGCATCGCCCGGGGAGTGAGGCCTGAGCGGCACCCGTTCGTGAGCCGCCAGACGTCCTACTGGATGGACTTCGGGCGGGCCGCTGCTCGGCTGCGGGACCGCCGCGATGACGCCGTGCGGGCGTTCCTGACGGCCGAGGAGCTCTTCCCCGTGCGGGTATACCGCAACCCATTGGCCCGGGAGGCGATCGCCGGGCTGGTCCAGCGGTCCCGGGCCGACGCGGTCGGCCGGGACCTGCGGGGGCTGGCGTCGCGGGCCGGGCTGCTGTAACTAGCCCGATCGGGGGAGCGTCGCCCGTCAGGTGACAACCCCGGTTGTGACCCGCAGCACGGTCTGCGGGGTGATCCTCGATGTGCTCGCCGAGCTGGCCCTCGCGCTGGTCGTGCCCGCCTACATGACAGCCTTGGCCGCGGTGGTGCTGCTCGCCGACCGGCGCTTCGCGCTCCGCGGGTCTCGCTGCTGCCCTCGTCGCGGGGCGGGCGCGCGGTGAGCACCTCGGCCGTGGCGCGGACGATGCCGGTCACCAGCGCCACCGACGGGCGCTGCCACCGGGTCGCCGATGACGCCTACACCGCCGGGCTGGTCGAGCGCAGTGGCCGCTACACCGCGCTGTGCGGGCGCAGGGTGCCCTCCGCGCCGATGGTCTGCCCGCCCGGCCCGGACTGTGCCGGCTGCCTCGCTGCGGTGGGCGTTCCGCTACGCGGCGGGCGGCACCGGCGCCCCACCCGGCGGGGTCGGCACCGGGGCGGTGCCCGGTGAGTGGCCGGTACCCGGCGACGCCGCTGCTGCGCAAGCTGTCCGCGTGGAACGGCTGGCGCCACGACCTGATCCACGATGCCCACGGCAGGCTGGAAGCCGTGGTGTACGTTCGCGTCGGCCCGCAGTGGACGGATTCCGTCGCGATCTCCGGTGAAGACCAGACACTCGCCATGCGCCACCGGAGCAACGACGACCGGCTGATCCTGCCCCACCGAGCTGCCCTCGGAATCCCGGGCGGTCTGGCAGCGACACGGCCGCTGCGAAGACGTGCTCGGCGAGCTGTTCGAGCTGCCATGACCGAGCACACCGAGGGATGGCGGGCGGCCGCGGCGCGCGGTGAACCTGCTGCGGTGATGAGCCCCGGCCGGCTGTCGGTGAGCACTCCCGGCGGGCCGGTCGGCCCCGGCCGGACCGTCGTCACCCCACGGTCCGGCCGGGAACCACACCGTTGACCAGCAGCGTTGCGCCATGCGCAACCCTAAATCGGCAGCGCAAACGGGCCAGACCGCGGCCGCCGATATTATCGCGGTCATGCCCCCGCCCTCCGGCTCGCGCCGCTCCGAGCGTTCCCGCTCGGGCGGCAGGCGACGCCAGCGGCGGATGCGCACCGTCGACGAGACCTCCGCGGGCGGTCTCGTCGTGGACACGGTCACCGGTCGCGCCGCGCTGATCGGACGCGTCGATCGGCGCGGGCGGCTGCTGTGGTCGCTGCCCAAGGGTCACATCGAGGAGGGTGAGACGGCCGAGCAGGCGGCGGTCCGCGAGGTCGCCGAGGAGACCGGCATCGACGGCCAGGTGATCGCCAGCCTGGGTAAGATCGACTACTGGTTCGTCGCCGAGGACCGGCGGATCCACAAGACCGTGCACCATTTCCTCATGCGCGCGGTCGGCGGCACGCTCTCCGACGCCGATGTCGAGGTCACCGAGGTGGCGTGGGTGCCGCTGGCCGATCTGGAGGCCCGGCTGGCCTACGCCGACGAGCGCCGGCTGGCCCGCCGCGCCGACGGGCTGCTCTCGGAACCGGCATGAGGGCGCTGCGGGCCACCCTGCTCGTGGTGCTGCTGGTCTGGCTGGCAGCACCGGCTCTGGCAGCACCGGCTCTGGCAGCACCGGCTCTGGCGGCACCGGCCACAGCGCACGCCCAGCAGGGCACGCAGTCGCTGGCCCGGCTCGACGTCCAGACGCTCACCCCCCGGGTGGTCACCGCGACCGGTCCCGCCGTCCTCACCGTCAGCGGCCGCGTGGTCAACACCGGTGACCGGCAGATCTCCGACCTCATGGTGCGGGTGCAGCGCGACGAGCCGCTGTCCGGCGACGACACCGCCCGCGCCGCCCTCGAGGGCATCCCGGACGCGCCCCACATCACCGAGTTCACCCCGCTGGGCAGAGATCTGCAGCCCGGCCAGAGTGCCCCGTTCCGGATCACCGTGCCGCTGGGCACCGGGCCCGAGCTGCAGGCGCTGCAGATCACCGAGCCCGGCGTGTACCCGCTGCTGGTCAACCTCAACGGCACCCCGGACTTCGGCGACACGTCCCGGCTGGCCACCGTCCCGATGCTGTTGCCGGTGCTCGGGACGCCCGCGACCCCGGCAGCGCCGCCCGTGCCCACCCCGCAGCCCCCGGCGCCCGCCCCGCTCACCGTGGTGTGGCCGCTGGCAGCCGAGCCGGTACTGCTCCAGGCGGGTCCCGGGCAGCCCCCGCTGCTGCAGAGCCCTGTGCAGGGCACCGACCCGATCGCCGAGCAGCTCGTCCCCGGCGGCCGGCTCGACGGGTTGCTCGGCGGCCTCGAGCGGGTCGTGCCGCCGGGCTCGCCGCTGGCGGGTGGGCTGTGCGTGGCGATCGACCCCGCGCTGCTGGACACCGTGGACGGGATGAGCCGTGGGTACCGGGTCGCGACGCCCACCGCCGTGGTCGACGGCACCGGCGCGGCAGACGCCCAGCGCTGGCTGGACCGGCTGCGGGCCGCGGTCGCCGGGCGTTGCGTGCTGCCGTTGCCCTACGGCGACCCCGACATGGTGGCGCTGTCCCGTGCCGGCCTTACCGACCTGGAGGCGCTGGCCACCAGCAGCGGGGCACAGCTCGTCGCCGACCTGCTCGGCGTGCAACCGCTGACCGGCCTGGCCTGGCCTGCCGACGGCGTGCTCGACGAGCGCACCCTGGCCGATCTCGCGGCCCTGGGGAACCGGGCGCTGCTGCTGCAACCGCGCGGGCTCCGCGAACCGCCGCAGCCGGCCAGCACCGTGGCGCTGACGGCGGCGGCGCCGGGCACCGCCCCGCAGGGCCTGCTGGCCGACCCGCTGCTGACCACCGCGCTGGTGCCGACCGGCACGGCGGCGGCGCTGGCCGCCCAGGACGCCCTCGGCGCGCTGAGCTACCGGGCGCTGAGTGCCGACGGGCGCCCGGTTCTGCTGGTGCCACCGCGGCGGTGGCAGGCCAACGGCGAGGAGGCGATCGCGCTGCTGCGCCTCGCCGAACAACTCGTCACGGGCGGGTTCCTCGTCCCCAGCAGCCTGGCGGGCATGGTCGAGACGCCAACCGCCGGACCGCCGGTCGCGCTCGACTATCCCGTCCAGGACTCCGAGGCCGAGGTGCCGCCCGCGGTCACCGCCGCGGTGACGGCCGACCGCAACGTGCTGCGCGACCTGCAGGTGGCCACCGAGCGCGACGCGACGGCCAACCTCGAGCCCGCCGCCCTGCTCGACCCGGTGCGCCTCGCGTTGCTGCGCGGGGTGTCCACCGCGTGGCGTGGCCAGCCGGCGCGATCGGCGGAGGAGGTGCGTGACGTGACCGAGCAGCTCGCCACGCTGCGCCGCGCGGTGCGGATCGTCCCGCCGCCCGGCTCGTACACGCTGGCCTCCTCCGACTCCCCGCTGCTGGTGACGGTGAGCAACGACCTGCCGGTGAGCGTGGCCGTCAGGCTGACCCTCGACGAGGCCCCCGGCCTGCGCACGGGAGTCGTCGGGGTGCAGCAGGTACCGGCGCGCAGCAGCCGCCAGTTCGTCATCCCTGCCGAGGTCACCAGGGCCGGCCAGTTCAGTGTCGACGCCCGGCTGGCCACCCCGGGTGGCACGCCGCTCGGGCAGCCGAGCACCCTGCACCTGCGGTCCACGGCCTTCGGCACCGTCACCGTGGCGCTGACCGCAGGCGCGGGCGCGGTGCTCGTGCTGCTGGCGGGCCGGCGCATCGTCCGCCGGATCAGGACGGCGCGGCAGCTCGGGGAGGAGGCCCGACCATCGTCGAGGGTATGACCACGGGGCGGCGTCGCGCCGTCTCGCTGGCAGGCGCGACGAGCTCGATGGCGGTCGCGACCATGGTCAGCCGCATCAGCGGGTTCGCCAGCAAGCTGCTGCTCGCCTACGTCGTCGGCTTCGGGGTGCTCAACGACTCCTACACGGTGGCCAACACGCTGCCCAACGTCGTCTACGAGCTGTTGCTCGGCGGGGTGCTGACCAGCGTCATAGTGCCGCTGCTGGTGCGCGCGACGCGCGACGCCGACGGCGGGCTGGCATACACCCAGCGGCTGGTCACGATGGCCGCGGTGCTGCTGGGCACCGCGACGGTGCTCGTGGTGGCCGCCGCGCCGCTGCTCGCCAGGCTCTACCTGGGCGACGGCGACGCGGCGAACCCGGCGCTGGCCACCGCGTTCGCCTACCTGCTGCTGCCGCAGATCATCTTCTACGGCCTGGGCGCGCTGTTCGGCGCCATCCTGCAGACGCGCGACGTGTTCGCGCCCCACGCCTGGGCGCCGGTGCTCAACAACGTCGTGGTGATCGCCACCCTCGGGGTGTACTGGCTGCTGCCAGGCGAGATCAGCCTCGACCCGGTGCGGATGGGCGACGCCAAGCTGCTGGTGCTCGGGATCGGAACCACGCTGGGCATCGCCGCGCAGGCCGTGGTGCTGCTGCCCGCGCTGCGCCGGGTCGGGTTCCGCTGGCGGTGGCGCTGGGGCTGGAAGGAGTTCGAGAACGACGGCGCACGCCTGACCCAGGCCGGCCGCCTGGTGGTCTGGGTGGTGGGCTACGTGCTCATCAGCCAGGTCGGCTACATCGTGACCAACCGGGCCGCCGCGCAGGGCGACCCCGGCGGGATCTCGATCTACGCCTACGCCTGGCTGCTGTTCCAACTGCCCTACGGCGTGCTCGGCGTCTCGCTGCTCACGGCGATCATGCCCCGGATGAGCCGCGCCGCGGCCGACGGGGACACCGCGGGCGTTGTGGCGAACCTCTCACTCGGAAGCCGGTACTCCGCGGTGCTGCTGATGCCGATCGCGGTGCTGCTGTCGGTCGCGGGCAGCAGCATCGGTATCGCGCTGTTCTCCTTCGGCGAGGCGGGCGCCACCGACGCGCGCCGGCTCGGGCTCGCGCTGGCCGTCTCCGCGTTCGGGCTGCTGCCCTTCGCGGTGACGATGCTGCAGCTGCGGGTGTTCTACGCCATGACCGACGCCCGCACCCCCACGGTGATCATGCTGGTGATGACCGCGGTGAAGGTGCCGCTGCTGCTGGCCTGCCCCGTGGTGCTCGACGACCGGTCGGTGGTGCTCGGCCTGACATTCGTCAACTCGCTGAGCTTCGTGGTCGGCGCCGTGGTGGGGCAGGTGTGGCTGCGGGTCCGGCTTGGCCGGGTGCAGACCGTCCGGGTGCTGGTCACCGTGGGCAAGACAGTGCTCGCTGCCGTCCCCGCGGTGGGCGCCGTGCTCGGCATCCGATCGCTGGTCGGGTTCGACGGGGTGGCCGGCGCGTGGCTGGACCTGATGGCCAGCACCGCCGCGGTCGGGTTGGTGATGGGCGGTGTGCTGCTGGCGCTGCGCACCGAGGAGCTGGCCGCGGCGCTGCGTCCACTGATCGGGCCGCTGACAGCACGGCTTGCCCGATTCACCCGCCGACATTGACGTCGTTCCCGTATCCTGGGTCTGATTCTGCGTGGTGCCGCGTCGGGGGCGGGGCTGCGTACACGGCAACGTGGGCGAGAGGGTGACCTGCCGGTGAGCGCGGAGTCGACGGGACCGGGTACGGCTCCCGGTGCCGCGGCTGCCTGGCCGTCACCGGGGGCGGTGCTGGGCCGGGGCCGTTACCGCCTGCTGGCCGAGGCCGGGCGCGACGATCGCTGCGGCGCGCGGCTCTGGCGGGGCCGCGACTCGGTGCTCGAGCGCGACGTGGCACTCACCCTGTTCACCGCCGACCCCGGCGACTCCGGGACCGTCGCGAGGATCCGTGCGGCCGTGCAGCGGGCGCTGCGCAGTGCACGGCTGGAGACCGCGGGCGCCGCCCGGGTGCTCGACGTCCTCGAGCCCGAACCGGGGCAGGGCCTGACGGTCGCCGCGGTCGTCGCCGAGTGGACTCACGGCCGCGACCTCGTCGAGGTGGTTCACGACGGCCTGCCACCGCCCCCGGTGGCCGCCGCGATGCTCGTCCCGCTGGCCGGTGCGGTCGACGACGCGCACCGCGCCGGCTTGGTGCTGGGGTGCGACCATCCGGAACGGATCCGGGTGACCCCCGAGGGTCAGGCGCGCCTCGCCTTCCCCGGACCACCCGCCGAGACCGGCTCCCGCGACGACGTGCGCGGCCTGGGTGCTGCACTGTACCTGCTGCTCACCGGTCGGTGGACGCTCGAAGGCGGGCCGAGCGCGCTGCCCGTTGCCCCGCGGGGCCCCGATGGAACGCTGGTCAGCCCGCGGTCGCTGCGGCCGTCGGTCCCGCTGGACCTCTCCACACTGGCGGTGCGCAGCCTCGCCGGCTCCGGCACCGGTGGCGTGCACACCGGCGCGGCGGTGCAGCGGGTGCTCGAGCGCAGCGCCAGCGGCTCGGAGCAGACCGAGCTGCTGGCCCCGGTGACCGACCGTGCCTCGGTGTGGCACGGCCCGGACGAGGACCCGCCGCCGTCCCCGGAGCGGCGCAGGAAGCTGGGCATCGGCGTGGCGGTGCTCGTCGCCGCCATCCTGCTGATCATCGGGTGGCTCGGCTTCTCGCTCGCCTCGGTGTTCACCGTCGGTGGCGACGAAGGCCCGCCCCCGGTGGTCGTGGACGGGCAGCCGGGGGATGCCCCCGAACCGGCCGCGCCGCCGGCGGCCGGTCCGCCAGCGGCCGGGCCGGTGCCGGTGGACAGGCTGGAGGTCTACGACATCTCCGACGTCGGGGACGCCGACAACTCCGGGGATGTCGACCTGCTGGTCGACGGTGACCCGTCGACGGGATGGTCCACCGACAGCTACCAGGAGCCCTTCCCCGACTACAAGCCGGGGCTGGGCGTGATGCTCACCTTCGAACGACCGGTGTCGCTGGCGGCGCTGACCATCGACTCGCCCAGCAAGGGCACCGTGGTCGAGGTGCGCTCCGCGCCCTCCAATGATCCGGATCTGGACGAGACGACGATGCTCGGCACCGCGACGCTCGGCACCGGGCGGACCGAGGTCGGCCTGCAGGCCGCGCCCCCGACCCGGTACCTGCTGGTCTGGATCACCACGCTGGCCGAGGTGGAGGGCGGCAACCAGTCCGAGCTCTCCGAAGTCACCGCGCTGCGCGCGCAGTGAGCGCGTAGACAGCTATCCTGCCCGCCGTGATCGCCACCGGCTCGACCAGCTCGCCGGCGTCGGACGGTGACCTGGTCGCAGCGCATGCGAGCGGTGACCCGCACGCGTTCTCCGAGCTGGTCCGCCGGCACCGCGACCGGATGTGGGCGGTGGCGCTGCGCACGCTGCGGGATCCCGACGAGGCCGCCGATGCGCTGCAGGATGCGTTCATCTCGGCGTTCCGCGCTGCCGGCTCCTTCCGTGGCCAGTCGCAGGTGAGCACGTGGCTGCACCGCATCGTCGTCAACGCATGCCTGGACCGGATGCGTCGCAGGCAGGCCCGCGCCACCGCCCCGCTGCCCGAGGAGGGCCCCGGCGAGCCCGCGGCGCCCCGTGACGCGATCGCCGATCGGGAGACCCGGCTGGCCGTTGCCGATGCCCTCGCCGAACTACCGCCCGACCAGCGCGCCGCGGTGGTGCTGGTCGACGTGCAGGGCTACAGCGTGGCCGAGACAGCCGAGCTGCTCGGGGTCGCGGAGGGCACCGTGAAGAGCCGATGCGCGCGGGCCCGGGTGAAGCTCGCCATTTTGCTCGGGCATCTGCGGAACCCCGATGCGATTGCGAACGTCCCACCTGACGTCATGACCGCACGGCGCCATCGAGGGGAGGGGTGATGACCGACACCGCGGGGCGCTCGCCCGGCCGGCCCGAGCGGGAGTTGCTGGCCGACCTGCACGCCGGCGCACTGGACGAGCGAGATGCCGCCGAGCTGCGCCGGCGGGTACAGGACGACCCCGACGCCCGCGCCGTGCTCGCCGCGCTGGACGCCACGGTGGCGGAGCTCGCCGCGCTGCCCGCGCCACGGATGCCCGGCGACGTCGCCACCCGGATCGAAGCGGCGCTGGCCGCCGAGGCTCGCCGTGATCCCGCCGCGCCCGCTGCCGACCTGGCGAGCCGGGGCCGGGGCCGGGGC
>JBOHGT010000065.1:0-4264 GCA_050700385.1 Pseudonocardiaceae bacterium | reverse complement strand
CTTTCACTGCGTCCGACGCAGTGAAAGTGCCCTTCACGGCCTCTGGGGGACATCAGACCGGGGCCGGGCCACTGCGGGCCAGGAAGTGCCAGCCGAGCCACCACCACAGGGCGAGTAGCGCGAACCGGACCACCCAGCTCCTCGACACCAGCGTCACCACCTCACCGAAGGAGGGCACCCGAGCCCCGGCGCGGGCAGCCAGGTCGATCGCGACTGCGATGAGGAGGATCGCGACGTAGGCCGCGATGGTGACCTCGCGTCCGCTCATCGCTGCAGCAGCCAGTAGCCGGTGGTGAGCCAGGCGAACCAACCGATCATCCGGGGTCCGGTGTCGACGAACAGCGGGCCCATCAGTGCGCTGACCGTGGGGAATCCGGGGTGCGACCCGGTCAGCAGCGTGGCGAGCTCGAGCGCGGTGAACACCGCGGCGAGCGCGAACCATGGCGCCGCTCGGCGGAGGGTGAGTGGCCGGGACGGGGTGGTTCGGGCCGGCCAGCTGCGCGCGACCGCGAACACCACGCCGGTGCCGACCACGAGCGTGGCGGCGGTGGCCGGCCAGGTCAGCGACGGGATCTGGGCGGCCAGTGGGGCGATGAGGGCGGCCGCCGCGACCACGGTCCACCGGGTGCGCGCCCGGCCCGGGACTGGCCGGGGCAGGGCTCGCGCACGATCGGGCGACCGGGTAGCCGCCCCGTCCGCGGGAACGGTGTCCATGCCACGTATTCTGCGCCTCCACGCGGTTCGACTTGCAGGGGTGCGGGCGCCCCAGGCGCCCCCTTCACGGCATCGGGGGGAGGGCGTCGCGGGCCCGGTAGCGGCGCATCGGGACGCGGCCGCCGTCGGCGAGCACGCCCTCGGCGCGCAGCCGGGCGAGCTGCTCGGCAGCCAGGTGCGGTGCGGGCGTCCCGTCGGCGCGCAGTACCCGGTGCCAGGGCAGGTCGTGGCCGTCCTCGGCGAGGATCCGGCCGACCAGCCGGGCGCGGCGCGGCAGCCCGGCGCGGGCGGCGACGTCACCGTAGGCCAGCACGGCCCCGGGCGGGATCGCCGCGACCACCTCGCGCACCCGTTCCAGGGTCTGCTCGTCCATCGTGGTCAGCCGTGGCAGACCCTCTTGGCCGCGAGCACCCGAGCGGCCGAGTCAGTCACCCGCGATTCGGGCAGCTCGCCGCCGGCGACGGCCCGCTCCAGCCGGTCGAGCACCGCGCCGGTCCCGCCGACCGACGTCGACAGCGCGACGTCGGCACCGGCCAGCAGCGCGCGCAGCACCGCCTCGGGTAGCTGGTAGGCGTCGGAGACCGCGCGCATCGCGCCCAGGTCATCGGTGATCACCAGGCCGGTGAAGCCGAATTCCTCACGCAGCAACCGGTAGGCGCTGGGGTCCAGCGTGGCGGGCTCGCCGCCGGTCAGGCCGGGCACGTCGAGATGCCCGAGCATCACCGCGGCGGGGCCGTCGCCGAGCAGCTCGTGGTAGGGCAGCAGGTCGCTACCCTGCAGCTCGGCCAGCGGTGGGGTGGTGACCAGACCCTGGTGTGAGTCCCCGTCGGCGCGCCCGTGGCCCGGGAAGTGCTTGAGCACCGGCAGCACCCCGGCGTCGCGCAGCCCGGCGGCGAACGCCCCGGCGTACCGGGTGACGGTGGCGGCGTCGGCGCCGAAGGACCGGTCGCCGATCGCGGGGGAGGTGGATCCGACGTCGACGGACGGCGCGAGGTCGATGGTCACCCCGCGGGCCCGCAATGCCAGACCCCGCTCGAAGGCCTGCTCGCGCACCTGTTCCGGGGTCATCGTCGCCGCCATGGTGGCCGCGCTGGGCAGGTGGCCGTCGAGCTCGTCGATCCGCTGCACCCGCCCGCCCTCGTCGTCGACGGCCACGGCGACCGGCAGCCCGGCCTGCGCCCGTACGGCACCGAGCGCGTCACCGGTGAGCAGCCCGGTGGCGGTGCCGCCGATGAAGATGCCACCGACCTGCTCGCTGCTGACGGTCCCGATCGCGTCGGCCGGTCCGGTCGGGTCCACGCCGACCATCAGCAGCTGCGCGAGCCGGGCGCGCATCGGCAGCGCGGCGGCGATGGACGCACAGGTCGGCGCGGCAGGCGTGGCAGGCGCAGTGCTGGGCGGCGGAGCCGGTGCGGAGACGGGACCGGCCGACGCCGGTGCGAAGCCGGGAAGCGCCGGTTGGCCGGTCGGTGACCCGCAGGCCGCGACGAGGAGTCCGAGAACCCCCAGGAGCGCGAAGGTTCCGCGCATGTGAGCTTTCCACCCTTCGTCGTGCGGACCGGCAGTGCTCGCGACGGTCTCACAGTCAGCGAGCTAGCTTTCGCCCGACACCGGCGAACTGGGACACTTCGCCGGGGACACCAACGTCGCTGGGGTCGGGCCGCCATAGCGAACACGAGACCACCCCGGGCTCCAGCAGCTCCATGTGGTCGAAGAAACGAGTCAGCTCCTGGCGGCTGCGGGCCACTATCGGGGGTGTGGCGTGCTCGTTCCAGAGCCGGATGGCCTCTGCCGCCTCCTCGCAGTGGACTTCTTCGGTGGGGTGGGACAGCGCCAGGTAGCTGCCAGGTGATAGCGCGTCCATGAGCCGGTTGACGATCGCGTGTGCCTCGTCGGTGTTCGTGACGAAGTTCACAACTCCCAGCAGCATCAGCGCCATGGGCCGGGTGAAGTCCAGCGTCCGGGCGGCCTCCCGCACGATGGTGCAGGTGTCGCGCAGGTCGGCGTCGATGTAGTCGGTGACACCTTCCGGGCTGCTGGTGAGCAGGGCGCGCGCGTGCGCCAGGACCAGGGGGTCGTTGTCGACGTAGACGATGCGGCAGTCCGGCGCGGTCGCTTGGGCGACCTCGTGGGTTTGCATCATTGGCGTGAGAACGCAACAGTAGCCCGTCTCGCGTGCTCACCCGAAACGGAACAGCGTCGGTACGGCGTGGCTGCCCGCCACGGCCGGTGCGGCGTGATTGCATGCGCGCCGTGCCCGTCCTGGTCCGCCGCCCGGCCCCCGCAAACTGCTCCGTGCGGCCCGACGCCGACCCCGCGGCGTCGCGGGTGCTGGCGCACACCGGGGGACCGCTGCGGGTGATCGGCGGTCCCGGCACCGGCAAGACCACCCTGGTCGCGCACGCCGTCGCCGATCGGATCGTCCACCGGGGGGTAGACCCCGAACAGGTGCTCGTGCTCACCGCCAGCCGCGGGGCCGCCGCGCAGCTGCGGGAACGCATCACCGAGCTGCTCGCCACCGGCGGTGAGCGGCGCACCGTGCGTGAGCCGCTGGTGCGCACCGTGCACTCCTACGCCTTCGCGGTGCTGCGGCTGCAGGCCTCGCTGCACGGGCTGCCCCCGCCGCGGTTGCTGTCCGGCCCCGAGCAGGACGTCGTGGTCCGCGACCTACTCGCCGGCGACGCCGAGACCGGGGAGGGCGGTTGGCCGGCCCGGCTGCGGCCGGCGCTGCGACTGCCCGCCTTCGCCACCGAGCTGCGCGACCTGCTGCTGCGTGCCGCCGAGCGCGGCCTGCGCCCGGACGACCTCATCGCGCTGGGCCGCGAGCACCACTGCGACGAGTGGGTGGCCGCGGGCCGCTTCTTCCGCAGCTACCAGCAGGTCACGCTGCTGCGCGGCTCGGCGGACACCGGCCCACCGCAGGGTAGCGCCCCCGCGCTGGACGCCGCCGAGCTGGTGTCCGCCGCGCGGCTGGTGCTCGACACCGACGCCGAGGTGCTGCGCCGGGAGCGCGACCGGGTGCGCCACCTCGTCGTCGACGACGCCCAGCACCTCGACCCGCAGCAGGCGCAGCTGGTGCGCACCCTCGGCGCCGATGCCGACGAGCTGCTGGCACTCGGCGACCCCGACCAGACCGTGTTCTCCTTCCGCGGCGCGGACCCCGCTCTGCTCACCACCGGTGACTCGCCCGTGGTGACGCTGCGCACCGACCACCGGATGGCCCCGGAGGTGCGCGCGGCGGTGAGCCGGTTGGCGTCGCGGCTACCCGGACCGTCCCGGGAGCCGGGCGGGTCGACGGCGGCGGGCGGGCAGATCCGGGTGGAGGTGTTCCGCTCGGCCGCCATCGAGGCGGCCTGGGTGGCCGACCGGCTGCGGCGCGCCCACCTGCTGGACGGGGTGGCGTGGGCCGACATGGCGGTGCTGGTCCGCTCCACCGCTGCGTCGCTGCCGGTGCTGCGTCGCGCGCTGCTGGCTGCCGGGGTGCCGGTCGCGGTGCCGAGGGCCGCCCTGCCGGTGGCCCGGCAGGGCGCGGTGCTGCCGCTGCTGAGCC
>JBOHGT010000064.1:0-5803 GCA_050700385.1 Pseudonocardiaceae bacterium | reverse complement strand
CTTTCACTGCGTCGGACGCAGTGAAAGTGCCCTTCACCGCATCGGTGGGGCGGCGGTGGGTGGGCGGAACGGCCGTCAGCGGAAGACGACGGTGCGGCGGCCGTGTACGAGTACCCGGTCCTCCAGGTGCCAGCGCAGCCCGCGGGCGAGCACGACCTTCTCGATGTCGCGGCCCTTGCGGACCATGTCGGCGACGAGGTCGCCGTGATCCACCCTGATGACGTCCTGCTCGATGATCGGGCCGGCATCGAGCTCGGCGGTCACGTAGTGGCAGGTCGCCCCGACCAGCTTCACCCCTCGGTCGTGCGCCTGGTGGTAGGGACGGGCACCGACGAAGGACGGCAGGAAGCTGTGATGGATGTTCAGCGCCCGGCCCGCCCAGGCCGCGCACAGCTCGGTCGGCAGCACCTGCATGAACCGCGCGAGCACCACCGCGTCCACGTCCTGCGCGGCGACGATCTGCCGCAGCTGCGCGAACGCGGTCTGCTTGCCCTCGGCGCCGGCGGGGAACGGCACGTGGTGGAACGGGATACCGTGCGCCCGTGTGATCGGGGCGAGGTCCGCGTGGTTGCCCACCACCGCGCGCAGGTCCATGTCGAGCTCGCCGGAGGCGACCCGGCCGAGCAGGTCGTAGAGGCAGTGGCTCTCCCGCGAGACCAGGATGACCACACGCGGGCGTTCGCCAGTGTCGGTGATCCGCCAGTCGCTGGCCGCGCCGAGTTCCACCGCGATCGCCCCGAAGCGGGCGCGCAGCTCGTCGACCCCGAACGGTAACGAGTCGGCCCGCACCACCTGGCGGGTGAAGAACCAGCCGGTGTCGGGATCGGCGTGGTAGGCGGCCTCGATGATCCACCCGCCCGCATCGGCCAGGAACGTGGCGATGCGGGCGACGATGCCCGTCCGGTCCGGGCATCCGAGGGTGAGCACGTAGCACCGGTCGGGCATGCCGCGAGAGTCTGCCAACCCGCGAGAGTCTGCCAACCCGCGGCTCACCTGCCCCGGGCGGCCCGCAGCAGTGCAGGATCCCCGCTGACCACGGCGTGCGACGGCCGGCCCCAGCACGCCCGGTACACCGCGTCGGCCAGCCCGACCACCGACGCGTCGGGCTCGGCGACGGTCTCTGGGGCGGTTTGCGGGAGCTGACCGGCCACCAGCCGTGTCGTCCAGGCCCGCCCGGCGTCGGCGGCGTGGTGCAGCACCGTGCCGGACAGCTCGCCGACCGCCCACGCGTCGGTGTGGCGCTGGATGAGCCGGGTGAGCACCTCGTCCACGCCGTCGGCGGCGAAATCCGGGTCCACCCCGGTTCCCTCGCCGGTGGCCGCCTGGGCATCGATGCGGTGCACGGTGGTCTCGTGGGCCATCCGCCTGCTCCAGAACGCGACGGTCTTCGGCGCGGTGGGGGAGAAGTGCCATGCCGGTGTCGCCGGGTCGGTGCCGGTCAGCAACTCGAGCAGGCTCGCCAGCTGCTCGTCGTAGCCGGCCAGCACGGCGTCGAAATCGCCTGCAGGCCAGCCGGGCCTGGGCGGAGGGGTGGACGGGTCGGCGCTCTGCACGACGCCGATCACCATGCCGTACGCCCGCGCGACGTGCGAAACCAGCCGTTGCACCGTCCACCCCGGGCAGGTCGGCACTGCCGCGTCTGGTCCCGCGGCCAGTGCGGTTGCCCGCAGCAGACCAGCCTCGCGCCCGATCCGCGTGCAGTAGTCGCGATGCTCCACGGCAGCGCACCCTACGGCTCGTGAATGATTTCGGTAGCTGGAGCTACCGAAATCATTCACGACCCGTACAAGCGGCACCTCAGGCCGGGCGTCCGCGCAGCCAGTCCAGGGTGAAGGTGTACTCGACCTGCATCAGCTTCCCGATGTTGTCGGTGATGACCTTCTCGACCTTGCCGCCGACCAGCGGGACGGGGACGTCGGCCTCGATCCGGGCGCCCAGTGCGGAGCCGGCGCCGTCCGGGTCCAGCGACATCGTCCCCGAAATGGTCCCCGGCGCCCCGCCGATCACCGCGTGGGTGCGGCCACGGGTGCCGTCCCAGATCTCGGTGCGCTCGATGCGCAGGTCGACCGGCGCCAGCGACCGGACGAAGGAGGGCAGCGAATCGGTGGGTACCGACTGGCGCAGCACGACGGTGACCTTGCCGTTCCGCTCGGTGCGCGACACCAGCTCTGCGCCGGACCCGCCGACCTCGCGCAGCTTGGCCTGCAGGTAGTCGGGATCCACCAGCACCTCGGCCATCCGCTCGGGCGGCTCGGGGTAGGCGTGGCGCAGCTCCAGGCGGCTGGTCATGGCGCGGAGGCTACCGTGGCGCCCGTGACGACTCCCGCCACGACCGGCACGGCGCGCACCGACGTCGACCTGGCTCCCTTCACCACGTTGCGCCTCGGCGGCCCGGCCCGGCGGTTCACCGACGCCACCAGCACGGCGGACGTGGTGCGCGCGGTGCGGGCGGCCGACGTGGTGGGCGAGCCGCTGCTGCTGCTGGCCGGGGGATCCAACCTGGTCGTGGCCGACGCCGGATTCGACGGCACTGTGGTCCGGCTGGCCACCCGTGGCGTGGAGATCGACGCCACGGGGGTGCTGCGCGCCGCCGCGGGCGAGGACTGGGACGCCGTGGTGGCCAGCACCGTGGAGGCGGGCTACGGCGGCCTGGAGTGCCTGTCGGGCATCCCGGGCTCGGTCGGCGCGACGCCGGTGCAGAACGTCGGCGCCTACGGGGTGGAGCTGTCCGACCTGCTGCTCGACGTCGAGCTCTACGACCGGCGCAGCGGTGCGACGCGCACGGTGCCCGCCGGTCACCTCGGACTCGGCTACCGCACCAGCATGCTCAAGGGCGCCGAGACGGCGGTGGTGCTCGTGGTACGGCTCGCGCTGCGCTCCGACGGGCTGTCCGCGCCGATCCGCTACGCCGAGCTGGCCCGCGCGCTGGACGCCGAGCCGGGTGCCCGGGTTCCGGCCGCGGTGGTCCGGGAGGCGGTGCTGGCGCTGCGCCGCGGCAAGGGCATGGTGCTCGACGCCGCGGACCACGACACCTGGTCGGCCGGCTCGTTCTTCACCAACCCGGTGCTCGACGCCGCCGACGCCGCGCGGGTGCTGCAGCGGGCCGGGCGCGACGCGCCGGCGCCGCAGTACCCGGCGGGACCGGGGCGTACCAAGCTGTCCGCGGCGTGGCTGATCGAGCGGTCGGGGTTCGGCCGCGGCCACCCCGGTCCGGGCGGGCGGGTCGCGCTGTCCGGCAAGCACACGCTGGCGCTGACCAACCGTGGCGAGGCCTCGACGGCCGACCTGCTGGCGCTGGCCCGCGAGGTGCGCGACGGCGTGCAGTCCCGCTTCGGGGTCACGCTGCATCCCGAGCCGGTGCTCGTCGGCTGCGCGCTGTAGCCGCTGTTGCCGGGAGCGCGGCGAGCCCGCCGTTCTCGATCACGAATAGGGGTAAGGTCCCGCTACGATCCAATCATGAGCAGCATGGCTAACACCGACGAACGCGACGACGAGCCGCAGCTTGGGACTTCTGATCATGACAGATTACTCCACCATAGCCGAGCTCTCGACCGTTTACTTGGAGGACAGCTATGTCCTCGACATCGTCGACGACCCCCCTTTGCTCGAGTTAAAAATCGAGGCTGTTCTCACCGAGGAGCACCCTCGCTACCGCCCGCCTGGTCCGGCCGAGCAGTATTGCTATGCAGCGGGCCGGCTCGTGTTCAGAGATGTTTCTCGAGTGGAGTGGGAACGCCAGTCACTTCGGACGTACACAGACGTCACGGGGGAGGAGGACAGAGGAAATATAGACTTTCTCGAGATCGATGGTGATCACTGGTACGCGGGTGGGGACTGGGGAGAGGTGAGGATATTCACCACGGCAAGGCCTGAGTTCACGCTCATCGGTGAGAATGCCTCGAGGCGTGGCGCGGATCGTGTTCGTGCACGGAGTAGGCCAGCGGCGGGAGACCGAGCCTACCGTGCATGCGAAGTGTGGGTCGACGCTGCCGAACGGTCGGCGTCGGCCACGTCCAGATCCACCATTCGCTGGAGTGCTGCCGCGATGTCTTCCGCGGTCGGGGGGCAACTCCCAGGCCTGATGCGGTCGTTTCGCCAGTGGTCGGCGAGCACTACTCGCACGCGGCGGGCGCGGATCTCGGACCAGTCGGTCCCGCCGGGATAGCTGTCGCCGCTCACTGCGCCCTGCCCATCCGGCCGGGGTCGGGCAGCTCGAACAACTCGGCGAGCACATCCTCACACCGCCCGTGTCGGCGCCACACAGCGCCCGACTCCGAGGGCAGCTCCGCGGGGACAATCAGGTCACTGTCGCGGGTGCGGTGCCGCAGGGCGATGGTCTGATCCTCCCCGGCGATAGCCACGCTGTCGGTCCACACCGGACCGACACGGACATACACGACGGCTTCCAGCCGGCCGTGCTGGTCGTGGATCAGGTCGTGCTGCCAGCCGTACCACGCGGACAGCTTGCGCAGCAGCGGCGTTGCGGGGTAGCTCACCTGACCCACCTTCGCGGCGTGCACGCGCGCACGGAACACTGTCCGTGTCACCGCACTCGCAGGTGACACTCACGGAGACAGGGGGCACCGGGGCATGGATGTCGACGGGTCGCGGGTAGGTTTCGCCGATCTGCTGCACACCTTGCGCGCCGACGCCGGCCTGTCCCTGGCCGGCCTCGGCGCCGCCGCGCACATTGCCCGCGGCTACATCCACCACCTCGAACACGGACGCCGTTGGCCCTCCCGCACGTTCGCCAAGGCACTGGACCGCGCACTGGATGCCGACGGAGCGCTGCTGGACGCATGGCAGGCCGGAGACCACCCAGCGGCGATGGTCGACCCGGACGAGTTCGAACGGTTCGAGCGTGCGCTGGCCAACCCTCGGCGCGTCGACTCGACCGTGGTCGGCCACCTCGCTCGGGTGCTCGCCGAGCAGCGTCGCGCCGAGGACACTCTCGGCTCCCGCCATCTGTTGCCTCCGGTGCTCGCGCAACTGCGGGTGATCGGTGACCTCGCCCGGGAGGCGCGCGGGCGAGTGCGCGTCGGGGTGCTCGAGATGGCCGGACAGTACGAGGAGTTCGCCGGATGGATGCACCAGGACGCGATGGACCCCGCCGGGGCGCTGCGCCACTACGACCGCGCGATGGAAGCCGCGCAGGAGATCGGCAACCACGACATGATCACGTCGGTGCTCTCCCTCAAGAGTCACCTCGCGTGGTCGTACGGTGACGCCGCCCGTGCTGTCGGGCTCGCGGCCGCCGGGCAGCGCGAGCCGGGAGCGACGTCGGATGCGGTGCTGGCGCTGATCGCCCAGCAGGAGGCGCGCGGGCACGCGCTGGACGGCGACCCCGACGCCACCGAGCGGGCGCTAGACCGGTCAGCCGCGTTGACCTACGCTGCCGCCGAGCATCCCGACGACGCTCCGCCCTGGGTGTACTTCAACGATCCTGATCGGCTCGGCTTCCAACGCGGGGTGGCCTACATCGAACTGGGCCGCCAAGCTGATGCTGTACCGCTGCTGACGAGTGCCCTGGACGGGCTCGACGGCCGCTACGAGCGGGACCGTGCCCGTTACGGCGCTCAGCTGGCCCTGGCGCTAGCCGGTGCCGGCGACGCCGACGGCGCGGTGACAGTGGGCATCCGCGCAGCTGTGGACGCCGCCGCGACCGGCTCTGCCCTGGCAACCCGCGAGCTGCGTAGGGTGCGGGCGATGTTGCGCGACAGGGGTGCCGAGAGGCAAGCCATCGAGCTCGCCGAGCACATCCGGGCCCTTACAGTCGGACTGGACTGACCGCCCGCCTCCACCT
>JBOHGT010000063.1:0-7353 GCA_050700385.1 Pseudonocardiaceae bacterium | reverse complement strand
ACCTCCGGGTGCCCGCAGACGCGATCCGTGGCGCGGAGCACGCGCTGGACGCCGAGACCCGCGCCGCCCTCGAAGAGGCCATCCGCCGGACCAGACTGGTCCACGCCGACCAGCGCCGCACCGACGTCACGACCACCGTCGTGCCCGGCGGCACCGTCACCGAGCGCTGGGTGCCGGTGCGCCGGGTCGGGCTCTACGTGCCCGGCGGCCTGGCGATGTACCCGTCCACCGTGGTCATGAACGTCGTCCCCGCCCAGACGGCCGGGGTCGACGCGCTCGTCGTCGCCAGCCCGCCGCAGAAGGACAACGGCGGCCTGCCCGACGCCCGGGTGCTCGCCGCGTGCGCGCTGCTCGGCGTCACCGAGGTCTACGCCGTCGGCGGCGCCCAGGCGATCGCGATGCTCGGCTACGGCGCCGACGTGACCGCGGCCGGCGACGCGAACTGCGCGCCGGTCGACATGATCACCGGGCCGGGCTCGAGGAGTCGATCGCGCGGCTGCGGACGACCTGTGCCGCGGAGCTCGAGGAGGACGCGATCACCGACCTGGCGCCCGGCGCCCGGGTGACGCACCGCAAGGTGCCGGTGGGGCGGGTGGGGCTCTATGTTCCTGGTGGTCTGGCGCCGCTGGTCTCCTCGGTGCTGATGAACGTCGTCCCGGCTCAGGTCGCCGGGGTGCCCTCGATCGCGCTGGCCTCGCCGCCGCAGAAGGCCAATCCCGATGGATTCAGTGCGGGGCTTCCGCAGCCCACCATCCTGGCGGCGTGCGCGCTGCTGGGCGTCGAGGAGGTCTACGCCGTCGGCGGCGCCCAGGCGATCGCCATGTTCGCCTACGGGGTCCCGCCGAGCTCGACCTCCGAGGGGTGCGAGCGCGTCGACATGGTCACCGGCCCAGGCAACATCTACGTCGTCACGGCGAAGCGCCTCCTCAAGGGACAGGTCGGGATCGACTCCGAGGCCGGCCCGACCGAGATCGCGATCCTCGCCGACGAGACGGCCGAGGCCGCGTACGTCGCCGCCGACCTGATCTCCCAGGCCGAGCACGACACCCTCGCGGCGAGCGTGCTGGTCACCGACTCGGTGGCGCTGGCCGACGCGGTGGACGCCGAGCTGGACCGGCAGGTCGCCGTGACCCGGCACAGCGAGCGGATCCGCACCGCGCTGGCCGGCACGCAGTCGGGCTGCATCCTGGTGTCCGACGCGGATTCCGGGCTGTCGGTCGTGGACACCTATGCCGCCGAGCACCTGGAGATCCAGACGGCGGACGCGGCCGCGGTCGCCCGCCGGGTGCGCAACGCGGGTGCGATCTTCGTCGGGCCCTACGCCCCGGTGTCGCTGGGCGACTACTGCGCCGGCTCGAACCACGTGCTGCCCACCGGTGGCTGCGCGCGGCACTCCTCGGGCCTGTCGGTGCAGACCTTCCTGCGCGGCATCCAGCTCATCGAGTACGAGGAGGACGCGCTGGTGAAGGTGGCCGACCACGTGGTCGCGCTGGCCGAGGCCGAGGACCTACCCGCGCACGGGCAGGCCGTCACCGCCCGGTTCCAGGAGCGGCCGCAATGACCACCGTGGACTCCAGGACTGCTGTGGACGCCGACGTCGGCTCGGCTGTCACGCTGGAGGACCTGCCGCTGCGCGAGGACCTGCGCGGGCGCAGCCCCTACGGCGCCCCGCAGCTCGACGTGCCGGTGCGGCTGAACACCAACGAGAACCCCTACCCGCCGCCGCCGGGGCTGGTCGCCGACGTCGCCGCGGACGTCGAGCGCGCCGCGCGCGAGCTGAACCGCTACCCCGACCGGGATGCCGTGGCGCTGCGCAGCGACCTCGCGGGCTACCTCACGCAGCGCACCGGGGTGCCGCTCTCGCCGGCCAACCTGTGGGCGGCCAACGGGTCCAACGAGGTCATCCAGCAGCTGCTGCAGGCCTTCGGCGGTCCCGGCCGGGTGGCGCTCGGGTTCACCCCGTCCTACTCGATGCATCCGATCATCGCCGCGGGTACCCGCACCGGGTTCGTCCCCGCCCCGCGGCGGCCCGACTTCTCCCTCTCGGTCGAGGGCGCGGTGGCCGCGATCGGCGAGCACGCGCCCGACGTGGTCTTCGTGACCAGCCCGAACAATCCCACCGGGCAGGCGGTCGCGCCCGAGGACCTGCAGCCGGTGCTCGCCGCCGCGCCGGGCATCGTCGTCGTCGACGAGGCCTACGGGGAGTTCTCGGCCGCGCCGAGCGCGCTGCGGCTGCTGGCGGAGTTCGCCGACCGGCTCGTGGTGTGCCGGACGATGAGCAAGGCGTTCGCCTTCGCGGGCGGCAGGCTGGGCTACCTCGCCGCCGCGCCCGCGGTGGTCGACGCGCTGGCGCTGGTGCGGCTGCCCTACCACCTCTCGGTGCTCACCCAGGCCGCCGCGCGCGCCGCGCTGCGGCATGCGAGGTCCACACTGGACTCCGTGGCGATGCTGGTGGACGAGCGGGAGCGGGTGTCGGCGGCGCTGTCCCGGCTCGGGTACGCAGTGGTGCCCAGCGACGCGAACTTCATCCTGTTCGGACGGTTCACCGACGCCCCGACGGCCTGGCGACGCTACCTGGAGCACGGCGTGCTGATCCGCGACGTCGGCATCGAGAGCCACTTGCGGGTGACGGTCGGCACGCAGCTGGAGAACGACGCGTTCCTGGCCGCCAGCAAGGCCGTGATCGAGGAGTCGGCCGGGTTCGGAGAGACGCAGTGAGCCGGGCGGCGCGGGTCGAGCGGTCCACGAAGGAGTCCTCGGTGCTCGTCGAGCTCGACATCGACGGCAGCGGTCGCACCGAGGTGGGCACCGGTGTCGCCTTCTTCGACCACATGCTCACCTCGCTGGGCACGCACGCCGCGTTCGACCTCGCGGTGCGCGCCACCGGGGACGTCGAGATCGACGCGCACCACACCGTCGAGGACGTCGCTATCGTGCTCGGCCAGGCGCTGCGCGAGGCACTCGGTGACAAGGCCGGCATCCGCCGCTTCGGCGACGCCTGGGTACCGATGGACGAGACGCTGGCGCACGCCGCGGTGGACGTCTCCGGCCGACCCTACTGCGTGCACACCGGCGAGCCCGATGCGCTGGTCGGCTTCGTGGTCGGCGGGAACTACCCCACCGTGCTCAACCGGCACGTGTTCGAGACGCTGGCCTTCCACGCGCAGCTCGCGGTGCACATCCGGGTGGTGCACGGCCGCGACCCGCACCACGTCACCGAGGCGCAGTACAAGGCGCTGGCCCGGGCGCTGCGGGCGGCCGTGGAGCCCGACCCGCGCGCCAGCGGGGTGCCCTCCACCAAGGGCGTGCTGTGACGGGGCGCTGCGCGCTCAGCCGACCTGCGGGCGTTTGGAACGTGGCAGCGAAGATCTTGCCGCCGACCTTGGCGACCGGGTCGTCCTCCCAGGGCTCGTCCGGGACAGCGCCAGGTTTTGCGAGGCAGTAGCTGGTGACCTCGTCGTGGTCCACGTCCACAGATCCTAAGCCGAGCCTACCCAGCGACCACCGTGAGTTGCTCGATCGGACACTCAGCTCGGGGCGGGCAGCATGTCCCCGTCGATCGCGCCGAGGCATCATCGCATCACAGCAGCTATGCTGTGATGCGTGAGGACGACGCTCAGTCTGGATGACGACATCGCTGCGCAGCTCGAACAGCTCCGCGCCCGGGGGGATCGGTCCTTCCGCCAACTGATCAACGACACACTGCGCGTGGGGTTGGCGCAGCTGGACCGTGAGAGCGCCACGCCGCGTGGTCCTTTCACCCGGGCGGTGTCGCTCGGGGCGCCCCGCCTGCCGGACGTCGACGACGTCAGCGAGGCGCTCGCCATCACCGAGGGTGAGAGCTACCGGTGATCCTGATCGACGCAAACCTGCTCGTCTACGCCCATGTCACGTCCTACACCCAGCACGAAGCCGCGCGGGCGTGGCTGGAGGAGCAGCTGATCCGGGCGCCGAGGGTGGGGCTGCCATGGGCCAGCCTGCTCGCGTTCGTGCGGCTGGTCACCAATCCCCGGCTGTTCACCGAGCCGGAGTCCATCACCGACGCATGGGATCAGGTCACGGCCTGGCTGGATGCCGACCCAGTCTGGACCCCGGTACCGACTGCGCGCCACCGGGAGGCGTTGGGCGAGTGCCTGGCGCTACCTGGGTTGCGCGCCAATGACGTCCCGGACGCTCACCTCGCTGCCCTCGCGGTGGAGCACGGGCTGCGGCTGGCGACCAGCGACAGCGGCTTCGCGCGGTTCACAGGTCTGGAGTGGTTCAACCCGTTGCAGGTGGCATGACCAGGCGCGTGGTGGTTGACGGCCCGGACGCCCTGATCGCGCGCACCGCAGCCGAGCACCGGGCCAGCGGGATCGAACTGTGGCTGCGCACTCGAGCTTGCGCTGCCCCGGCCCGGATTGGTGCAGTTTGGGTCCAGGACGCGATGCCGGGGCTAGGGGACGGGTCTGGGAAACTGGCGGGGTGACCCACGTCGTCGTCCTGGATTACGGATCCGGCAACCTGCGTTCCGCCGAGCGGGCGCTGCACCGCGCGGGCGCGGCGGTCACCGTCACCGCCGACGTCGACGTCGCGCTGAACGCCGACGGGCTGGTGGTGCCCGGGGTGGGTGCCTTCGCCGCCTGCATGGCCGGGCTGCGTGCGGTGCGCGGTGACCGGATCATCGGCCGCAGGCTGGCCGGCGGCCGGCCGGTGCTCGGGATCTGCGTGGGGATGCAGGTGCTGTTCAGCCGGGGCGTCGAGCACGGGGTGCAGACCGAGGGGTGCGACCAGTGGCCCGGCACCGTGGAGCGGCTGAAGGCCGACATACTGCCGCACATGGGATGGAACACCGTGCAGGCACCCGTCGGTTCGCGGCTGTTCGCTGGCCTCGATGCGGACACCCGGTTCTACTTCGTGCACTCCTACGCCGTCCGCCGCTGGGAGCTGGAGAGCTCACAGCCCCTGGTGCCCCCGCTGGTGACCTGGGCCGAGCATGGCGAGCCGTTCGTCGCCGCAGTGGAGAACGGGCCGCTGTCGGCCACCCAGTTCCACCCCGAGAAGTCCGGGGACGCCGGGGGGCATCTGCTGCGCAACTGGATCGGTATGTTGTAGCCGATGCGCAGACATGGCATGCCCTCTGCGCGTAGCGGCTGGGTGCGAATGGTGGCGCTGCTCGCGGTGGTCGCGATGGTGGCCTCGCTGGGTTACGCGGCGCTGGTCACGGTGCAGGCACCGACCTGGCTGATGCTGGTTCTCGTCGCGCTGCTGGTGGGCCTGCCGATCGGGCTGCTCGCCCGCGACGAGGGCCGGTCATAGGGCCAGCTGCCACCGGGGCGTGGCTCTAGGCTTGGCCGGTGAGTTTCGTGCTGCTGCCCGCCGTCGACGTCGCCGATGGCCGGACCGTCCGCCTCACCCGGGGCGAGGCCGGCACCGAGACGAGCTACGGCGACCCGCTGTCCGCCGCGCTGGCCTGGCAGGCCGGCGGGGTGGAGTGGATCCACCTGGTGGACCTCGACGCCGCTTTCGGACGCGGATCCAACGCCGAACTGATCGCCGATGTGGTCGGCAAGCTCGATGTCGCCGTGGAGCTGTCCGGGGGAATCCGGGACGACGTCTCGCTGGCCCGGGCGCTGGCCACCGGGTGTGCCCGGGTGAACCTGGGTACCGCCGCGCTGGAGGACCCAGGCTGGTGCCGCGCCGCGATCGCCGAGCACGGCGAGCTGATCGCGGTCGGTCTCGACGTCCGGATCGTCGACGGCAAGCACACCCTGGCCGCGCGGGGTTGGACCGAGGACGGTGGCGACCTGTGGCCCGTGCTCGAGCGGCTCGATGCGCACGGCTGCGCCCGCTACGTGGTGACCGACGTCACCCGGGACGGCACGCTGACCGGCCCGAACACCGAGCTGCTGCGCGCGGTGTGCGCCCGCACGGCTGCGCCCGTGATCGCCTCCGGCGGCGTGTCCGGTGCCGACGACCTGCGCGCGCTGGCCGCGCTGGCCGGCGACGGCGTCGAAGGTGTGATCATCGGCAAGGCGCTCTATGCAGGTGCACTCACGCTGCCCGAGGCGCTCGCCGCCGTCGCTTGACCTTAACCGCGTTCTGGCACCAGAACGCGGCACACCGACCCGGGATAACCGCGTTCTGGCACCAGAAGGCGGTTATCCCGGGTCGAATAGGCTGGTGTGATGGCCGTGGCGGTGCGCGTGATCCCCTGCCTGGACGTCGACGCGGGGCGGGTCGTCAAGGGCGTCAACTTCACCGACCTGCGTGATGCCGGCGATCCGGTGGAGCTCGCCACCGCCTATGACGCGGAGGGCGCCGACGAGCTCACGTTTCTCGACGTCACCGCGTCCTCCGCGGACCGGGAGACCACCTACGACGTGGTGCGCCGCACCGCGGAGTGCGTGTTCATCCCGCTCACCGTGGGCGGCGGGATCCGCGAGGTGCCCGACGTGGACCGGCTGCTGCGGGCCGGGGCGGACAAGGTGAGCATCAACACCGCTGCGGTGGCACGCCCGGAACTACTACGTGAGGCCAGCCAGCGCTTCGGCGCGCAGTGCATCGTGCTCTCGGTCGACGCCCGCCGGGTGCCCGAGGGATCGCCGCCCACCCCATCCGGCTTCGAGGTCACCACGCACGGCGGGCGGCGCGGCACCGGGATCGACGCCGTCGAGTGGGCACGCCGCGGCCAGCAGCTCGGGGTGGGGGAGATCCTGCTCAACTCGATGGACGCCGACGGCACCAAGGCCGGCTTCGACACCGAGATGATCAGGGCAGTGCGGGCGGTGGCGGACGTCCCGGTGATCGCCAGCGGGGGAGCGGGCGCGGTGGTCGACTTCCCGCCGGCGGTGTCCGCGGGTGCCGACGCGGTGCTCGCGGCGAGCGTCTTCCACTTCGGCGAGCTGCGTATCGGTGAGGTCAAGGCCGGCCTGCGCACCGCAGGGGTGACGGTGCGATGAGCCGGCTGGACCCGGCGATCGCCGCCCGGCTCGAGCGCACTGCCGAGGGGCTGGTGTGCGCGGTGGCGCAGCAGCGCGGCACCGGCGAGGTGCTCATGGTGGCCTGGATGGACGACGAGGCGCTGCACCGCACACTGACCACGCGGCGCGCGACATACTTCTCCCGCAGCCGGCAGTGCTACTGGGTCAAGGGCGAGACTTCGGGGCACACCCAGCACGTGCACGAGGTACGGCTCGACTGCGACGGCGACACCGTGCTGCTCATGGTCGACCAGGTGGGTGCCGCGTGCCATGCCGGTGACCGCACCTGCTTCGACGCCGACGTCCTGCTCGCCCCCGACCCCAGCTGAGCCAGGCCGCCGCATCGCCCGCGCGGTGAAGGGCACTTTCACTGCGTCCGACGCAGTGAAAG
>JBOHGT010000062.1:0-6258 GCA_050700385.1 Pseudonocardiaceae bacterium | reverse complement strand
CTTTCACTGCGTCGGACGCAGTGAAAGTGCCCTTCACCGCGCGGGGTGCGGGCCGCGCGGGGTGCGGGCCGCGGAGTCAGGTGCGCAGCAGGAAGTAGAACACCAAGCCGACGCCGATCCCGATGAGCAGGAAGGTCCACCCGGTGGCCACCGGGTGGCGGGACCACGCACGCCCTTGATCCAGCGCGACACGGCCGGGACCGCCCAGGACCAGCGCGGCCGCCATGGCTGCCAGCGCGAGGTCGAGCTCGAACCCGCCGGGACCTGCGAAGAACCCGTTGCCCCACTTCAAGGCGATGGTGTTGACCATGATTCCGAGCAACCCGGCCGCCCCGAGCGGAGTGAACAGGCCCAGTACCACCAGCGAGCCGCCGGTCAGTTCGGTGACGCCGGTGACCACCGAGAGGACATCGGCCTGCCGGTAGCCGAAACCGCGCAGCGCGCGGGCGAACCCGTCGACGCCCGGGCCGCCGAACAGGCCGAAAAGCTTCTGGCAGCCATGCGCGATGAAGGTCCCGCCGAGAACCAGCCGCAACACCAGCAGCCCGAGGTCCGCGCCGGAGTTCCACCCCGGACGGGGACGCTGATGACGCGCGCCGGTCCCGGTCACCGCGGTGTCCTGGCCACCCGGATCGGTGAACGTGAACGCCTTCGTGCCCGCCTCGCTACGGCCGCGGTCATCCTGGGTGCTCATCCCTCTCACGGTAGATGAGAGTCGTCATACCGGCGAGCGCCCCGCTCACCCGCGGCTCACGGACCGGCGCCTAGTCTGCCTACCCGTGGCCCCGCTCGCGCCGGCCCCCGGCCGCCCGCTCGCCAGGATCGGGCTCCGGGTCACCCGGCTCCCGCTCGGGCTGCTGGCCGTGGCGGCGCTGCTCGCCGGGTGCTCGCAGCTACCCGAGTTCCCCGAGCAGGGATCCGGGCAGTGGCGGCCCAAACCCGAGGTCGGCCCGCAGGCGGGCCCGCAGCCCCAGATACCCGGCGCGCCCGGTCTCCCGGGCGCGCCGAACGGTCCGGGCAAGGCACCCGGGCCCCCACCGGGCCCCCCGGAGGGATGCTCGGATCCCGACCCCGCGGTTGTCGCCACCTGCCTCCAACCGATCTCGGCCATCGCCGTGCTGCCCGGCGGGCAGTCCGCGCTTGTCGCCGAGCGCACCACCGGCCGGATCTTGCGGGTCGAGCGCGGCATCGAGCCGGTCGAGGTCGCGAGCCTGCCGGTGGACACCACCGACGGTGGTGGTCTCACCGGTCTGGCGCTGTCGCCCAGCTACGGCGAGGACGAGCTGATCTACGCCTACGTCACGACACCCACCGAGAACCAGGTGGTGCGCATCGCCCCAGGGGACGTTCCGAAACCGGTTCTCGCCGGGATCCCGCGGGGGCCCACCGGCAACGCCGGGGCACTCGGCGTGGACCCCGAGGGCGCGCTGGTGGTGGCCACCGGCGACGCCGGGAGCCCGGCCGCGGCCAGCGACCCCGCGTCACTGGCCGGCAAGGTGCTGCGGATCGACGGCTCCGGTAGCCCGGCGGCAGGCAACCCCGACCCTTCGTCGGCCGTACTCACCGGCGGCCTGCACGCGCCAGGCGGTCTGTGCACCGACCCGGTGGCCGGCGACATCTGGGTGACCGACTCTTACGGCACCCGCGACCTGCTGCATCGTGTGGTCCGCGGCCAGCCGCCGGTGGCCCCGGCATGGACCTGGCCGGAGCGCCCCGGCGCCGCGGGCTGCGCGGTGGCCCAGGGCCGCGTCCAAGTAGCGCTCACATCGACCGGCGCGATGTTCGCCCTGGGCCTCGGCCCGGCAGGCACGTTCATCGGGCAGCCACAGATCGTGCCGCTGCAACGATACGGGCGCGTCGCCGCGGCCGCACCGGATCCCGACGGGATCACCGTCTGGCTGGCCACGGTGAACAAGACCGTCGGTAACCCCATCTCCAGCGACGAGCGGGTCTTCCAGCTGGTCGACATGGCGGGGGGTGGCGGTCAGGACTGAGGCGCGCAGCGCCTCAGCACGAGCTCGCGGACCTTCTTGGCATCGGCCTGGCCGCCGGTGGCCTTCATCACCGCGCCGACCACGGCACCCGCGGCCGCCACCTTGCCACCCCGGATCTTCTCGGCGACGTCGGGCTGGGCAGCCAGCGCCTCGTCCACCGCAGCCTGCAGCGCGGTGTCGTCGGAGACCACTGCCAGCCCCCTGGCTGCGATCACCTCGTCCGGCTCGCCCTCGCCGGCCAGCACGCCGTCGACGACCTGGCGGGCGAGCTTGTTGGTCAGCGCCCCCTCGTCGACCAGCGCGATCACCCGAGCCACCTGGGCGGGGGTGATGGGCAGCTCGGCGAGGTCGATGTCGCGGGTGTTGGCCTGCTGGGCGAGGTAGGACACCCACCACGAGCGGGCCTCGGCCGGCGCCGCCCCGGCAGCCACCGTAGCGGCGATGAGCTCCAGCGCCCCGGCATTGACCAGGTCCCGCAGCTCCGCATCGGACAGTCCCCAGTCGGCCTGCGCCCGGGCGCGGCGCTGCCAGGGCAGCTCGGGCAGCGTCGCCCGGAGCTGATCGATCCACCCGGCCGTCGGCTCGATCGGCACCAGGTCGGGTTCCGGAAAGTAGCGGTAGTCCTCCGAGGTCTCCTTGCGCCGACCGGCCGAGGTCGTGCCGGTCGCCTCGTCGAAGTGCCGGGTCTCCTGCGCGATCTCGCCGCCACCGGCGAGCACGGCGGCCTGCCGGCACATTTCGTAGCGCACCGCACGCTCTACGCTGCGCAGCGAGTTGACGTTCTTGGTCTCGGTGCGGGTGCCGAACGTCGACGACCCGCGCGGCATCAGCGAGACATTGGCGTCGCAGCGCAGCGAGCCCTGGTCCATCCGCACGTCGGAGACGTCCAGCGCGCGGAGCAGGTCGCGCAGCGCGGTGACGTAGGCCCGCGCGATCTCGGGCGCCCGCGCGCCAGCCCCGGTGATCGGCTTGCTGACGATCTCGATCAGCGGCACCCCGGCCCGGTTGTAGTCGAGCAGCGAGTACTCGGCGCCGTGTATCCGCCCGGTCGCGCCGCCGACGTGCAGCGACTTGCCAGTGTCCTCCTCCATGTGCGCCCGCTCGATGCCGACGGTGAACGTCGAGCCGTCCCCGGCCAGCACCTCCAGCGAGCCGCCGAACGCGATCGGCTCGTCGTACTGCGAGATCTGGAAGTTCTTCGGCATGTCCGGGTAGAAGTAGTTCTTCCGCGCGAACCGGCACCACGGCGCGATCGAGCAGTTCAGCGCCAGCCCGATGCGCATCACCGCCTCCACCGCCGCCCCGTTGAGCACCGGCAGCGCCCCGGGCAGCCCGAGGCAGGTCGGGCAGACCAGGGTGTTCGGCTCGGCACCGAAGCGGTTCGGGCAGCCGCAGAACATCTTCGTGACGGTGGACAGCTCCACGTGCACCTCGAGCCCGAGCACCGGCTCGAAGCGCTGCACGACCTCGGCGTAGTCCATCAGCTCGGCAACCGGCGCAGCGTCGATGCTCGACGCTGCAAGCACGTCTCCGGTCATCGTATGGCCCCTTGGAGCTCGGGAACCCGGTGCACCAGCGTTGCCCCGTCGGTGGCATTACGGGCCGCCTCGTAGGCGGCGGCGACCCGGTAGCCGCGATCGTCGGCCAGCGGCGGCGACATCACCTGCAGCCCGACCGGTAAGCCATCGTCCTCCGACAGTCCACACGGGACGGACAGCGCGGCGTTCCCGGCCAAGTTGGACGGGATCGTGCACAGGTCGGCGAGATACATCGCCATCGGGTCGTCGGCCCGCTCGCCGATGCGGAACGCGGTGGTCGGCGTGGTCGGCGACACCAGCACGTCGGCCCGCTCGAACGCGGCGGCGAAGTCGCGAGTGATCAGTGTCCGGACCTTCTGCGCCTGGCCGTAGTAGGCATCGTAGTAGCCCGAGGACAGCGCGTAGGTGCCGATCATGATGCGACGCTTGACCTCGGCGCCGAATCCCTGCTCCCTGGTCAGGGCCATGACCTCCGCAGCACTGGCCAATCCCTCATCGCCCTCGCGCAGCCCGTAACGCATCGCGTCGAAGCGGGCCAGGTTCGACGAGCACTCGCTGGGCGCGATGAGGTAGTAGGCACTCAGCGCGTAGTCGAACGACGGGCAGGACACCTCGACGACCTCGGCGCCCAGCGAGCGCAGCTGCTCCACCGCCGCCTCGAAGGCCCGAAGCACACCGGGCTGGTAGCCCTCGCCGGACAGCTCGCTGACCACACCGACCCGGACGCCACGCAGGCCGCCCGAGCCGCCGTCGCTGGCCGCCTGCACGACCGGGGGCACCGGGGCATCGATGGAGGTGGAGTCCAGCGGGTCGTGCCCGGCGATCACCCCGTGCAGCAGCGCCGCGTCGAGCACCGTGCGACCGCACGGTCCGCCCTGGTCCAGCGACGAGGAGAACGCGACCAGCCCGTAGCGGGACACCCCGCCGTAGGTGGGCTTGACTCCGACAGTGCCGGTGACCGAGCCGGGCTGCCGGATCGAGCCGCCGGTGTCGGTGCCGATCGCCAGCGGCGCCTCGAAGGCGGCCAGCGACGCCGAGGAGCCACCGCCGGACCCGCCGGGCACCCGGTCGAGGTCCCACGGGTTGCGGGTCGGGCCGTAGCCGGAGTTCTCGGTCGAGGAGCCCATCGCGAACTCGTCCATGTTGGTCTTACCCAGGATCACCACGCCGGCCTCGCGCAGCCGTCGCACCACGGTCGCGTCATACGGCGGGCGCCAGCCCTCGAGGATCCTCGAGCCGCACGTGGTGGGCATGTCCGCCGTGGTGAAGACGTCCTTGAGTGCGAGCGGCACCCCGGCCAGCGGGGAGGCCGGAGGCCGCCCCGCGTCCAGCGCCGCGTCCACCGCCGCAGCGGCAGCCAGCGCGCCGTCGTGGTCGACGTGCAGGAAGGCGTGCACCGCACCGTCGACGGCCTCGATCCGATCGAGGTGTGCCCGGGTGACCGCAGCCGAGGTGGTCGCCCGGGAATGGATCATCTCGGCGAGCTCGGCCGCGCTGCGGTGGGTGAGGTCGGCAGTCACGCCTGCTCCCCCAGGATCCGCGGGACGCGGAACCGCCCGCCCTCCACGCGCGGCGCGCCGGACAGCGCCTGTTCCTGGGTGAGCCCGGGGCGTACCACATCGTCGCGCAGCACGTTGGTCAGCGGCACCGAGTGCGAGGTCGGCGGGATTTTCTCGGCGACCACCTCACCCACCCGGGCCACCGAGCTCAGGATCACGCCGAGCTGGCCGGCGAAGAGGTCCAGCTCGGCCTCGGTGACCGCCAGCCGGGCGAGACGGGCGAGGTGCGCGACCTCGTCACGTGAGATGGTGGGCAACCCGGCTCCTCCGACCATGTGAACAGGGGTACTGACCGCGCGAGTCTAGGCGCCGCGACGTCCCGAACTCGAACGGGTTGAGGTGTGGTCGCGGCGACGGTGTCACCCCGGCAGTCGCGCGCGGCTCTGCGAGAATCAGCGGCCGTCGAGCGCACGGGCGGCACGGTCCCGTGCACGATCGAGAGGCGTGGCGGCGGATGTCCTTTCTCATCCGGGTGCAGCTCCCGGATCGCCCAGGTGCGCTGGGAGCTGTGGCCACCGCGCTGGGTGCGGCCGGCGGCGACATCCTCAGCGTGGATGTCGTGGAGCGCAGCTGCGGCATCGCCATCGACGACCTCGTGGTGGAGCTACCCTCCGGTCGATTGCCCGACGTGCTGATCACCGCGGCCGAGTCGGTGGAGGGCGTCGAGGTGGACGCGGTGCGGCCCTACGCCGGCGTGCTCGACACCCACCGCGAGCTGGAGCTGGTCGAGGAAGTCGCCGCGGATCCGGATCGTGGCCTGGAGATCTTCACCGAGGGTGTTCCCAAGATCATCCGCGCTGGTTGGGCGGTGGTGCTGCGGATGTCCGGCGGCATGCCGCACCGCCTTACCGCGTCCACTGCCGCGCCGGAGACCCTGGCCGTCCACCTGCCGTGGTGGCCGCTGCGCCGGGCCACGATCCTCGACGGCGAGGAGAAGTGGGTGCCCGAACCGTGGCAGGAGCTGGGCACCGAGCTCGCCGCGACCCCGGTAGGCGGGCCCGACCGGGTGCTGCTGGTCGGGCGGCCTGGCGGGCCGATGTTCCGTGCCGCGGAAGTGGCCCGCCTCGAACACCTCGCCGGCATCGTCTCCGTCGTGCTCCGCGGCTGACGGGCCAGCGCGCAGTGAGGCCAGCGCGCAGTGAAGGGCACTTTCACTGCGTCCGACGC
>JBOHGT010000061.1:0-2214 GCA_050700385.1 Pseudonocardiaceae bacterium | reverse complement strand
TCCCACGCCACCGGACGCCGCGTCGCCGTGCACGTCTCGCCCAGCAGGATCCCGCGCCGGTCACCGACCTCCGCGGTCGCCGTCGGGACGGCAGCCGCCGCCCAGACGACGGAGCCACGGCGCTTGTACGCCGCCGACGCGAGCGGCTCACCTGGGATGAACTCGCGCGCCATCGCGTACTGCGCTTCCGGGTGTTCGATGGCGATCTTCGGCTTGTACAGGTCGAGCAGCTGCTGGGCGAGCCGCAGCGCGTCGCGCTCGGTCGGGCCGGACACCGCCAGCCGCCACCACGACCGCACCCTGGTGGCCAGCGCGGTGAAGCCCGAGGTCATCTCGTCGTCGATTTCGAGTACCCGGCCCGCCTGCCTTGCCAGCGACTGCGGTGGCTCCAGCTCGTGTTCGTCGGTGTAGTGCTTGACCTGCGAGCGCACCTTGTTCATCTGGCGTTGCAGTTCGCCCGCGACCTCCTCCGGCCTGCGCACGTAGATCCGCGCGGACCACTCCACCGAGGCGGGCAGCCGGTCAGCATGCTGTACCCACGGGTCGTCCACTTCGGGGATCTGCAGGCCGTGCATCTGCCCGACGGTCAGCACCGCCAGATGCCGGGAGACGCCGGCGTTGGAGCCGGTGCGGCCGCGCACCGTCACGGTGGGCGCGTAGGGCTCGGAATGGAAGTCGGCGGCGTCGGTGAAGCTCGCCAGGTCTTCCGGCTCCCAGGCCGCGCCGGGCACCGCGGGCATATTGCGCGGGGCGGGGAGGCCGAGCGAGCACGATCGGTGCATCAGCCAGGACATCTCGTCCGCATGCGTCGGCCTGCCCTCCAGCCCTGCCGAGCCGATCACCTGGTCGAGATGCTCGACCTCCGAGTCCAGCGCGGTCAGCTCCGCGTCCACCGCCTCCGGCAGGATCTTGCGCAGCAGTGGTGCGGCCCGTTCGACGGCGCGGTCCATCACCCGGCGGGTCTGCACCTGGACCCCGATGTAGACCTCCTTCTCGGCCATCGAGCGGCCCAGCAGCTGCTGCTGTTCGCCGACCATGTAGTCGTCGAAGGACAGCGCGCCCGCGGAGTCCGGCAGCCGGTTGACGGCGTTGCGCACGTGGGCTTCGGCCCACATCCGGATCGGGTACGGGCGCGCGGTGACCCGCAGGTGCATCCAGCGACCCTGCAGCTCCGCGTACTGCCCGGCGATGGCGTGGATCAGGTCGGTGCGCTGGGAGTCCGAGCGAAACGACCAGCGCTGCGGGGCCAGCCGGTACCACGCGTAGACCTCCTGGCCGGTGCGCACCAGGTGCCCGTCGATCGACCGCAGCGCGATCGACGGCGTGTAGCTGGGCGCCGCCGACTCCCCGGGCAGCTTGTGCCCGCGACGCGTCGAGCCGGTCCGCGCCGCCGAGCGGTGGCCGCCGTGCGGGGAGTGCTGGTCACGATCGCGACTGTCGCGTCTCGGGTCACGTCCAGGGTTACGTCCAGGGTTACGTCGAGACCGGAACACCGCGACCCTCCTTCCTGCTGCTGCGACGGTTCTGAGCACGGTCGCCCGGACGTGGCCGGTCGCGGCGCACCGCCACATTCGCCGGGCTCGCCGCGCCGCCGGCGCCCCTGCTGCGCTCGCGGGGCGCGGTCAGCTCCCGGGCCCACATCACCGCGACCGCCGTCAGCGGCCGCTCATGGCTGATCCGGGAGCAGATCAGCCGGGTGAGCACCACGGTGATGAGCAGCCCCCAGGCGGTGGAGAAGAAGCCGAAGCCGATACCGAGCTGGCGCTCGACGCCGAGCACGACCAGCACGACGAGGAAGCCCACGCCCCACGCCACGTACCGGGCGCGCCAGGGGAACGTGGCCTTCGGCGGGCCGAGCCATACCGCGTCGACGCGGTAGACCTCGTCGTCGGTGCGAATCCTCAACGCCGGCTCACCCGCTGAACAAGCCGGCGATCCACGTACCGAGGTCGACGCCAGCGCCGGACACGGCAAGCCCGATGACGCCCAGCGCGATGATCACACCGCCGACGCGGCGCATCACCCCGGCATTGTCGCCCTTGCCGCCGCCCAGCCAGATGAGCAGCACAGCGACGGCGAGTAGCAGCAGCGGGACGACGTTGTCCAGCATCCAGGTGCGTAGGCCACCGGTGCCGAGCTCGGCCTGGGCGACCACGGTCAACGCATTCATCGCAATGTCCCCGATGGGTTCGGTCAGGTCTTTGCCTGCCGGGC
>JBOHGT010000060.1:0-2380 GCA_050700385.1 Pseudonocardiaceae bacterium | reverse complement strand
CTTTCACTGCGTCGGACGCAGTGAAAGTGCCCTTCACGGCACAACCGCTCACGGCACAACCGCTCACGGCACAACCGCTCACGGCACAACCGCTCACGGCACAACCGCTCACGGCACAACCGCGCCGTCACGCACGCAAGTCGGTGTCCTCGCTGGTGCGGTGCGGGATGGGAGCCAGCTCGGTCGGGGCCGTGCGGATCAGCCGGCCGGACTGGAAGTCCTCCACGGCCTCGATGATCTCCGCCTTGGTGTTCATCACGAACGGGCCGTAGCGGGCGACGGGCTCACGCAGCGGCAGCCCACCGAGCAGCAGCACGTTCCACGCCGACCCCGCGGCCTGCGGCTGGGTGTCCGCCGCACGCAGTGTCAGCGCGTCACCCGCGCCGAGCACCGCTAGCTGGCCCTCCTCCAGGGGCCGCGCGTCCGGCCCGACGGTGCCGCGCCCGGACAGGACGTAGACCAGCGCGTTGAAGTCGGCCGGCCAGCCGACGTCGACGCGGGCGCCGGCGTTGACGGTGGTGTGCGCGTAGCTGATCGGCGTGTGGGTGACGCCCGGCCCGCGGTGGCTGTCGAGCTCACCGGCGATGACCCGCAGCAGCGCGCCGCCGTCGGTGCTGGACAGCAGCGCGACGTCGGACGAGCCGATGTCCTGGTAGCGCGGCGGGGTCCACTTCAGGCTGCGCGGCAGGTTGACCCACAGCTGGGTCCCGTGGAACAGCCCGCCCTTCGCGACGAACTCCTCCGGCGGCAACTCGGAGTGCATGACTCCCGAGCCGGCGGTCATCCACTGCGTGGCGCCGTCGGTGATCAGCCCGCCGCCGCCGGTGGAGTCGGTGTGCTCGAAGGCGCCGTCCATGATGTAGGTGACGGTCTCGAAGCCGCGGTGCGGGTGCCACGGCGCACCCTTGGCCTCGCCGGGCGCGTACTCCACCGCACCGAGGTGGTCGAGCAGCAGGAACGGGTCGGCCAGCGAGAGGTCGATGCCGGGGAACGGGCGGCGGACTGCGAAGCCCTCACCCTCGAGGAACCTTTTCGCGGTGACGATCTTGTGCACGGTGCGCCAGGCGGTGCCCTGCTCGGGCAGCGGCCGCAGCCGGGGCAACGTCAGGGTGTCGGCGGTGACGGCGGGCATCGCAACCTCCTCGGATGCACGGACACCCACTTCAATGCCGTTGCGTCGTCAACTATTCCCCCGGCCCGCCGGGCGAGCAGCGCGCTACGCTCCCGGCGTGACGACTCCGCCGGAGATCCAGCGCAAGGTCGGTCAGCTTGGCCACGACGTGGAAGACGTGCTCGTGAAGCGCCACGCGCCGGGGGCTGGGGCAGTCAGGTAGCAGTACTGTTCAGCTACACTATAGGTATGGCCAAAGTGATGGTGTCGTTGCCCGACGACGTGCTGGAGCAGGTGGATGCAGAGGCACGGCGGCGCTCGACGAGTCGCAGCGCGTTGCTGACCCTTGCCGCGCGGCGGGAGCTCGAGCGGCGGGATCCCGACGCGGTGGACGCGGCGATCGCACGATCCCGGGAGCGGTTTCGCACCGCAGGAGCGTTCGAATCTACGGACCTGGTACGCGCCGACCGCGACGCCCGCCGGTGATCGCTGTCGTCGACACGTCGGTCGTGGTGAAATGGTTCCACACCGAGGACGAGGCCGAGGTCGCCGAGTCCCGAGCCATCCTTGCCGCACACCGCGACGAAATCCTGACCGCCCATGTCCTCGATCTCGGTGTCTATGAGCTCGGAAACGTCCTGATCCGGGCACTGCACTGGTCGGCGGACGACACGGCCGACCAGATCGACGACCTGATGGTGATCTGCGGCCCGCCGCTGGCGCCCCCGCCGCAATGGCGACGCGACGCTGCAGCACTCGCCCACAAGCACCGGTTGACCTTCTACGACGCTCTGTTCGCCGCAGCCGCGGGGGCGCTCGGCGCGTCGCTCGTCAGCATGGACCGTCAGCTGCTCGCCGCGGACCTCGCGGAGACACCGGTGACGTTCGCATCGCATGTCGGCCTCGTTCCGTGAGCGCGATGCCGGCAGCCGGAACCGGCGAGTTCGGTGAGACGGGCGAGCACGGCGGGGTGGGTGCCCAGCGGGTCGGCCACGACGTCCGCGCCGCATTCCGACGCCGCCCGGTGGAACAGGCCGGGGGCGAGCAGCCAGGAGGCCACCGCGACCCGTCGCTCCCCCGCGGCGCGCAGGCCGTCGACAACCGCGGGCAGCCGCGGCCGTCCCGCGGCGAGGAAGCCCACCGGCACCTGGCGACCCACCTCGACGGCGAGCATCGACGCGGCCGCGCGAACGCCGGCCACCGCCCTGGGGTCCGACGAGCCGGCTGCGGCAAGCACCACCGCGTCGCCGCGGCGCCATCCCGCCGCGT
>JBOHGT010000059.1:0-5707 GCA_050700385.1 Pseudonocardiaceae bacterium | reverse complement strand
TACGCAGCACGGCGAGGGATTCCCGCTGCCCCCGCAGCTCATCGACATACCGGCGCCGGAACTCCTCGAACCGTTGGGGATCGTGGCCGTACCAGCGACGCAACTCGTCGCTCGGGGCGAGATCCCGCGCCCACTCGTCCAGCGCCGCGTGCTCGCGGGACAGCCCGCGCGGCCACATCCGATCGACCAGCACCCGGTAGCCGTCGGCCGGATCCGGCTGGTCGTAGGCACGCTTGGTCTGCATGTCCATGGCCCTGGAGAGCCTACGAGGGGGTCCGGTCGCCGGTAAGCTCGCGGCCGGCGTCGCCCACCGACCCGGGGCCGCCGCAGTTGCGGGCATGGGCGCAGGCAGCGGGTTCCACGGCGCCGCTGGTTTCCTGGCCGGCTACGCCGTCGTCATCGTCGCACCGGTCCCCAGGACCGTGTTCACCCTCGCCTCCGGGCTGCTGTTCGGCCCACTCACCGGGGTGGTGGCCCTCGTCGCGACGGCGCTCGGCGCGGCGCTGGCGCGGACACGATCCATAACCGTCGCGAGTGGGGGTCGAGACTGGCCTCGGCACGTATCAGTTGATGTCCGGGCTCGCGTCCCGCCCGTCTCCAGCTCAGCATCCAGTACGTTGCGTAGTGCTCTGCGTCATCAGACACCCGGCATGACCTGCTGGCGCGCCTACTGGGGGTATGGTCCGGTCACTTATAGTATCACAGTTCGGCATCGGCAAGCTTGACCCGAAAGTGGCATTAGGTAACACTAAGCATGGTGAGCCTAGCCTTGGTGATGGGAGAAGTCTCGATCATCGGCCGGCTGCACTGCCTGCTCCGCCGAGACGGCTCACTGATGGGCCGTCGCGGACTGCCGACCGCTTTTGGAGTGGAACTGTGACGAGTCCTATCGACGACACCGTGGATGATCTAGTCGGCCGGGCGGCTCGCGGCCCGCGCGGAAGGCCGCTCAGCCGAAGGCTGTTTCTGGCTGGCGCTGCGGCCGGTGCCGCCACGCTGGGCCTGACAGCCTGTAGTGGTGGCGACAACTCGACCGCCGAAGCCCCGTCCGCCACCGGCTCCGCAGGCTTCCCGGTCACCGTCACGGGTAAGGAAGGCACGGCGACCATCCCGGCACCACCCCAGCGGGTGATAGCCCTGGGCCAACAACGTGACGCGGAGACCGTGCTGGCTCTCGGCGTCACACCGATCGCCATGGCGGCAAACTCCATCTACCCGAACCTCATCGCCCCGTGGACGGAGCCGGCGTTTACGGACCCCAAGCCCGAACTGCTGAACACCGCGGACGGGTTCCCGTTCGAGAAGATCGCCGGTCTGCAACCAGATCTGCTCCTGGCCACCGACAGCTACGAGCTGGCCGACACCTACGACCGTCTCACCCAGATCGCCCCGACCGTATCCTATATCGAGGGCGTCGACAGCGACACCTGGCAACAGCGGGCCGAACTCATCGGCAAGGTGCTGGGGCGTGGCGAGCAGGCCCAGAAGGTCATCGCCGACACCGAGAACAAGATCAAGCAGGCGGCTGGAGACAACCCCGCCTTCGCCGGTAAGGCCGTCAGCTTGAGCATAGTATCCGGTCGAGAGATCTACACCATCACCGGGGGGGATGCGTCAGCAACATTCCTCGAACAGCTGGGTCTGCAGATCTCGCCCGAGGCCGCAGCACAGCCGGAGTCCGCCATCCCTGGCCGAGCTTTGATCAGCCCGGAAAACCTCGGCGTTCTGGACGCCGACATCATGATCGTGACAGCCCCGACCGAAGAGGACCGGACGTTCCTCGAGTCGAGCCCACTCTTCCCGCAGTTGAACGCGGTCAAGAACGGCACGTACATCCCGATGGACTTCCTGGTGTCCACGGCGATGGCCTTCCCCTCGCCGCTGTCCATTCCCTACGCGCTGGACGGAATGGTACCTGCGATGGCCGAGGTTCTGGCCTGATCGTCCACTCCGGCGCCGAGGTCCTTGGATCCCGGCGCCGGGGGGCGAGGAGATGCGCATCGCTCACACCTGAACGGTTGCCGCGCGCGCCTTGAGCAGCCTGCCCAGCCGGGGATGTTTCAGCGCGAACAGGGATCCGAATGCATACCGGTAGACCATCAGTGGGGTGATTCCCTTGGTGCCCACCGCAAGTCGACGGCCCAGCTCGGTCAGATCAGCGGGGTCAGCAGCCACTCGGTGCATGATGCGCAGCGCGGGCAGGAACACGTGGCAGCGTCGGTAAACCAGATCGGACAGCATCATCTCGATCAGCATGCTCCACTTGGAATTGGGGAAGTACCGCTTGTTCATGGTCAACCGCAGGTGCGCCGAGGAACCCACGACGTCACCAAATACCTTCGATGTCCGGAAAGTGGCATTGAGCGAGGCCACCAGGTCGGCGTAGGCCGCCCGCTGCCGAGCACGTCCTTCCGGGTCATCGACGGACTCCAGAGCATGCAGTGAAATGTGCGCACCGAGATTGTTGCGGAACTCGGTGCGCAAGCGAGCTACCTGTGCGGGGGCTGCTGCGTTGGCGCGGTTGTATACGTCCTCGGACACCATCACCGCCGCTGCCGGCAATGTCATGTCGCTCAAGGTCTTACCGAGCGTGACGATATCCGCGCACTCCAGTACGTCCTGGTGTGCGAGGTAGTGCTCACCACTGCGCCAGCCTCCGGTAAGCACTTCGTCCACCCCGACGAGGTAGCCATGCTCGGCGCGATGTCGGTCGACGACCTGCACCAGGTCATCCGGTAGCCGCCGGCACATTCCTCCCTGCACCAACTCGAACCAGACCAGCGCCACGTCACCGCCGCCGAGCAGGGTGGTCAGCTGCTCCACCGCGTCCGCAGCGAACGGGTCGAGATAGGCTTGCTTGGCGTAGTACGGTCGGAACGCGTCCTCATCGGATTCCATCTGTTGCGGAGCGTGCCTGCTCAAGTTGAGCGAGAACAGTGCCTTGCCACCGAAGTTGCCCTTGAAGGTGACGACTGTTCGGCGCTGCGGGTTGGCCAGCGCCGCGAGAGTCACCGCCAGGTCGTTGGCGGTGGCGCCGCTCACTGCGGGGAACGCGTTCGCCAGCCCGGTCAGCTCGGTCAGCTTCTGCTCGAGGTCGGCGGAGTAGTCGTGGCCTGGGTCGTGCTGCTGCAGCACCTCGGGGATCAAGTCGGGCGGGTTGTGTCCGCGCAGGTTGCTACCGAAGCCGCCGGCGCAGTCGATGACGTCCCATCCCTCGGCGTTCGTGAATCGGCCGCCCGCCGCCCGCTGTACGTCGATGTGCAAATTGAATAGCCTGGCCAGCCCCGCGATATTTGGCTTGACGTGCTTTCCCCAGTAGCCGATCGTCGTAGCGGGATCTGCTTCGATAGTACGCAGCACCTCGTGATGCCGGTCGGTGACGTAACCGCGCTTGTCCAGCGTGTCGAGCACCAGCGACGCGCAGAGCACGTTACCGCCGAAGGTCGAGGTATGGGCGAAGCAGTCGACATCATTGCGCCACACCTGATTCGCTGCGGGCGACATGGTGAAAGCGCCGAACGGGACCTGCCTATCGGCCAGGCTCTCTCCGAATATCATCACGTCGGCGTCGATGGGATTGTGGAACAAGTCCGGACTGGTCAACGCCATGTCGGTGCAGCACAACCCGACCTGACCGCCACCTCGACGGCACGCCTGCACGAGGTCGGTGAGCTTCTGGTCCTCCAGGTCGGTGTGCTCGTCCCGGATGATGATCACGGCAGCCCAGGGTCGACCCGGGAGTTCGTGCAGCGCATCGTCAACCGACGACACGCTGACGACGTGGGGGATCAGCGCATCGGCGCTGCCAAGCCCCACCGGGTCCATGAACTCGTGGTAGCGACTCTTCTCATCGACCAGCAGCACCCAGCCGCCGTCGTCCTGGCCAGCGCGAACTGCTGTGTGCCTGGCCAGATTGATCGCACCGGACAAGGCTTCCAGTCCGGAGCTGACCAGGTAGGAAAAGTACGGTCCGGTACGTCCGGCGCCGACCAGCTCGCTCAGCAGGTAACTCAGCTTGGCGGCAGCCGGATTGATGAAGTTGCTCCCGACGAGGAAATTGCACCGTTGCTCCTGGTTATGCTCGGCGAGCAGCGCAAGCGTCCGCGGAGTGGAAGGCGAGAATACCGAGCGTGCTGTGCTGTCCATGCAGACCTCCGGTCAGCCGGTCCGGTGGACCGGGCTCATGGCGTGCAGATACCGACTCAGAACCTGCTCGGTCACGCCGCGCGCGACGATCGGAACGAAGCCGTCGAAGGCTGTGTCATCCCCCGGTACCGAGATACTCTCGTCGAGCTGGTCGCCGACCGAATCGAAGCTCAGCGCCGAGGTCAGCACCTCATGCTCCGCAACAGATCGACTCGCGAGATCGCGACGCCACTCGGGGGCAGGCTTGCACTCGATCTCGTGACCGATTCGGCGAGCGTGTTCGACGATCTCCGTCAAACAGACCGGACGTAGTGTGGTCAGGACGAACGAACCGCCGTGTTCGAGGCCGGGATGGTGACCGAGCAGCAGCCGGGCCGCCTCGTCGACCGGAATCCAGTCCCCGGACAGTTCGACATCCGGCGCTGTTCCCAGATCCAGGATCCAGCGGATCGTGCGCAAGATGACGTCGCGGTCGTTGCCCCGCCCGGTCCGGCTGTCGCCTGCGAGTCTGGGGACGCGGTACATCGTGGCCGGGATGCCGTGCGCCTGCGCCTCGGCGACGATCTGTTCGGCTCGCCACTTGCTCTCCAGGTAGCCGGATCCATTGCCCGAGGCCGAGGGACGGTAGGCCGCGGCCGAACTGGTCGATACGAAGCGCAGTGGCTTGCGCCACGTCGTCGCCGCAAGCAGGAGCAACTCCCGGGTCCCGCTCACGTTGGCGGCTTCGAGCGTGTCGTAGGAATGCAGCACATCAACGTGCGCGCCATTGTGGATGATCAGATCGATCCTGTCGGCCAGGAGTTCGTACTCGTCATCTGCGAGACCGAGGCGAGGTCGGGCCAGATCACCCACGACGACGCGGATCCGGTTCTGGGGAAGGATCTCCTCCGACAGCGCGTAGCGCCCGAGGTTCGCCCGAAGCTTGTCCCACGCGTGCGTCGTGCTGTCGGCGCGCACCAGACAGTGCACCGTGCCTCGGTGCTGGGTCAGGATCTCGCGCAGCAGGAAGGCCCCGAAGAACCCGGTTGCGCCCGTGAGCAGCACGTTGTCGCATCGGTGGGGGGTGAGCGGCGGAAGGGGGTCGGGCCAGGACGGCGCCCCCTGCGGCCGCAGGCCACTGGCACTGCGCACCGGCAGCCGGCCCGGCTCAGCGCGATCGGGCAAGGTGAGTGCCGCGGCCAGCGTGCCGATCGTCTGGTACCGGAACAGCTCGCGCAGGGGGATCTCGCGCTTGAACACCTCACGAAGCCGGAACACCAGGCGGGCCGCGAGCAACGAGTCGCCGCCGAGTTCGAAGAAGTTGTCCTCCCGACCGACCCGGTCGATGCCCAGAACCTCCATCCACACCTGCGTCATCGTCACCTCATCGACACCCCGCGGGGGGACGACGTCGGCACGTATTCTGTCGTGTTCGAAGCTGGGTGCGGGAAGCCTCTGTCGGTCGATTTTTCCGTTGGGTGTCAGTGGTAGTGTGGTGAGTGTGGTGAAGAGTGTGGGGACCATGTGTTCGGGGAGTCGGGTTCTGGCCCAGGTCTGTAGTTGGGTGTGGTCGAGTTGTTCG
>JBOHGT010000058.1:0-4349 GCA_050700385.1 Pseudonocardiaceae bacterium | reverse complement strand
CTTTCACTGCGTCGGACGCAGTGAAAGTGCCCTTCACGGCACCATGGGCGTCACGATCAGCCGAAGAAGACCTCGGCTTCGGCGTAGCGCTGCAGCGGGACGGTCTTGAGTTCGGCGATCGCCTCGGCGAGCTTGACGCGCACGATGTCGGTGCCGCGCAGCGCCACCATCATGCCGAAGTCACCCTCGTGCACGGCCTCCACCGCGTTGAGCCCGAAGCGGGTCGCGAGCACCCGGTCGTAGGCGGTGGGGGTACCACCGCGCTGGATGTGCCCGAGGACGACCGCGCGGGACTCCGCGCCGGTGCGGCGACCGATCTCGTCGGCGAGCCAGGTGCCTACCCCGCCGAGGCGCGCATGGCCGAACGCGTCGGTCTCCCCATCGGACAGCCGCTGCGCGCCACCCTCCGGCACCGCACCCTCGGCGACGGCAATGATCGGTGCGTACTGCCGCTGGAACCGACGGGTCACCCAGTCGCACACCTGGGTCACCGAGAACGGCTTCTCCGGCACCAGGATCACATTGGCGCCGCCTGCGAGCCCGGCGTGCAGCGCGATCCACCCGGCGTGGCGGCCCATCACCTCCACCACCAGCGCGCGGTGGTGGGACTCGGCGGTCGTGCGCAGCCGGTCGATGGCCTCGGTGGCGATGTGCACCGCGGTGTCGAATCCGAAGGTGTAATCGGTGGCGCCGAGATCGTTGTCGATCGTCTTGGGCACCCCAACCACAGCCACGCCGTCGTCGGCGAGCCGCCGGGCTGCCCCGAGGGTGTCCTCGCCGCCGATCGCGATGAGCGCGTCGATCCCCTGTGCGGCCAGCGTCTCCCTGATTCGCTCCGGGCCCCTGTCGACACCGTACGGGTTAGTGCGCGACGAGCCCAGCACGGTGCCGCCCCGGGTGAGGATGTCCTCCACGTCGGCCAGCGCGAGCGGCCTGACCAAGCCGTCCAACGGGCCCTGCCACCCGTTGCGGAACCCGAGGACGGTGTCGCCGTGGACCTCGACGGCGTTGCGGACGATCGCCCGGATCACCGCATTCAGACCTGGGCAGTCCCCGCCTCCGGTGAGCACACCGATGCGCATTCGCTCGCCTTTCCACCGAACTCCGCTGTTACGTGGCGACACTGTTACGTGGCGACACTGTGTGGCGACGCGGAGCCTCTCAGCCCTGGATCGGTAAAGCAAACCATGTCACCCGGACCGGGCGCGGTACTGCTCGATGACACGCCACCGGGTGAGATTGTGCCGGGCGTCGGCCAGGGCGTCGTGGGCGTCCGAGGGTGGCCGCGGCAGCGGAGGGCGCCCGGCATCCTCCCAGCGCTGGCGCAACTCCCGGGTGAATCGGGGGATCGCGCGGGGCAACGAAGGCATCGTCCCCCACAGCTGCGTGAGGGCGACGTGGTCGTAGGCGGCCAGCCAGGCCCACAGCTCCACCCGATCGCCTGGTGCGGTCAGGAACCCGAGCAGCGAGTCACGGATCGCCGCCCGGCTCCGCCACGCCGGATCGGCGGGTGGCGGCAGCTTCGGCAGTACGTGCGAGCGTACCCACGGTCCGGCCCGATCGGCGTCGAACTCGGTGGAGACCGCGTAGTACTCCCGGCCCCGCTCGTCCACCACGCCGATGGACACCAGGTCAATGGTCAGGCCGTCCTCGATGAACTCGCAGTCATAGAAGAACCGCACGTCAGACCAGTACCACGCTGACCAGCAGGAACACGGGGACAGTCTCCCTTCGGTCCGCACAAAGTCGCCCACGAGTCGGCGCCACTCCGGCGTGGATCGCGATGACCCCGCGGTCCGCTCGTCCGCGTCCGGCCAGAGGTGACTGTAGACATCGAGGCTCCGCACCGTGGCAGCATGCCGGGACTCCCGCGGGCGAGCGCTCAGGACACCTCGAGCCTGGTGGCCTTCCGGGTCGCAGCTGCCGCCAGTCCACGCTCCTTCACCGAGGCCGCGTACATGTCGACGTACTCCTGCCCGGAGAGCTCCATCAGCGAGTACATGATCTCGTCGACCACGGACCGCTCGACGAAGCGATCCCCGGCCAGCCCGGCGTAGCGGGACAGGTCCAGCGGCCTCCCGAATCGCACCTCGACCGGATGCGGTCGCCAGGTCTTCGACCCGGCCGGGCTGACCCTGTCGGTGCCGACCATGGCCACCGGGATCACCGGCACGCCGGCCTTCAGCGCCATCCGCGCCACCCCGGTCTTGCCCTTGTAGAGCCGCCCGTCCGGGGAGCGGGTGCCCTCCGGGTAGATGCCGAGCAGCTTGCCCTCACGGAGCAGCCGCACCCCGGTGTCCAGCGACGCCTGGGCCGCGGACGCGCTGGAGCGGTCAATGGGGACCTGCCCGGCGGCGAGGAAGAAATGCCGCTTGAGCCAGCCCTTGAGGCCCCGGCCGGTGAAGTACTCGCGCTTGGCCAGGAAGGTGACCCGCCGGCGGACCACCAGGGGCAGGAAGAAGGAGTCGGCGACGGCGAGGTGGTTGCTCGCCAGGATGGCCCCGCCCTCGGAAGGGAGGTGCTCGGTGCCGCTCATCCGGGGCCGGCACATCAGCCGCATCACAGGACCCATGAGGAGGTGCTTGAGCAGCCAGTAGAACACCGCCGACCGCCTTCCTCCCGTGAGGGCTACCAGGCCACACTACGGAGCGCAGCGCAGCGCGCACAACGGCCCGATACGCCCGCCCGGCTGTCACGGACAGGTACCGTCTGCGAGGGTAGGAACCCGCGATCCGGGATCGGTGACCGCCGACCGCCCGGCGTGGTCGAGCCTCGAGGGTGGTGACCCGGTGACCGTCCCGGATCCCGACGAGCAGGACCGGCACAGCGCCGCCGGCGGGACAGGCCCGGGCGGCGCCGGGCCCGACGACACAGACGCGGCGTTCGCCGAGATCGTCGCGGGCTGGCGGGAGGAACCCGACGTACCGCGCTGGCCCGCCGAGGCCGAGGTCACGGAGAGCGCTGGACCCCCGGCCAGGGCCCGCGACACCCATCCCGCGGATGAGGAGGACCACTACGTCCCGCCGGAGCCGCCGCCGATCCCCGCCCTTCGACCCCGCACGGTCGGCGGCCTGCTGGTGATCGGGCTCGGAGTCCTGCTGCTGTTCGGCCCTGGCGTTCTCGGCCTGGCCGAGCGGATCGGCACGCCGGTCGGACTGCTGGCGCTGACCGGCGGGATCGGCTGGCTGGTGCTAGGGCTGCGCTCCGGACCGCCGCCGGGCTCCGGCTGTGACGACGGCGCGCGCCTGTAGACCCCGATCAGGTCAGCGCGCGATCAGGGAGCGCGCGAGCAGCGCGGCCCCGACGACGCCCGCGTCCTCGCCGAGCTGCGAGGTCCTGATCCGGGCCAGCGGCCGGTGGCCCGCGCCGGTAACGACCGCCGCGTAACGTTCCCGCGCCTCGTCGAGGAACAGCGGTGCGGACTCCGAGACCCCACCGCCGACCACCACCACCTCGGGGTCGAAGAGGTCGGCGACCAGCGCGAGGCCCTCACCGAGCCACCGGGCCAGCTCTGCCATCGCGCGCACCCCGACCGGGTCACCCTCCCGGGCGGCCGCGGCGACCCGGTGGCCGGACAGCCGGCGCGGGTCGGCGGCGACCTCACGGGCAAGGCTTCCCGAGGCCGCGCCGCTCCGGGCCAGCAGCTCGAGGGTTGTGGTGGCCAGGCCCGGGCCGCTGCAGTAGCGCTCCCAGCAGCCGCGCTTGCCGCACGGGCATGGTCGCCCGTCCGGGACCGCCCGCAGATGACCCAGCTCCGGGGCGACCCCGTGCGCGCCGCGGTAGAGCTCACCGCCGACCAGCAGCGCCCCGCCGATGCCGGTGCCGATCGCGACGAGCATCGCGACACGGGCCCCGCCGGCCGCACCGAACCGGTGCTCGGCCACCGCCGCGGCGTTGGCGTCGTGCTCGAGCAGCACCGGCAGGCCGACCCGCCGCTCGATCCGATCGGCCACCGCGACACCCCGCCACGACAGGTGCGGTGAGAACAGCACGGTCCTCCGGTCGGCGGCGACGAACCCGGCGACAGCCACGCCGATGGCCGCCACCGCCCCGGCTCGCCCCGGGACCGCGCGGTGCTCCTCGACCAGCTCGGCGACCTGGGCGGTCACCACATCCTCGAGCACCTCGTCCCCGGCCGGGGTGGCTGCCCGCCGCCGGTCCATGACGCGGCCGGTGGCGTCGACCACACCCGCCCGCACGCGGGTACCACCGACGTCGACACCGACGGTCAGCACCCGGTGCCGCCCGGTCCCCCCGTCTCGCCCGCGCGCCGCACCGGTATCCGCTGCACCCCGGCCCGCCGCGACTCCGCCGGGTCACCGGCCGCGCCCGGCTCGGCACGGCCGGGC
>JBOHGT010000057.1:0-3747 GCA_050700385.1 Pseudonocardiaceae bacterium | reverse complement strand
GGCCGCGGCCGGGCGGGCCGTGGTCGCGTTGTCCGACGCGCTCGCCGCGGCGCAGGCGCATCTGGCCTGGCTGTGCCACCGCGAGGAGTCCCCCGACGACGACGGGTCCTGACACGCCCCCGGCCCGGTGGCCCTTCGGCCAAGAACGCCCACCGGGCCGGGTTCCCCAACACCCATCAGGAGTGAGGAGACCGCTGATGCTACAGACGCTGTGCCCGGACTGCGGGACGGTGCCGGCCTGCGAGGACCGCGGCCATGAGTTCACCGGGTGGCGGCGCTGCCGGTGTGAGCAGCTCGTCGCGGCGCACCGGGCAGGCCCCGACGGGGTGTGCGGCGTGGCGTTTCGCTACTGCCTGCGGTGCTGCGTGCACGAGTCGCGCCCCGCCCTGGCCGGTGGCGCGGCCGGTGGGATGGCCGAGGACGCCACGGTCGGCGACTTCGTGCTCGGCGGCAAGTCGGGCGGCAAGTCGCCTGGGCCGCAGGTCGTGGTTGCCGCCGCGAGTGCCTCGATGTGCCCGGCGCGGCGCGATCCCGCCGCCGAGGGTGATCCCACCGCGGCCACCCGGGCTGGCGGGGCGGCCGAGGTTGTTGCGGGCACCGACACCGGCGTGGGGGTGCTCGCGTGACCGGCATCGACGATCGGCTCGGCCCGCGCGGGGAGGTCGCTTTGCACGTGGCCGCGGATGCGGCCCTGGAGGGCGTTGACCTGGACACGGTGCAGGTGCAGGCGCTGATCGACGGCGCGGCGCACGCCGGGACGCCCAGGGCGCGGCTGGAGGCGGTGGTCGCCGGGGGCGCGGCGTGTCGCGGGGGGGCCACCGAGGACTGGTACCCACCGGATGACGGCAGCGAGGTCACGGCGCGGGAGCGCGCCGCCGAGCGTGGGCACGCGGGCGGGTTGTGCCGGTCGTGTCCGGTGCGCACCGAGTGTCTGGCGCTGTCGTGGCAGATCGGCACGTTGGGAAGCCACGGGGTGTGGGGTGGGCTGCCCGCCCGCGATCGGCGGGTGGTGTTGCCGTTGTGGGTGCGGCTGTCCCACCGGCTGCGCGACGACCGGGTCGTCGAGGACCTGGATGCGGGTCGCGACGAGCGGGGGGCGGCGTGATGGCCCGCGACAGGTGCACACACTCGATGTCCACCAGCCCCGAGCGCGGGCAGGTCGAGGCCGCCGCGGCGGCGTTGGCCGGCGGCCTGTACACCGAGCCCGCGCTGGCCGCCGCGGCCGCGTTGCTGGCCGACCTGTACGCCGCCGGTGCCCGCCACGGCGTCGCGCCCACCCGGTGGGGCGGTGTGACGCATCTGCCGCAGGCCTGCGTGATGGTGACCGGCTACCGCGACACCGTCCCGCACACCGGGCAGGCCGCGGCCGTGCTGCTCGAGCGGCTGGTCGAGCAGCTGCGCGGCCGCGGCATCGACACCGCCCGCCACGCGCTGCGCGTCCCGGTCCCCGTCGTCGCGCCCGGTGAGCTGCGCCGCCTGGCGGTGACGATCACGCTCGACGCCGGGTGGTGCCTGGTCTGGGATGTCGAGGGCAGCTCGGCGGTGGCGACTGTGGTCGCGCCGCACGACGCCGCCGGCGCCGCCGCGGTCGCCGAGGCGGTGCTGGCCGTCGCCCGCGGGCAGCGGCCCAACCCGCTGCCCGGTGGTGAGTGGTGATGCGTGTCCGGTTGAGCGGCGCCCGCGCCGAGCTCGCCGCCGCCGTCGATTCCCTGGCCGCGGTGTTCGAGTTGCGCGAGGTCAGCGACTTCTACCCCAACCGCGGCGCCGGCGCGCTGGGCCGCGTCTACCTCGACGTCGAACCCGACCAGGCGCCGGATGCCGGCCCGGTGCGCGCCGGCGCCGGGCGCGCCGACCCCTCCGGTCGGGCGGGTCCCCGGCCCGCGCCGCGTCGAGGCGGTGATCGGTCATGAGGGCCTCGGGTGTGCTGGGGCTGGCGCGGCTGGCCGGGGTGACCGTCTCGTCGCGGCGGTGGTCGGCGCGGTGCGTGGCCTGCGTGACGTCCGCGCCACCACCGATCACCTGCGTCAACTCCTCGACGAGCGCCCCGGCGCGTGACCGGTCACTCCGGCACGTCAGCGTTCAGATGCTGGCGACCACCGTGCCGATGCGCTGGCGGAGGTCGGCTACTTCGGGGAGGTGGGTGTGGGGTTCGGCGAGGCGGCGTAGGTCGCGTAGGTCGTTGGTGGCGCGGCGGGAGCGCAGGGTTCCGGCCCCGTCCAGGGCTTGGGCGCCGAGGGCGGCGGCCTCGCGCGGGTCGCCGGTGGCCATGACCAGTGAGGTCAGCTTGATCTGGCTGCGGGTGCGGGCGCGGACGGCGCTGACGGCATACTCGGCGACGGCACGCTGCAACCGGTCGCGCGCCTGGCCGGCGAATTGCCCGTGCCGGGCGGCGTGCCACAGCGCACGCCCCGTCTCTCCCCGGTGATGGGCGGCGTCATACGAGGTCATCCATGACGGGTCCTCGGCCGGCCGAGCGTTGGCGAATTCCTCGTCGGCGGCCCCCACGGCAGTCCCGGCCTCCTGCGCCCGGCCGAGCATGCCCAGGCCATGAGCACGAACCGTGTGCAGCATGGCCCGCTCGGTGGCCGTCAGCCGGTCGGCACGGACCAGCGCCGACTCGGTGAAGGTCAACGCGGTATCCGGATCATTACAGCAGATAGCTTGACTCGCCAGAGATTTCAGCACTGTGGCCCGCAGGTGCCAGTTCCGCGCTTCTTCAGCGCAGGACAGCGCGAACCGGAACACCCGGCGGGCGTCGTCATGGGCGGAGTCATCCACTGCCATGAACGCACACACGTGGCCGAGGTATCCCACCGCGGAGAACAACTCGGTCTGCACCTGCTCAGGGCACCGCGCGTTCAGCAATGCGGCGTAGTAACGCAGCTGGGCGACCACGGCCTCGCGCATCAGCCCGCCGCCGTAGCGAGCGTCCCAGCCGGCGAATGCTTCGGCGGCGGCGCGCACCTCGGCGACGTGGGTCATGCTCACCACTGACGGGATCCGGGCGGGCTGGGTGGGCGCGAGCAACTCCACGAGCGCCGCCGGGCCGGCCACCGCGGCAGCGCCGACCCCCACGCCGGCGCGGAGAAACTGCTGACGCTCCACGCCCCCCACGATAGAGCGGCTGCGCCGGGGACGCCGGAAACCCAGTTCCGCATCCGTGGCCACCCCCAGCACCACCCGGAACGCCGTCCGCCGGTCGGGGTCCTGCGGCCAGCGGATACTGCCCTGCTCCAGTTTGCCGATGTAGTTGGCGTCCAGCTCGATCACCCGGTGGTCCTCGGTGTGCTCGAACACCCACGCATTGACCAGCTCGGCAAGCTCCTGGCGTGACAGGCAGTCACCGCTGGCATACGGCGACTCGGTGCGCTCCCGCGCTCTGCGTAGCTGGTCGTTGGGCTCGGCCACAGCCTGTCCTCCCCGTGCGACGTGATCCGCGCAGCCTGACACGTTCCGTTACCATCCGACCACTCACCTTGCCCGTCTCCCGCAATCTTCCCCTTGTCCGGCCCGTGGCACCCGTCCTTGCGTGCCGTCGTGGATCCCGGACCTGGCGAACAGGCTCAGCCCATGTCGCTGATCGACTCCGGCAGGGCCGGGAAGAGGCCCCGATACCCCAGGCCGCCTCTCGAGGTCCAGCCAGCTCGGTCCCCCCGTCTCCCCGGCTGTTCAGCGCGGCCTCGGCGGCGGCCAACGTGGACTCGCACTGCGCATCATCGCCGGCTGCAGCCAGAGCGCACGCTTTCC
>JBOHGT010000056.1:0-7156 GCA_050700385.1 Pseudonocardiaceae bacterium | reverse complement strand
GCTGCGCGGCGGGCGCTGCTCGGCGGCCGGCGGAGCGAGGGTGCCGACCGATCCGCCGCCCGCCATTGCGGGAGCGGATCGCCCGGCGCCGGCTCCGGTGCCGGCCCTTCCGGCGGCGTACTCGACGGCGTGCAGCACCATCGCCAGCAGGTAGAGCACCAGCGCGGTGTTGAACGCGAGGTCGCCGTAGGACGCCAGGGTCGCATCGACCGGCATCAGTCACCATCCTTCCGGGCCGCACCCGCCGCCGTGAGCTGCGGCGCGGGCGGCATCACGAGCAGGTCGGCGGCGATGCGGTCGAACTCCTCGCCGTAGCCGGCCGCCTCGGTCCGCGCCAACCCACCCAGCGTCACCACGGTACGTCCGGCCAGCTCGGCCGGGTCCGCCGGGGCCGCACGCACCCAGAACCGGCGCCGCTTCACCGTCAGTGACAGCCCGAGACCGCCCAGCACGAGCAGCGAGAACCCGAGCACCCACAGCTGCGCTGGATCATGCGAGACCTGCAGCGACACCCACCGGGTCACGCCGTCGAACCGCACGACCGTGCCGTCGTCCAGCGTCAGCTCCTCGCCGGGACGCAGGTTCTCCCGCGCCACCTGCTCGAGCCGGCCGGAGTCCACCATGGACTGGTCGATGGAGAAGATGGACTGGCCGCGCCCGGAGTTGTTGCCGAGGTCGCCGCGCAGTACGTCGACCGCGACGGCCGGATCGAGCGGCTGCGGGAACGACGAGGACAGCAGCGCACCGCGCAGCGCCGCAGTGGGCGCGAACAGCCCGGTGACGGCCAGCTGCCGCTCGCGGAGCCGGGCGGGGTCGGTCACACCGGGCGGGTCGAACTTGGTGGCACCCTCGGAGAGCAAGGTGCCCTGGTCCACCGGCCGCCACTGGGTCACGCCGGTGCGCTGCTCGCCGCCGGGAAAGGTGACGGTGAACTCGGGGGCATAGCCGTGCCCGAGCAGGTAGACCCGAGCATCGTCGAGTCGCAGCGGCTCGTTGACCGACAGCCGATGAGAGCGCCAGTCCCCGGAGACCAGCTCGTCCGCGCCCTGGTAGTCGATGTCGGCGCGGAACTGCTCGGGCTGCCCGTCGGGCAGGTAGGTGGCCTCGAAGCCGTTCACCCGCACACAGAACGGGGCGAGCCCGGTGCCGTCCACCGAGAGGCCGGGCCGGAACGAGTCGTAGGCGAACGGCCCGGCGTTGCAGAACTGCGAGCCGTTGGCCAGCACGATCACCTGACCCTCGTAGCCGAGCAGCTTTCCCACCGCGAAGGACACCAGCAGCCCCAGCAGCGCGACATGGAACACCAGGTTGCCGGCCTCGCGGGCGTATCCCCGTTCGGCGGACAGCGTCCGGACGCCCCGCGGCTCGGTGCGCTCGGCGACCCGCCAGCCGCGCAGCCGTCGCTGAGCGCCCGCCAGCGCGTCATCCACGCCGGCGTCGACGGTCCCGGTGGCGTGGTGCGGCAGCCGGGCGAGGTTGCGCGGGGTGGGCACCGGCGCGGCGCGCAGCTGCCGGACGTACTCGGCGGTGCGCGGCACGACGCATCCGACCAGCGAGACGAACAGCAGCAGGTAGATCGCCGCGAACCAGGGGCTGGCGAACACCTCGAAGAAGCCGAGCCGGTCGAGCACCGGCGCCAGCGTGGGGTGGTCGGCGTAGTAGCGGTCGACCAGCGCGGGGTTCAGCGAGTACTGCGGTAACAGCGCCCCGGGCAGCGCAGCCAGCGCCAGCAGGAACAGCAGCACCAGCGCGGTGCGCATGCTGGTCAGCCCGCGCCAGGAATTGCGCAGGAAGGCGATGACCGGGTGGGACCGGGCCATCAGATCGGCGTCTCGAACCCGGCGACCGGCCCGCGCAGCACCGCGACCAGCTCCGCCCACAGCCCGGTGACCAGCGCCGTCCCGACCACGATGAGCATGACCCCGCCGGCCAGCTGCACCCCGCGCACGTGGGCCCGCAGCCAGGACATCGCGCGCACCGCACGCCCGGCGCCCAGCGCCAGCAGCACGAACGGCAGCCCCAGCCCGGTGCAGTAGGCCAGCACCAGCACCGTGCCCCGCACCGCGGTCTCCCCCGGGGTGCCCACCGCGACGGCGACGACGCCGCTCAGCGTCGGGCCCAGGCACGGGGTCCAGCCGAGCCCGAACACCGCGCCGAGCAGCGGGGCGCCGGCCAGCCCGGCATCGGGCAGCCGGGACAGCACCCGGTGCATCCGCAGGTCGCGTTGCAGCGCGGGTACCAGCCCGAGGAATACCAGGCCCATCGAAATCGTGAGGACGCCACCGATGCGCTGCAGCAGCAGCTCGTTGCGGAACAGTGCGTCGGCCAGCGCGACCGAGCCGAGCAGCGTAGCGCCGAACACGGCGGTGAAGCCGGCGACGAACAGCGCCGCGGCGCCCCCCACCCGCCACGACGCGGCGCCGGAGACCGGTTCCGGCGATGGGGTGCCCGCGCCGACCGTCACAGTGCGGGGCGCCTGCGCGCCGACGAGGCCGGCGAGGTAGCCGAGGTAGCCGGGGACCAGCGGGACCACGCAGGGCGAGGCGAAGCTCACCCCACCGGCCAGCACCGCCACGACCGCGGCCAGCAGCAACGGCCCGGAGATGGCCAGGTCGGTGAGTCCCACACCCACGAGGGTATGGGGCACGCCTTGCGTGAATGATTTCGGTAGCCCCATCCATCGGCAGGGCTACCGAAATCATTCACGACCGATGCGCTGCACCACCGGGAGCAGGTCGGCGGTGAGCAGCTCGCGCAGGAACACCGCCGCGACGCGGTGGTGGCGGTCCAGCACGATGGTGGTCGGCACCACGGAGCGGGGCACGCCGCCCAGCGCGAACAGCGATCGGCCCGGCGGGTCGTAGATCGACGGGTAGGTGATCCCGTAGTTGCGGACGAAGTCGGCGGCGGCGCTGCGGCTGTCGCGCACGTCGATGCCGAGCACCGCCACGCCGTCGTTCGCCGTGGCCTCGGCGACCCGCTGCAGGTCGTCGGCCTCCGAGCGGCACGGCCCGCACCACGAGCCCCAGATGTTGAGTACTACCACCTGCCCGCGGAACTGCTCCAGCGAGATCGTCCGGCCGGGCTCGAGCAGGCTCTCCCCGGACAGCACGCCGACCGTGCCCCGCTGCGCGGGCGGGTCGTAGAAGATGTCGGTCCGCCCGCCCGGCGAGACGAACTCGAAGGTGCCACCGCGGGCCACCGCGCCGGTGCCCGTCGAGCAGCCGGCCAGCAGCGCGACCGGAGCCACCAACATCACGGCCACGAGCAGCGCGATCCGCCTCATGCCCCGGTCACCCTCGGGTCGGACTGCCCGGCCGGCTCGGTGTAGCCGACCTCGGCCAGCTCCTCGCCGGAGAACACGAGGCTGGTCAGCGAGGCCAGCGCGCACCGCCTGCGGCGCGGGTCGTGCCACAGCCGCTCGCCGGCGAGGTAGCGGCGCAGCGTCCAGATCGGCAGCTGGTGCGACACGCACACCGTCTCGTGCCCGGCGGCCTGCTCGCGCGCGCGGTGCACCGCGGCGAGCATCCGGTGCGCGATCTGCAGGTACGGCTCGCCCCACGACGGGCGGAAGGGGTTACGCATCTTGGGCCAGTTCTGCGGGTAGCGAAGCGCCCCGTCGCCCACCGCCACCCGCTGCCCCTCGAAGAGATTCTCCGCCTCGATGAGCCGCTCGTCGGTGACGACGGCGGCACCGTGCCGTGCGGCGATCGGCTCGGCGGTCTGCAGCGCCCGCTGCAGCGGCGAGGTCACCACGTGCACCACGTCGTGGTCGGCCAGGTGCGCGGCGATCAGGCCGGCCTGCTGCTCGCCCACCTCGGAAAGCCGGTAGCCGGGCAACCGGCCGTAGAGCACCCCGTCGGGGTTGTACACCTCGCCGTGGCGCACCAGGTGGACGACGGTGCGGCTCACGGCTGCGGCTCACGGGCGGCGGCTGCGGCGCGGGCGGCGGGCGGCACCGCGTCGGCGATCACCTCGAACGCGCGGGCGTCGAGCGCCGCGGAGACGAACCAGGCCTCGAACGCGCTCGGCGGGGCATAGACACCGCGCTCCAGCAGCGCGTGGAAGAAGGCCGGGAACCGCCAGGTCTGGGTGGCCTGCACCCCGGCGTAATCGCGGACCGGCTGCTCGGTGAAGAACACCGAGAGCATGCTGCCCGCGGTCTGCACGATGTGCGGCACGCCCTGCGCGGTCAACGCCTCGCGCAGCAGCCCGGCCAGCCGCTCGGCGTGGCGGTCCAGCGCGGCGTAGACGTCGGGGGTGGCGTTGCGCAGCGTGGCGAGCCCGGCGGCGACCGCTACCGGGTTCCCGGCCAGCGTCCCGGCCTGGTAAACCGGCCCCGCGGGGGCGAGATGCGACATCAGCTCGGCCGAACCGCCGAACGCCGCGGCGGGCAGCCCGCCGGACATCACCTTGCCGAAGGTGTAGAGGTCGCCGGGCACCCCCTCCAGGCCGTACCAGCCGGCGGGCGAGACCCGGAACCCGGTCATCACCTCGTCGAGCACCAGCAGCGCACCGTGCTCGTGGCACAGCGCGCGCAGTGCCGCGGTGAACCCGGTATCCGGCGGCACCGCGCCCATGTTCCCCGCGGCCGCCTCCGCGATCACGCAGGCGACCTCGCTGCCGCGCTCGGCGAACACCGCGCGCAGCGCGTCGAGGTCGTTGTAGGGCGCCACGATGGTGTCGGCGGCCTGCGCGCCGGTCACGCCGGGGCTGGTGGGTAGCCCGAAGGTGGCGACCCCGGAACCCGCCTGCGCGAGCAGGGCGTCGACGTGACCGTGGTAGTGCCCGGCGAACTTCACCACCGCGGGGCGTCCGGTGACGCCGCGGGCCAACCGGATCGCGCTCATGGTCGCCTCGGTGCCGGAGTTCACCAGCCGCACCTGCGCCACCGGATCCACCCTGCGCACGATCTCCTCGGCGAGCTCGATCTCGCCGCAGGTCGGGGTGCCGAACGAGAGCCCGTCCACGACGGCGGTACGCACCGCCTCGATCACCGCGGGATGCGCGTGGCCCAGGATCATCGGGCCCCAGGACGAGACGAGGTCGACGTACCGGTTGCCGTCGGCGTCCCACAGGTGCGGCCCGGCGGCCCGCACCATGAACCGTGGGGTGCCGCCGACGGCGCGGAAGGCGCGAACCGGCGAGTTCACCCCTCCCGGGATGACGGCGCAGGCCCGGTCGAACAGCTGCTGGGACGTGACGGTACTCACGCCCTCAGTCTCCCCGACTCAGCGATGATCTCGAGGTGCGTGGTGCGGTGAGCTCCGTCTCGCGCACCACAACCTCGAGATCATCGCCATGGTGGGGGCGGGTGCCGGGAACGACCCGCCGCCAGGCGTCGAGCAGCAGCAGTCCGCCGAGGGTGGCAACGGCCACAGCGCCGGCCCACCAGCGCCCGTCCACCCGGGACAGCACGGCGCCAGCCGTCGCAGTCACGATCACCCCACGGCCCCAGAGCTGGACGGCGATGCCCGCCAGCACGGCGGCGAGGGCTATCTCGACGACAGCGGCGCGGGCCGGGCGGGCCGGCTTCACGCCAGATGGCGTCGCTGGCGGAACCACAGGTTGGCCGGGGGCAGGAACTGCAGCACGATCGCCACCACGACGACCACCGTGCCGATCACCGTCCCCAGCAGCAGCAAGGCCACGACCACACCCAGCACCGTCAGCAGGATGCGGGCCCAGTTCTGCCGGCCCAGCATGAGCAACGCCAAGATGATCAGCAGCGCGCCGACGGCAGCCACGACCGTGCCGCCGATCACGACACCTTGCTGCAGCGCGGCCACGTCGATCTGCCCCTGTAGCCCGCTTTGCGCGACGGCGTCGTCGAGCGCCTGCTGTACCGCGGGCTGTTGGCCCCCGGCCGCGAAGACGAGCCCGACCAGCACCGTGACCAGCCCGGTGAGCACCCACAGCACCACCGACACCACGAGCACTCCCGGTCGCCTGACCGGTCCCTGCTCCGGGTACGGCTCGCCGTAGGGCGGCGGCATCCCGCCGGGGTAGCCGCCCTGCTGCGGCGCGGGCGGTGGCGGGTAGGGGTCGCTCTGCTGACCGTACGGGTCATACCGTGGGTCCTGCGGGGTGCTCATGGCAAGACGGTAGCGACTCGGTCAGGCCGAGAGCCAGCCGGCGGCGTCTACGGCCCAGTAGGTGAGCACGACGTCGGCGCCGGCGCGGCGGATCGAGGTCAGCGTCTCGAGCACGATGCGGCGGCGATCCAGCCAGCCGTGCGCGACCGCAGCCTCGACCATGGCGTACTCGCCGGAGACCTGGTAGGCCGCGACCGGCACGTCGGAGACCTCGGCGACGGAGCGCAGCACGTCCAGGTAGGACATCGCGGGCTTGACCATGACCATGTCGGCGCCCTCGGCGAGGTCCAGCGCCGTCTCGCGCAGCGCCTCCCGCGCGTTGGCCGGGTCCTGCTGGTAGGTCTTGCGGTCACCGCGCAGCTGGGAGTCGACGGCCTCGCGGAACGGCCCGTAGAACGCCGAGGCGAACTTGGCGGAGTAGGCGAGGATCCCGGCGTCGGTGTGACCAGCGGTGTCCAGCGCCGCCCGGATCACCCCGACCTGGCCGTCCATCATGCCGCTCGGCCCGACCACGTGGGCACCGGACTCGACCTGAGCGACGGCCAGTTCGCCGTAGACGGCCAGCGTGGCGTCGTTGTCCACCCCGCCGGCTGCATCGAGCAGGCCGCAGTGGCCGTGATCGGTGAACTCGTCGAGGCAGGTGTCGGCCATCACGACGGTGTCGTCGCCCACCTCGGCGCGCACGTCGCGCAGCGCGACGTTGAGCACCCCGTCAGGGTCGGTGCCGGCCGAGCCGGTGGCGTCCCTGCCGGCCGGCACGCCGAACAGCATGATCCCACCCACCCCGGCGGCGACGGCCTCGGCGGCCGCCTTGCGCAGCGAGTCACGGGTGTGCTGCACGACGCCGGGCATCGAGCCGATCGGCACCGGCTCCGTGATCCCCTCCCTGACGAACACCGGCAGCACCAGCTGCCGGGCCTCGACGGAGGTCTCGGAGACCAGCCGGCGCATCGCCGGCGTGGTGCGCAGCCGCCGCAGCCTGCTCGTCGGGTACATCTGCGCTCCTGTCACCTCGAATCGTGCCGTGAAGGGCACTTTCACTGCGTCCGACGCAGTGAAAG
>JBOHGT010000055.1:0-17739 GCA_050700385.1 Pseudonocardiaceae bacterium | reverse complement strand
CGACGGCACGGTGTGGTCGCCCGGCGAGCTGCTGGCCGCGTTCTGCGACGCGGTGGCCGACGGCTGTGCTCGCACCGGCGGGCCGGGTACCGACGGCAGCTGGCCGCGCCGCTGGATGGCCGCGCTGACCGGCGACGACCCGGTCGTCGAGCTCACCGACGACGGGATCGTCGAGGAGGTCGCCCGCTGGTCCGCGCCGCTGGCCCGCCGCGACGGCCACGCCGCCGCGCGGCTGTGCCTGCAGCTGCACACCCCGGACGGCGAGGACGCCGACGCGCCATGGCCGCTGGCGTATCACTTGCAGGCCGCCGACGACCCCAGCTTGCTCGTCCCCGCGGAGCAGGTGTGGTCCACCGGTGCGGCGAGCCTGCGGGTGCTCGGCCGGCGAGTGGGCGACCCGCAGGAGTCCCTCGTCCGCGGCCTCGCCGAGGCGGCCCGGCTGTTCCCCCCGATCGATGCGAGCCTGTCGGAGCAGCGGCCCGTCGGGCTCGAGCTCGACCCGCGGCGCGCCGCGGACTTCCTCACCGACGGCGCGCAGGGGCTCGCGGCCTCCGGGCTCGGGGTGCTGCTGCCGGCGGAGCTCACCGCGCAGGGCGCGCGGCGGCTGCGGGCCCGGATGCGGGTCGGTGCCCCTGTCACCGACCCGGGAGCCGGCATCAGCGACGGCAGGCTCGGCCAGGAGCAGCTGTCCGGCTTCCACTGGGAGGCCGCGATCGGCGACGAGACCCTCACCGCCGGGGAGTTCGCCGAGATCGTCGCGCTCAAGCAGCCGCTGGTGCGCTGGAAGGGCCACTGGATCCGGATCGACGCCGACCAGATGCCGGCGCTGCAGCGCGTCGTCGGCAACACCGGGATGCTCGACGGGGTCGAGGCGCTGTCGGTGGCGCTGGCAGGGCAGCACGAGACGGCCGAGTTCGGCGAGGTCGAGGTCGTCGCCGACGGCCCGCTCGCAGCGCTCATCGAGCAGTTGCGGGCGGCGGGCGCCGACCGCGAACCCCGGCTGGCCGGTATCGAGGCGACGCTGCGCGACTACCAGCTCCGCGGCGTCGCCTGGCTGCAGACCATGACCGGGCTCGGGCTCGGCGCGCTGCTCGCCGACGACATGGGGCTGGGCAAGACGCTGCAGACCATCTCGCTGCTGGCCGGCCGCAGCGGCGAGCGGCCGCAGCTGGTCGTCTGCCCGACGTCGGTGGTCGGCAACTGGGAGCGCGAGCTCGCCCGCTTCGCCCCGGGCCTGCCGGTGATCCGCCACCACGGCTCGCAGCGCCCGGGCGAACCCGGGGACTTCAAGCCGGGCGCCGTCGCGGTCACCAGCTACGGGCTGCTACGCCGCGACGCCGAGCTGCTCACGGCCGTCGACTGGGACGTCGTGGTGCTCGACGAGGCGCAACAGATCAAGAACCAGGCGGCACAGACCGCCCGGCAGGCCCGCCGGATCCCGGCCCACGCCCGCGTCGCGCTCACCGGCACGCCGATGGAGAACCGGCTGTCGGAGCTGTGGTCGGTCATGGACTTTACCAATCCCGGGCTGCTCGGCCCGTTCGGCCGCTTCCGGGAGCGCTACGCGGTGCCCGTCGAGCGCTGGCGCGACCCCGACGCCACCACCCGGCTACGGCAGATCGTCGCCCCGTTCATGCTGCGGCGACTCAAGACCGACCCCGGAGTCGCCGCCGACCTGCCACCCAAGGTGGAGACCCTCGAGTCGTGCACGCTGACCCGCGAGCAGGCCACGCTCTACCAGGCGACGGTGACCGCGCTGCTCGACGACACCGACCTCGGCGAGGGCATCGAGCGCCGCGGGCGGGTGCTCAAGCTGCTCACCGCGCTCAAGCAGATCTGCAACCACCCCGCGCAGTACCTCGGTGAGCCGGGCCCGCTGCGGGGCCGGTCCGGCAAGCTGGCCCGCGCCACCGAGCTGCTCGCCGAGATCGTCTCCGCCGGCGAGCACGCGCTGGTGTTCACCCAGTACAAGGCCATGGGAGAGCTGCTCGCCAGGCATCTCGCCGCCACGCTGCGGCTGCCCGCGGTGCCCTTCCTGCACGGCGGCGTGGACCGCGCGGCCCGGGAGGCCATGGTCGCGTCCTTCCAGGACGCCGGTGACGCGCCGCCGCTGCTGCTCGTCTCACTCAAGGCGGGCGGCACCGGGCTCAACCTCACCCGCGCCACCCACGTGTTGCACTTCGACCGGTGGTGGAACCCCGCGGTGGAGGACCAGGCCACCGACCGGGCCTACCGGATCGGCCAGACCCGCACCGTCAACGTCCACAAGCTCGTCACGGCAGGCACCCTCGAGGAGCGCATCGCCGACCTGCTCGAGGAGAAGCGCGCGCTGGCCGACTCGGTCGTCGGCAGCGGCGAGACCTGGCTGACCGAGCTGTCCGACGACGACCTGCGCTCGCTGGTCGCGCTACGAGGGACCGACCTGGCCGAGGACGAGGTGGCGTGATGACCACCCGGTTCGGACTCACCTGGTGGGGCCAGCGCTGGATCGCCGCGCTGGAGGCGCTCGGCGCGGCGTACGCGAACCGGCTGCCCCGTGGCCGCACCTACGCCCGCAAGGGGACGGTGCAGGACCTGCACGTCGCGGCGGGCACCGTCACCGCCCGGGTGGTCGGCCGCCGCCCGCGGCCCTACCGGGTCGGCCTGTCACTGCCGGTCTTCACCGAGCCCGACTGGGAACGGGTCACCACCGCGCTCGCCGGGCAGGTCCGCCACGCCGCCGCGCTGCTGGACGGCCGGATGCCCGAGGACGTCGACGAGGTGCTGGGCGGCGTCGGCCTCTCGCTGTTCCCGCGGCCGGGGGAGTTGCGCACCACGTGCTCCTGCCCGGATGTCGCCAACCCGTGCAAGCACGTCGCCGCCGTGCACTACGTGCTGGCGCAGACCTTCGACGGCGACCCGTTCCTGCTGCCGGCGCTGCGGGGCCGCGATCGCGCCACCCTGCTCGCCGGGCTGCGCGCGGCCCGCACCGGAGGCTCTCCGGTGGCCGACGATGACGACGACCACACCGACGGGGTGGCGCTGCCCGCGCTGCCCGCGCAGGCGCTGTTCGCGGCACGCGGTGATCTTGCCGCGATCCCGATCCATCCGCACGTCTCGCCCGATCCGACCGCTGCGTTGCGCCGCCTCGGCCCGCCCCCCGGGTTCGACGCCGCGGCGCAGGACACGCTGGCGCAGCTGGTGGGCGGGGCGGCCGATCGCGCCTGGCAGCTGGCCAGCGCCTCGGACGACGACGACCCGCTGCTCACGGCGCTGCGCGAGCGCGGGTCGGCCACCACCGCCGAGCTCGGTGAGGCGGTGGACCGGCCGGCCGCCGAGGTGCGCGCCGGTCTCCGGCAGCTGGTCGAGGCCGGGCTCGTGCACCGCACCGGGCACGCCCGCGGCACCCGCTACCACGCCTGACTCCGGGGGTGGCGGGATCAGTTCCCGCTACGCCGCGGGTCGACTCCGGAGCACGCGACGAGCCGGTCCGACACCTCGGCCACGGTGGGGCGATCCGCCGGATCCGGGTCGAGGCAGGCATCGACGGTTCTGGCGAGCTGCGCGGGCAGCCGCCGCCGGGTGCGCAGCGGATCGGCGGTGCGCTCGAGCTGGGGGTAGCGGCGGGAACCGTCGCTGCGGCGCTCGCGGTGCGAGGAACCGGCCCACGGGGTGGTGCCGCTGAGCGCCTCGTACAGCGTGATCCCGAGCCCCCAGACGTCGGCGGCCTCCGTCACCGCATCGCCCCGCGCCTGCTCCGGTGACAGGTAGTCGAAGGTGCCGCCGGTGTCGCGCTCGCCCAGCCGGGCGGCCACGCTGAGGTCGAGCAGCACCGCCCGGCCCCCGACCTCGACGACGTTGGCCGGTTTGACGTCCAGGTGCACCCAGCCGTGCCGGTGCAGGTAGCCCAGTACCGAGCACAGTTGCACGCCGAGCATCGCGGCATCCGCCGGAGTCAGCCGGCCGTGCTCATCGACCAGGTAGGCGACGGTGTTCCCGGGCAATGTCTCGATCAGGACCGCCGGTCGCGGCCGTACCTCGGTGAGTACCGTCTCGTAGCCGCGGACCAGGTGCGGGTGTGACAGTGTCGCGAGCAGCAATCCCTCGGTACGCAGCCGTCCCGCGGCGACCCCGTCGCCCGCCCGCTCCGGGCGCAGCGTCTTGGCCACGCAACGGCAGCCGCGCTCGTCGCTCCACAGGTCGTAGACATCCAGCCGGTGCCCGCGACGCAGGTGCGCGACGACCTGGTAGCCGGGCGCCAGCAGCTCGCCGGGTTCCAGCGGCGGCTCGACCGGACCCCAGGTGCGGGTCTGCTCGCCGTAGTAGGAGGAGCTGGACGAGTGGGAGGGGCTGGATGCCTCCGCAGTCACCAGCCGGGGTCAGCTGCGGCTGCGGCCACCGGAGCGGCTTCGACGCCCACCCGAGCGGCTCCGCCCGCCGGACCGGTTGCGGTGGCCGTAGTGGCCGTGGTGACCGCGGAAGCCACGGTCGCTGCCGGACCGGGAACCGTGGCCCCCGTGCCGCCGCGCCGGCGACAGCGCCTTGAAGAACTTGGACATGCCCATCTGAGCGACCTCCCGATCCTGACCTGTGCGGGTTCCACGGTAGCCGATCAGGTCCCCACCCGACGCTGGGCCCGGCATATGTCCCAGGAGCGATGCGGATAACGGGGGTGCGCTCCGGTCCGGCGCCTTGCTAGCGTCGCTGCCATGGACCGCTGACAACGTCTCGCCCCATGAACGCGTGCGTCGCGCCTGCTGCGTCTCGCGGCGGCGCCGACCGACCGGCTGACGGCCGCGGTCCGAGGACCGCTATGCGGCCGTGCCAGTCCCCGCCCGGCTGCGCCGCCCGCAGCGGCGGCGATCCCGCGTATCTCCATGACGAAGGAGAACCCTGTGGCTGCTCATCGTGAACCCGACAGTCCCGCCGAGGACCATTCGGCGGACCTACCGCGACCAACGCTGGCCGACCTCGTGCGCGAGGAGGCCGACGCCGGCGGGAAGCCTCCCGCTGCGGACGACGCCACGCTCAGCAGGCGTGAGCGGCGCGGTGCCGCGACTCCGTCCCGCAACGCCAGCAAGGTGAAGACGGGGCGCGGCCATGGCGTGGCGCCCAATCCGCGGCAATACTCCACCCGGCGCCGCGGCGGCTGACCAGCGCTCCCGGCCGGGCCCGTGACCGGCGGGTCCGGCCGCGCCGCCGGGTGTCAGGCTCGCGACCCGCGGACGACCAGGCCGTCGAGCAGTTCGCGGGTGGCCGCGGCGATCGTGTCGACCGCCGCGTCGAACGCCGCCGCGTTGTGCGGCGCAGGGCGGCGGAAGCCCGAGACCTTGCGGACGTACTGCAACGCGGCCGCGTGCACGTCGGCGTCGGTCACCGCCGGGGTGTAGGGCTCGCGCAGTGTCTTGATGCTCCGGCACATGGTCGCTTCCCGCTCGCTCGTCGGTGCTTTCAGCCACGATAGGTCCTGGCCTCACAGCATGGGGGCGAGCATCATCGTTTACGAGAACGGCGCCCCGGCGAAGGGAGCGTGACCATGGCGGATCGCCTCACCGACCAGCTGTGGTCATCGATCGAGGACATCTACGCGGCGATCCTGGACCACCCGTTCATCACCGGGCTCACCGACGGCGGCCTGCCGCACGACGTGTTCCTGCACTTCATCGCGCAGGACGCGCACTACCTGCGCGGTTTCGCCCGCGCGCTGACGGTCTGCGCGGCCAAGGCGCCCACCGAGAACGACACGGTGATGTTCGCCGAGCACGCCGCGGGCGCGATCCGGGCGGAGCAGGAGATGCACGCCGAGCTCGCCGGCCGGCTCGGCCTGTCCCCCGAGCAGCTCGCCGCGCAGCCCGTCGGCCCGACCACCCTCGCCTACGGCAGCTACCTGTTGGCCACGACGCACACCGGCTCGTTCGCCGAGGGGCTCGCCGCGGTGCTGCCCTGCTACTGGATCTACGCGAGGGTCGGCGACGCGCTGGCCGAGCGGTCGTCGCCCGACCTGCTCTACGCTCGGTGGATCGCGATGTACGGCGGCGAGGACTTCCAGGCGGTCGTGGACGCGGTGCTGGCGCTCACCGACCGGGTCGGCACGGAGCTGTCCGACGCCGAGACCGGCCGGGTGCGCGGGCACTTCGTCACGACGTCGCGCTACGAGTGGATGTTCTGGGATGCCGGCTACCGCCAGGAGGCCTGGCCCATCTGAGCTCTGAGCTCGTGAATGATTTCGGTAGCCAGGGCTACCGAAATCATTCACGAGCAGGCTGGCGCAGCGCGACGACGTCGGCGAGCACGGTGCCGGGCACCGTGAGCCGGGACGGTGCCGGGCTGTCGTGCACCACCAGCAGCTCGCCGCTCCCGCCGAGCAGCGCGATGCCTTCGGCATGGTCGTCACCCTCGCCGAACGGCAGCTCCAGCTCCCGCCGCAGCTGCGACGAGTGGACCACCGCGGGGGCGCCGGCCTCCGCCGCGCCGGACCAGCGATGGACCCGCACCGGGCCGTCCAGATCCATCGACGGCCCCGCCAGCACCAGCAGGTCCTCCCCGTCGGGGCACAGGTCGCGTACCCCGAGGCCGCCGAGGTCGAGGAAGTGCGTGCGGTAGTGCGCGTCGCCGTCCACCGGGTCGAGCCGCAGCCGACCCGCCCCGTCGTCGCGGGGGCGGATCTCCAACACAACCGCCCAGCCGCGCAGCACCGGCCCGCGCAGCCCGACGTAGAGCGTCTCCACCCCGGGCTCGCCGTGCGCCGCGATGCCCTCGACGTCGAAGCCGTTGTCCTTGCCGGGGATGGTGAGGAACGGCGCGAGGTGCTCGTGGCCGTCGAGCACGTCGAGCAGACCGGGCTCGCCGAGCAGCGCGGACCCCTCGGGCACGATCGCCGGCAGCCCGTCCGGGCAGTCGGCGAGGGCGAGCCGGGCCAGCACCCGCCGGGAAGGTTCGTCGGTGACGGTGGCCAGCCGGCGGATCGCCTTCGCGTCGTCGTGCTTGCGCTTGATCCGCTTGCGCTTGCGGCTGTGCGAGCCGACGGCCCAGAGGTAGGGCCCCCGGCGGGCAAGGCCTTCGATGTCGACCTCGTCGTCCCGGCCGCCGGGCAGGGCCACGGCGTCCGCGAGCGGGAATGTCGCGTGCGCGCCGTAACCGCCGTCGGCCTGCGCGGTGAGCCGCTCGACGGTCGCGGTCTCGTCCCCGCCGATCCACAGGCAACGGCTGTCGGAGCGCACCGCGGAGAGGTTCACGTGGGTCTGCGCGTCCACGGCGTGCTCGGCGAAGCGCAGCGGCACCTGCCGCGACGGGCTCATGGTTCAGTGATACCAGTTGGGCGACGGGTCGGGCACCGGGCGGCCGAACAGCGCGAGCACCGCGTCCCGGTCGTCCGCTGTCGCGATCCGGTTGCGCCAGGTGTGCCCGCATGCCACGCAGCGCTGCACCACCACCAGGCCGTCGTGCTCGGACAGCGCGCCGACGGGCTGCATCGCTGCGCCGCAGTCCGCCGCCCGGTCCCCGGGGGCGACGTCGACGTGCCGTGACCACAGGCACGCCGGGCAGTGGTTGGTGTAGCCGCTGCCGCGCACCTGTGTTCCGCAGTGCAGGCAGGTGAAGTCCTCCCTGCGGCGGGCGAAGCGTGCCGGCTGCATGTATCCAGTGTTTCACGGCGAGTTACGCTGAGGTATGACCGCGACGAGGAGACGGCCATGACGCGGGTGGTGCGGGGAGCAGACGGGCGGACGTGGACCGTCCGCAGCAAGGTGAACTGGTCCGAGCCCGCCCACGCGCAGGAGTTCGAGCACGACGTGGCGGCCGGGCACGTGGCCGGGATCGTGATGCTGCTGCTGGTCGTCGTGCTCGTGCTGACCGTGGTGCTGTGGACCCCGCCCGCTGTCGTGGTGCCCACCTGGCTGGTGCTGGCCTTTCTTGTGCTGCTCCTGCTGCTGCCCTTTCAGTGGGCGATGGGCCGCAGCTGGACCGTCTTCGCCGTGACGCCGCCGCTGCCCGAGGCACCGCCCGAGCAGTGGGTGGGCACCGTGCACGGCGTCCTGCGGGCCCGCCAGGAAGTCAAGGGCGTCGCTCGGTCTCTGCGGCGCGACGCGATCCCCGACGACGGGCGTGGCCCGCTGCAGCCCATGAGCTGACCCGGCCTGGACGGGGCACACTGGAGGGATGCCCGAGCTGCCCGAGGTCGAGGCGCTGGCGCACCACCTGCGCGAGCACGCTGCCGGCCGCGTCGTCACCCGTGTCGATGTCGCGTCGCTGACCGTGCTCAAGACCGTCGACCCGCCGCCCTCGGCGCTGCACGGCCACACCGTGACCGGGTCGTCACGCTACGGCAAGTTCCTCGCGCTGGAGACCGACGGCCCGCAGCTCGTGACGCACCTGGCGCGGGCGGGCTGGCTGCGGTGGTCCGATGCGTTACCGGCTGCTCCACCGAAGCCGGGAAAGGGCCCGATCGCGCTGCGGGTGCACCTCGGTGACGGGCCCGGGTTCGACCTCACCGAGGCAGGCACCCAGAAGCGGCTCGCGGTGTACGTGGTCGACGATCCGGCGCAGCTGCCCGGGATCGCGCGGCTGGGGCCCGATGCGCTGGCGCTCAGCCGGGACGATCTCGCCGCCCTGCTGGCCGGGCGCAGCGATCGACTCAAGACCGCGCTGACCGACCAGTCGCTGCTCGCCGGGGTCGGCAACGCCTACTCCGACGAGGTGCTGCACGCCGCCCGGCTGTCGCCCTACGCCACCGCCGGGCGGCTGCCCGACGACGCGATCGACCGGCTGCACGACGCGTTGCAGCGGGTGCTGCGCGACGCGGTGGACCGCTCCGTCGGGCAGGCCGCCGCCAGGCTCAAGGGGGAGAAGCGGGCCGGGCTCGCGGTGCACGCCCGCACCGGGCTGCCCTGCCCGGTCTGCGGGGACACGGTGCGCGAGGTGTCCTTCGCCGAGCGCTCCTTCCAGTACTGCCCGGCCTGCCAGACCGGCGGCAAGCCGCTCGCCGACCGCCGCCTGTCGCGCCTGCTGCGCTGACGGGGCACCGGCCTCACCGTCACCCACACGGGCCACTGCAGTGCGGCCCGGCTCGTTGCCACGGCGGGTGAGACAGCGGACGATGACGCGCGTGGCCGAGCTGCTGACCGATCCCACGGTGCTGGCGGTGCTGACACTGCTTGCCCTCGCCGTCGCCGCTGCGCTGGCCGGTGGCCTGCTGTACTGGATGCGCACCCGCAAGGGATTCACCTCCGACGCCGACCGTGCCACCTACACCGCGCTGCACACCATGGCGCTGGCGTCCCCGCCGCTGCGGGACGGGCTCTCGTCGCGCTCGGCCAAAGCCGCGGCCCCCCACCTGCGTGCGTTGCTGGACACCGCAGCCGTCGCGCTCACCGACGAGGATCACGTGGTGCTGGCCTGGGACGGCGCGGCCAACCACCACTCGGAGTCGGTGTCGGGGGCTGCCTCCGAGGTGGGCAACACCGGCCGCCGGAAGGTGCTCAACCAGCGCCAGATGAAGTGCGGGCGGGGCGACTGCCCGGTGCACGCCGTGATCGTCTGCCCGCTGGAGGTGGACGGCAAGATCGTGGGCAGCTTCGCTTCGATCAGCTACCGCACCGCGACGGCGGGACTGATCAGCGCCACCGCCGAGGTCGCCCGCTACGTCTCCGGCCAGCTCGAGCTCGCCGAGCTCGAGGAGTCCCGTAACCGGCTGGCGCAGGCGGAGGTGCGGGCGCTGCGCGCGCAGATCTCCCCGCACTTCGTGTACAACGCGCTGACCACGATCTCCTCGTTCATGCGCACCGACCCCGAGGAGGCCCGCGAGCTGCTCATGGAGTTCGCCGAGTTCACCCGCTACTCCTTCCGCAGCGCAGGCGAGTTCACCACGCTGGCCGACGAGCTCGACAACATCGACCGCTACCTCACCATCGAGAAGGCACGCTTCGGCGACCGGTTGGAGATCAAGCTGCAGATCGCGCCCGAGGTACTGCCCGTGGTATTGCCCTTCCTCGCGCTGCAGCCGCTGGTGGAGAACGCGGTGCGGCACGGCCTGACGGGCAAGCCGGAGGGCGGCACCGTCTCGGTGATCGCGCAGGACGCCGGGTCGGAGTGCATGATCAGCGTGGAGGACGACGGGGTGGGCATGGACCCCGGTAGGCTGCGCGAGGAGGTCAAGGACTCGCACCTGTCCGGCGCGCACGTCGGGCTCGGCAACGTGCACGACCGGCTGCGCACGGCGTTCGGTGACGAGTGCGGCCTGGTGGTCGAGACCGGTCCGGACGCGGGCACCAAGGTGAGCATGCGGGTGCCGAAGTTCAGCCGCGGCGTTCGCGCCGCCCCGGTCGCCCGGGCCCCCAGCCTCGTAGTCCTGCGAACTGACGACCCAGTCCCGCGAACTGACGACCCAGTCCCGCGAACTGACGAGCAGAGTCCTGCGAGCTGAGAGGATCGGTCCATGCGCATCGGAGTGCTCACCGGCGGTGGTGACTGCCCCGGCCTCAATGCCGTGATCCGTGCCATCGTGCGCAAGGGCAGCTCGGTCTACGGCTTCGAGTTCGTCGGTTTCCGCGACGGCTGGCGGGGGCTGCTGGAGGACGACTCGCAGCCGCTGGACATCCGTGCGGTGCGCGGCATCCTGCCCCGCGGCGGCACCATCCTCGGGTCGTCGCGGACCAACCCGTTTCGCGAGGACGGCGGGCCCGACCGGATCCGGGCCACCCTCGCGCGCCACGGTGTCGACGGGCTCATCGTGGTGGGCGGGGAGGACACCCTCGGCGTGGCGAGCAAGCTCGGCGAGCTCGACGTCAAGGTCGTCGGTGTCCCGAAGACCATCGACAACGACCTCGCCGCGACCGACTACACCTTCGGGTTCGACACCGCGGTCACCGTCGCGACCGAGGCGATCGACCGGCTGCACACCACTGCCGAGTCGCACCACCGCGCCGTCGTGGTGGAGGTCATGGGGCGCCACGCCGGGTGGATCGCGCTGCACTCCGGTCTGGCCGGCGGGGCGAACGTCATCCTCATCCCCGAGGTGCCCTTCGACATCGACCAGGTCTGCGGCTGGGTCGAGTCACGCTTCCACAGCGCCTACTCGCCGATCATCGTCGTCGCCGAGGGGGCGGTGCCCCGCGACGGCGCGATGGTCACCCGGGCCGGCGAGCCGGACGCCTTCGGCCACGTCCGGCTGGGCGGGATCGGGGACCAGCTGGCCAGCGAGATCGAGCGGCGGACCGGCAAGGAGTCGCGGGCCGTCGTCCTCGGGCACACCCAGCGGGGCGGCACGCCCACGCCGTTCGACCGGTGGCTGGCCACCCGGTTCGGGCTGGCCGCGATCGAGGCCGCGCGCGACGGCGACTTCGGGATGATGGTAGCGCTGCAGGCGACCCGGATCGTCCGTGTCCCGCTGTCCGAGGCGACCGCGGGCCTCAAGGTCGTCGACGCCGAGCTCTACGCCGAGGCCAAGCTGCTGTTCGGCTAGCCGGTGGTCGCGCCGCACGCGTCCGTAGGCTTGCAGCATGAATCTCGGAAACGTCACCGATCGCCTGACCTCCCGGCTGCCCATCCCGGTGCCGGGCAACCCGCGCGACCGCGGTCCGGTGGTGGCGGTGGTGAAGCTGCACGGGGTGATCACCCCGACCCCGTCGCCGCTGGGGCGCGGCACCATCAACCTGGCCGGGGTGGACTCCGCGCTGACCCGTGCGTTCGAGCACGACCGGCTGCGGGCGGTCGCGCTGACGATCAACTCGCCGGGCGGCGCGGCCACCCAGTCCGCACTGGTGGCCGACCGGATACGCGGCCTGGCCGAGGACAAGGGTGTGCCGGTGCTGGCGTTCTGCGAGGACGTCGCCGCCTCCGGCGGGTACTGGCTCGCCTGCGCGGGCGACGAGATCATCGCCCACTCCACCTCGCTGGTCGGCTCGATCGGGGTGGTCAGCCAGGGCTTCGGGCTGCACAACCTGCTCGAGCGCTGGGGCGTGGAACGCCGCATCTACACCGCGGGCACGAACAAGGCGCGACTCGACCCGTTCCTGCCGGAGCGCGACGATGACGTCGCGTGGTTGCAGGGCATGCAGACCGAGCTGCACGAGATGTTCGTAGACTGGGTGCGCTCCCGCCGTGGCGGCAGGCTCACCACCGGTGAGGACCTGTTCACCGGCGAGGTGTGGACCGGCGCCCGGGCACTGGAGCTCGGGTTGGTCGACGCCGTCGGCACGCTGCGCGCCACGATCGGCAGGCGCTACCCGGATGCCGAGATCACCACCGTCGAGCCGCGCAAGCCGCTGCTGGCCCGGCTCGGACTCGGCCAGGCGGCGTCACTGCGCGGACCGGACACCGTGCTCGCCGCGCTCGAGGGCCTCGAACACCGCGCGACCTGGTCCCGCTTCGGGCTCTAAGCTAACGGGCTCGTGAGTGCTTACCGGTGCCCTTGCACCGGCAATCACTCGCGAGTGGCGCAGCACATCACCCGTTTGGGTCAACCGTGGACATCCGGGGCTGTGAATGTGCACGATGAAACGCCAGGTGCAGGGACAACACGGGAGGGTCGCCCCATGAGCGCCACCGACAGCAACGCCCCCCTGGTCGTCCTCGCTGTGGACGACGAGATGGGCGCGCTGTCCGAACTGGTCTACGTGCTGGAGGCGGAGCCGCGGATCGGCACCGTGCTCACGGCCACGACCACGACCGAGGCGCTGTCCGCACTGCGCGGCGAGGACCGCTGGAACGGAGCTCCTGCCCAGCCGATCGACGTGGTGTTCCTCGACATCCGGATGCCGGGGCTCGACGGTCTGCAGCTGGCAAGGTTCCTGGGAGCCAACCCCGACCCGCCACTGGTCGTCTTCGTCACGGCCCACGAGCCGGAGCGCGCCCTCGAGGCGTTCGACGTCGGGGCCGTGGACTACCTGATGAAGCCGGTGAGCCGGGAGCGGCTGAGGAGCACCGTGCGCCGCATCGCCCGTACCCGGCGCAACGCTGCCACGGGGTCGGCCGGGTCAGCTGCGTCGGCTGGGTCCGCCTCGGATGAGCTGACCGGCGACGAAGAGGTGATCCCGGTCGAGCTGGCCGGCACCACCAAGCTGGTGCCACGGTCCTCGGTACGCTGGGTCGAGGCGCAGGGTGACTACGCTCGGTTACACACCGGTGAGGGGAGCCACTTGGTGCGCATCCCGCTGTCCCAGCTGGAGGACCGCTGGTCGGATGCCGGCTTCGTCCGGATACACCGCTCCTTTCTGGTGTCGCTGCCGCTGGTCACCGAGCTGCGGATGTCCGCGTCCGGGTACGTGGTGCGGGTCGGCACCGGCACCGGCGCGACCGAGTTGCCGGTGAGCAGGCGGCACACCCGGGAACTCAAGGACCGCCTGGTCCGCGCCGCCAAGCAGGGTTGGGACCAGAGGTGAGCAGCGAGGTCGCGGCAGAACGCGACCCGTTGACCGCCCTGCCGTCCGATCCCGGGCCGGGCCAGCAGGGCCGCGGCAAGCCCGGCAAGCGGGTCCGCATCGTGCTCGCGGAGCGGCGCAGCACGCGGCGGGTGGTGCGCACCCTCGCCGAGGTCGAGGAGCAGACCGGCGTCGGTGAGGAGATGTTCCGCCAGTTCAAGCGGTCGCAGCTGAACCTCGCGTTGGGGCTGGGTGGGCTCGCCGCCGCAGTGCTGGGAGCCATCCCGCTCGCGTTCGCGTTCGTGCCGGCACTCGGGACGATCAGCATCTTCGGGATCCGGCTGCCGTGGCTGCTGCTCGGCTTCATGGTCTACCCGTTCCTGCTCGCCGTCGGCTGGGCTTATCTCCGCAGCGCCGAGCGCAACGAGCAGGACTTCACCGTGATGGCCGAGAGCTAGTCCCGCGGTGCGATCACCCGACCCTTTCACGGTCGTCGCGATCCTCGGTGTCGGCGCGCTGACCATCATCATCGGCACCTTCGCTGTCCGGTCGCGGTCCACATCGGACTTCCTGGTCGCCTCGCGCGCCACCAGTCCACGGGTGAACGCTGCCGCGATCTCCGGGGAGTACCTCTCGGCCGCGTCGTTCCTCAGCGTCGCAGGGCTGGTGCTCAAGGACGGCGCCGACGCGCTCTGGTACCCGGTCGGGTTCACCGCGGGCTACCTCGCGCTGCTGATGTTCGTGGCGGCCCCGCTGCGGCGGTCCGGTGCCTACACGCTGCCGGACTTCGCCGAGGCGCGGCTGGGCTCGCTGCAGCTACGCCGGATCGCGACCGGCTTCGTGGTCATCATCGGGTGGCTGTACCTGGTGCCCCAGCTGCAGGGTGCCGGGCTCACCCTGGCGACCGTCACCGGCTACCCGCTGTGGGTCGGTGCCGTCGTCGTGGCGTTCATCGTCACGCTCAACGTCGCCACCGGCGGGATGCGCTCGATCACCTTCGTGCAGGCATTCCAGTACTGGCTCATGCTCACCGCGCTGGCCGTCCCCGTCTTCGTGCTGCTGATCTACCAGGCCGGCGAGGACGCCGAGTTCCGAGCCTCGCTCGGCGCGGAGGCTCCGCCGTTCTTCACCGCCGACACCAACGTCGAGGTGAGCACCGACGTGGTGCTACAGGTCGACAGCCCGATGCTGCTCGACGCCACCGGCCGCATCGACGACTTCCCCGCCGACGGTCCGGTCTACTGGGCGGCCGGGGAGCACGAGGTCGCTGCCGGTGCGCAGCTGCGCTTCTCGGCCGGCAGCCGCGTGCCGGTGGTGAGCGGCACCCCGGTGGACAACGAGACGTGGCTCCGCCCGCTGTCGGCCGGCGGGGCGTCGCTGTTCGAGACCTACTCGCTGATCCTCGCGCTGCTGCTGGGGACCATGGGGCTGCCGCACGTGCTGGTGCGCTTCTACACCAATCCCGATGGGAACGCTGCCCGTGTGACGACGTTCGTGGTGCTGGGGCTGCTCGGGTTGTTCTACCTGTTCCCGACCGTCTCCGGAGTGCTCGCGCGGCTCTACGTGCCCCAGTTGCTGGTCACCGGAACCACTGACGCCGCGGTATTGCTACTGCCGGGGGAGGCGCTGGGCGGCTGGCCGGCGGCGGCGCTCGGCGCGCTGGTCGTGGGTGGCGCCTTCGCGGCCTTTCTCGCCACCGCCTCCGGGCTGGTGGTGTCGATCGCCGGGGTGCTGTCCACCGACGTACTGCCCGGGCGGGTGCGCGACTTCCGGGTGGCCACCGTGGTGACCGCGGCGATCCCGCTGGGGTTCGCGGTGGCCGCCTCGTCGCTGGATCTCGCCCAGGCCGTCGCGCTGGCCTTCGCGGTCTCCGCCTCCTCGTTCTGCCCGCTGCTGGTGCTGGGCATCTGGTGGCGCGGGCTCACCGACACCGGGGCGGCGGCCGGGCTGCTCGTCGGCGGCGGGCTGTCGGTCGCCGCCGCACTGCTCGCCGCGTTCACCATGCTCCCCTCGTTCTGGCAGATGCTGCTCGTCCAGCCGGCGGCGTTCACCGTCCCCATGGCCTTCTTGACCATGCTCGTGGTGAGCCGGCGCACCCGGAAGAGGGTGCCGCCGGACATCTCGCGGATCCTGCTGCGGCTGCACGCCCCGGACCGGCTGGGATTGAGCCAGGACCGCGACGTGGCGCGGTTCGGCGCGGTGATCGCCGCGCCGCCCCGGTCCCGGGGCGGCCGCCACCGCCGCAAGCGGCTACCTGACGCCGCGACGCGATCGGCGGATGACTAGTGTGCGACACCTCCTTACCGTCTGCATCGTAATCGTCACAACGTCTGAGGAGGTGTCGTGTGAGCAACACCGAGCACGGCGGCTCGGGGGACCGTCCGGCCGGTGCGGCAGACCCGTGGGTCACCGCCCGACGCAGCCCCGAGTTCGTCCAGCTGCGCAGGAGGCTGCGCGGTTTCGTGTTCCCGATGACCGCTTTCTTCCTGATCTGGTACTTCCTGTATGTCTTGCTGGCCGCGTTCGCACCCGAGTTCATGTCCATCCGGGTCGCGGGCAACATCAACGTCGGCCTCGTCATCGGGTTGCTGCAGTTCGTGACCACCTTCCTGATCACAACCAGTTACGTGCACTTCGCGAACAAGAACCTGGACCCGGTGGGCGCGCGGATCCGTGAGCAGATCGAGGGGGATGCCCGGTGACCCGCTACCTCACCCAGGGAGGCGCCGGTGGCCAGGAGGGAGTGGGGGAGCCGCTGCTCAACGGCGGCATCTTCCTCTTCTTCGTCCTGATCACGCTGGTGATCGTGTTCCGGGCGTCCCGGGCCACCAGGACCGCGACGGACTACTACGCCGCCGGTCGCTCGTTCAGCGGACCGCAGAACGGCGTGGCGATCTCGGGTGACTACCTGTCGGCGGCGTCGTTCCTCGGTATCGCCGGAGCGATCGCGGTCAACGGCTACGACGGCTTCCTGTACTCGATCGGCTTCCTGGTGGCCTGGCTGGTGGCGCTGCTGCTGGTCGCCGAGCTGCTGCGCAACACCGGCAAGTTCACCATGGGCGACGTGCTGAGCTTCCGGATGCGCCGGCAGCCGGTGCGGTCCGCGGCGGCGGTATCGACGCTCGCCGTGTCGTTCTTCTACCTGCTGGCCCAGATGGCCGGGGCCGGCGGCCTGGTCGCGCTGCTGCTCGACGTCACGGGTACCGGTGGTCAGGCCCTGGTGGTCGCGCTCGTGGGTGTCATCATGATCATCTACGTGCTGGTCGGCGGGATGCGCGGCACGACCTGGGTCCAGATCATCAAGGCCACCCTGCTGATCTCGGGTGCCGCGCTGATGACGGCATGGGTGCTCGGCTCCTACGGGCTCAACCTCTCCGCGCTGCTGGGTGACGCGGCGGCCGCCTCGCCGGACGGGCAGGCGGTGCTCGAACCGGGCCTGCAGTACGGCGAGTCGACCACGACGAAGATCGACTTCGTGTCGCTGGGCATCGCGCTCGTGCTCGGCACCGCGGGCCTGCCGCACATCTTGATGCGCTTCTACACCGTGCCCTCGGCCAAGGAGGCGCGGCGCTCGGTGGTGTGGGCGATCTGGCTGATCGGGCTGTTCTACCTGTTCTCGCTCGTGATCGGCTACGGCGCGGGCGCGCTGGTGCAGGGCGGTCCGGAACGCATCGCAAGTATGCCGGGCGAGGAGAACTCCGCGGCGCCGCTGCTCGCCTTCGAGCTGGGCGGTGAGGTGCTGCTCGGGTTCATCGCCGCAGTGGCGTTCGCGACGATCCTCGCGGTCGTCGCCGGATTGACGATCACCGCGTCGGCGTCGTTCGCCCACGACGTGTACGCCAACGTGATCAAGCACGGCCAGCTGGACCCGGACGGTGAGGTGCGGGTGGCCCGGATCACCGCATGCGTGATCGGGGCGCTGGCCATCGTCGGCGGTATCGTCGCGCTCGGCCAGAACATCGCGTTCCTGGTGGCGCTGGCCTTCGCGGTGGCAGCGTCGGCGAACCTGCCGACGATCCTGTACTCGCTGTTCTGGAGGCGGTTCAACACCTCGGGCGTGCTGTGGAGCATGTACGGCGGTCTGATCAGCTGCGTGCTGCTGATCGTGTTCTCACCGGCCGTCTCGGGCAGCGACGACGCGATGTTCGCCGGCTTCGACATCGCGTTCTTCCCGCTGCAGAACCCCGGCATCGTCTCGGTCCCACTGTCGTTCCTGCTCGGCTTCCTGGGCACGGTGCTCAGCAGGGACTCCGGCGACGAGGAGAAGTACGCAGAGATGGAGGTCCGCTCGCTGACCGGTGCCGGCGCCGAGAAGGCTGTCGTGCACTGACCGCCGCTCCAGCCGTGCGGTGACGCTCCAGCCGTGCAGTGAAGGGCACTTTCACTGCGTCCGACGCAGTGAAAG
>JBOHGT010000054.1:0-17835 GCA_050700385.1 Pseudonocardiaceae bacterium | reverse complement strand
GATTTCGGTAGTCATGGCTACCGAAATCATTCACGACGTAGGCTGGAAGGGCCGGTGCGGCAGGAGGTGGATGGCGGATGTTCAACATCGGCGGGTTCGAGTTCCTCGTCCTCGTCGTCGTCGGGCTGTTCGTCTTCGGGCCGGAGCGGTTGCCCGCCGCGGCGTCCTGGCTGGCCCGCACGATCCGCCAGGTCCGGGAGTACGCCTCTGGCGCCCGCAACCAGCTGCGCTCTGAGCTGGGACCCGAGTTCGACGAGCTGCGGCAGCCGCTGGCCGACCTGCAGCGCATCCGGAGCTTCAACCCGCGCCGCAGCGCCGTCCGCCACCTGTTCGACGATCTCGACGACCTCGACGAGGAGTTCAAGCCCAACGGCTACGCCGCGCCCATCGGCTGGGGTACCCCCGTGTCCCGGCCGCTGCAGCCCGGTGAGCGCGCCCCGTTCGACCCGGACGCGACCTAGCGGCCGGCAGGGCTCACCGAAAGCAGCCGGCCGGCGAGTCCGCGCGAGCGGGTGGACAGCCGGTCGGCCACACCACGCAGCACCTGCGCGGCCGGAGCATCCGGGTCGGTGAGCACCAGCGGTGTTCCCGCGTCACCGGTCTCGCGCAGCCGCGGGTCCAGCGGCACCTGGCCGAGCAACGGCACGTCGCCGCCCACGGCGCGGGTCAGCGAGTCGGCGACCACCTGACCCCCGCCGGAGCCGAAGACGTCCATCCGGGAGCCGTCCGGCAGCTCCATCCAGGACATGTTCTCCACCACGCCGACCAGCTTCTGGTGGGTCTGCAGCGAGATCGCCCCGGCCCGCTGCGCGACCTCGGCCGCGGCCTGCTGCGGCGTGGTGACGACGAGGATCTCCGCGTTGGGCACCAACTGGGCCACCGAGATCGCGATGTCGCCGGTGCCGGGCGGCAGGTCCAGCAGCAGCACGTCCAGATCGCCCCAGAACACATCGGAAAGGAACTGCTGCAGCGCCCGGTGCAGCATCGGGCCGCGCCACACCACCGGGGTGTTGTCCTTGGTGAACATGCCGATCGAGATGACCTTCACACCGTGCGCCTGTGGCGGCATGATCATCTTTTCGACCTGGGTCGGGCGGGCCGAGGTGCCGAGCATGCCGGGCACCGAGTGCCCGTAGATGTCGGCGTCGACCACGCCGACGGACAGCCCGCGCTGCGCCATCGCGGCGGCCAGGTTCACCGTCACCGACGACTTGCCGACCCCGCCCTTGCCGGAGGCGACGCAGTAGACCCTGGTCAGCGAGCCCGGCTCGGCGAACGGGATCCGCGGCTCCTCGGCGTCCCCGCGCAGCGAGCGGCGTAGCTGGGTGCGCTGCTCGTCACTCATCACGTCGAGCTCGACGTGCACCGTGCGTACGCCGCCCAGCGCGGCCACCGCCTCGGTGACCCGCGAGGTGATGGTGTCGCGCATCGGGCAGCCGGCCACGGTGAGCCACACGGCGACGTCGACCGTCCCATCCCGCGCCACGGTGATGTCCTTCACCATGCCGAGCTCGGTGATGGGGCGGTGGATCTCGGGGTCTTTCACGCCGTCCAGCACGGAGCGGACCGCGTCTACCGACGGGGTGGTCTCGGTGGAGGTCACGGCTTGCACCGACCTTCCTGGCAGGCGGCTTGGAGCTGAGTCGTGCTACCCCCATGCTAGGCGTCCACCAGCGGGTGGCCCTTCCGTACCATCCGTCCCGTGGTGGATCGCCTGCCCGCTCCTGAGGAGCTCGCCGCGTGGCGCGAGTTCCTGCGCGCGCACGCGCGGCTGACCCGCGCGCTCGAGGTCGAGCTCGTGGCCGCGCAGCAGCTGTCACTGGCCGCCTACGACGTGCTGGTCCAGCTCGCCGAGGCACCCTGCCGCCGGCTGCGGATGACCGACCTGGCCGATGCGCTGTTGCTGTCACGTTCGGGGGTGACCCGGCTGGTTGACCGGCTAGAGCGGATCGGGCTGGTCGAGCGGTCACGGGCCGCCGGTGACGGTCGCGGCGTGGTGGCCGAGCTCACCGACCGGGGGCTCGCCCGGTTGCGCACCGCGAGCGCGACGCACCTCGAGGGCATCGCCCGGCACTTCGCCGGACGGCTCGACCAGGCCGATCTGGGCGCGCTTCGGCAGTTGTGCGCCCGGCTGGCCGGTCCCGCGGTCAGCCCCTCGCGGCCCGCCGAGCCGGTGCCTGCCGAGCCGGTGCCTGCCGAGCGGGTGCCTGCCGAGCGGGTGCCTGCCGCTCCGGAACAGCCCGGTCCGGACCGGGCCGGTCCGCACTCCCATCGAGCTGCTCGGCCAGCCGCGTCAGCTCCGAGCGTAGGAAGTCGCGGGTGACGACCTCGCCAACCGCGAGCCGCAGCGCGGCCAGCTCCCTGGCCAGGTACTCGGTGTCGGCCTTGGTGCGCTCGGCCCTTGCCCGGTCCTCCTCCAGCGCGATCCGGTCGCGGTCGTCCTGCCGGTTCTGCGCCAGTAAGATCAGCGGGGCCGCGTAGGCCGCCTGGGTGGAGAAGGCCAGGTTGAGCAGGATGAACGGGTAGGGATCCCAGCGCAGCGCCATCGCCGTGAGGTTCAGGGCAATCCATATCACGACGATGACGGTCTGCACCGCCAGGAAGCGCCCGGTGCCCAGGTAACGGGCGATCCGCTCGGAGAACCGGGCGAAGGCGTCCGGGTCGACCCGGGGGCGCAGCCGCCTCGGCCCGCGCGGCTGATCGAGCCGGCGGGCACGCAGTTCAGGCACCGCCCACCTCCTCGGGCCAGCCGGCCGTCTCGCGCTGCCGCCAGTTCTCCGGCAGCGCGGCGTCCAGCACATCGTCGACCGTCACCGCGCCGACCAGGTGGTCCTCAGCATCCACCACCGGAGCGCACACCAGATCGTAGGCCGCGAAGTACCGGGTGACCTCGGTGAGCGTGGCATCCGGCGCGAGCAGGGCCAGCTCGCTGTCGAGGATCCCGGCCACCAGGTCCGACGGTGGCTCGCGCAGCAGCCGCTGGATGTGCGCGCAGCCCAGGTAGTGGCCCGTCGGGGTGGCCGAGGGTGGCCGGCAGACGAACACCATGCTGGCCAGCGCGGGCGTCAGCTCGGGGTTGCGCACCCGGGCCAGCGCCTCGGCGACGGTCGCGTCCGGGGTGAGCACGACCGGCTCCGGGGTCATCAGGCCACCCGCCGTGTCGGCCGAGTAGGCCAGCAGCCGGCGTACCGGCCCGGACTCCTCGGGCGCCATCAGCCGCAGCAGCCGCTCCTGCTCCTGTTCCGCCAGCTCACCCAGCAGGTCGGCGGCGTCGTCGGGGTTCATCGCCTCGAGCACGTCGGCGGCCCGCTCGTCGCCCAGGTGGGCCAGCAGCTCGGTCTGCTCGTCCTCGGAGAGCTCCTGCAGGATGTCGGCGAGCCGCTCGTCGTCCAGCGCGTCGACGACCTCGTGACGGCGCTTGCGCGGCAGCTCGCGCAGCGCGTTGGCCACATCCACCGCCCGCATCGACTCGAACACCGCGAGCAGGTGCTCGGCGCCCTGGCCGCCCGAGGAGACCTCGGCGAGGGTGAGCCCGCTGACCTCGTCCCAGGACAGCACCTGCACCGGTCCGCGCCGGCCCAGCCGGCGCGCGCGGACCCGCACGGCCAGCTTGGCGATCACCCAGTCCCGGGTACGGGTCTGCTCCACCCCGGCGTCCACCACCACCGCGGTCTGACCCGTGCCGGGGATGCCGACCCGGGCGTCGAGGATCTCGCCGATCACCAGCGCCTCGTTCGGGCGCTGCGAGAAACGGCGCAGGCTCACCGTGCCGGTGGCCAGCGCCACCGCGCCCGGCTCGATCGACGTCACCCGCAGCATCGGGACGAAGATCCGCTGCCGGACTGCGAGCTCGACGACCAGACCGAGCACCCGTGGCGGCTGCGATCCGACGCGCAGCGTGGCTACCAGGTCCCGGACCTTGCCTATCTGCTCGCCGTCCGGCCCGAACACCGGCAGGCCCGCCATGCGGGCCGCGAAGACCCTGGTCACCGTGGCCACGCAGGTCAGATTAACGCTGCGCGGCCACCATGACCGAGGCTGGAGGGCTGTGAGAACCCACTCATTGAGCTGCCCTGACGGTGCGGGCGTGCCACGATCGATGGCCCCGCACACTCGCTGCCACGAGGAGGTTGCCCCGATGACCGAGGCCGCCGGCAGCCGCCGTCTCCGCCCCCGCCGTTCCTGTCTGGCGGTGCCCGGCTCCAACCCGAAGATGATCGACAAGGCCCACGGGCTGCCGGCCGACCAGGTCTTCCTCGACCTCGAGGACGCCTGCGCTCCGCTGGCCAAGCCGGGTGCGCGCAAGACGATCGTCGACGCGCTCAACGAGGGCGGCTGGGGCTCCAAGACCCGGGTGGTGCGGGTCAACGACCTCACCACCGAGTGGACCTACCGCGACGTGGTCGAGGTCGTCGAGGGCGCCGGCGCCAACCTCGACTGCATCATGCTGCCCAAGGTGCAGGGCGCCGATCAGGTCGCCTGGCTGGACATGACGCTCAACCAGATCGAGAAGACGATGGGCTACGAGGTGGGGCGCATCGGCATCGAGGCCCAGATCGAGAACGCCAAGGGCCTCCTCCAGGTCGACGCCATCGCCACCGCCTCGCCGCGGATGGAGACCATCGTCTTCGGCCCTGCCGACTTCATGGCCTCGATCAACATGAAATCTCTCGTCGTGGGGGAGCAGCCCCCGGGTTACGATACCGGCGACGCCTACCACTACATCCTCATGCGGATCCTCATGGCCGCGCGGGCCAACGACTTGCAGGCCATCGACGGGCCGTACCTGCAGATCAGGGACGTCGAAGGGTTCCGGCGTGTCGCCGGCCGCTCGGCCGCGCTCGGGTACGACGGCAAGTGGGTGCTGCACCCGGGCCAGATCGGCGCGGCGAACGAGGTCTACAGCCCGTCGCAGCGCGATTACGATCACGCCGAGAACGTTCTCGACGCCTACGAGTGGTTCACCTCCGAAGCGGGCGGCCAACGCGGCGCGGCGATGCTCGGCGACGAGATGATCGACGAGGCGTCCCGCAAGATGGCACTCGTGGTGGCAGGTAAGGGCCGCGTCGCGGGGATGCAGCGCACCGAGAGGTGGACCCCGCCGCAGGACTGATCCACGAGACGAAAGGTGTCACGTCATGGCCAGGCTCGCCCAGACCGCGGGTCTCACCGAGATCCAGCAGGAGATCCTGTCCACCGTCAAGACCTTCGTGGACAAGGAGATCATCCCGGCGGCGCAGCAGCTCGAGCACTCCGACACCTACCCGGCCGAGATCGTCGACGGGATGAAGGAGATGGGCCTGTTCGGGCTCACCATCCCCGAGAAGTACGGCGGGCTGGGTGAGTCGCTGCTCACCTACGCGCTGATCGTCGAGGAGATCGCCCGCGGCTGGATGAGCGTGTCCGGTGTGATCAATACCCACTTCATCGTGGCGCACATGATCCGTCACCACGGCACCGAGGAGCAGCAGCAGCACTACCTGCCGAAGATGGCCACCGGCGAGATCCGCGGTGCCTTCTCGATGTCCGAGCCGGAGCTCGGCTCCGACGTCGCCGCGATCCGGACCCGCGCCAAGCGTGACGGGGACGGCTACGTCATCGACGGCCAGAAGATGTGGCTGACCAACGGTGCCACCTCAAACCTGGTCGCCACCCTGGTCAAGACCGACGAGGGCGCAGACAAGGCGCACCAGAACCTGACCGCCTTCCTGGTCGAAAAGCCGGAGGGCTACGGCGAGGTCGCCGAGGGCCTCAGCGTCCCCGGCAAGATCGACAAGATGGGGTACAAGGGTGTCGACACGACCGAGCTGATCTTCGACGGCCACCGGGTCGGCGCGGACACGGTGCTCGGCGGTGCACCGGGCAAGGGCTTCACGCAGATGATGGACGGCATCGAGGTCGGCCGGGTCAACGTGGCCGCCCGTGCTTGCGGGATCGCGATCCGCGCCTTCGAGCTCGCCATCGAGTACGCCCAGCAGCGCAAGACCTTCGGCAAGACCATCGCCCAGCACCAGGCGATCGCATTCAAGCTCGCCGAGATGGCCACGAAGGTCGAGGCGGCGCACCTGATGATGGTCAACGCCGCGCGGCTGAAGGACGCCGGCGCGCGCAACGACGTCGAGGCGGGGATGGCCAAGCTCATGGCCAGCGAGTACTGCAAGGAAGTCACCGAGGACGCGTTCCGCATCCACGGCGGCTACGGTTACTCCAAGGAGTACGAGATCGAGCGCCTGATGCGGGAGGCGCCGTTCCTGCTGATCGGTGAGGGTACCAGCGAGATCCAGAAGACGATCATCAGCCGCGGCCTGCTCCGGGAGTACGGCATCCGATCCTGAGAACTATCCCGGCGGGTTGATCGTTTGGCAGTATGGATACTCCGCACCGGAGGTGATGCACCGTGACCAGCCCGTTCAGCGGTCAGGGCCAGATGCCCGGCCTGCCCACCCCACCGACCGGCTGGCCGATCGGCTCCTACGCCACCTACGCGGAGGCACAACGCGCCGTCGACTACCTCGCGGACAACCAGTTCCCAGTCCAGGAGGTGACCATCGTCGGGGTCGATCTGATGCTGGTCGAGCGGGTGCTCCGGCGGCTCACCTGGGCCCGCGTACTCGGTGGGGGAGCCGCTTCCGGGGCCTGGTTCGGCCTGTTCGTGGGGGTGCTGCTCAGCCTGTTCGCCGAGCCCGGAGCGGGGCTCGGGCCGATCCTCGTCGGCCTGACCACCGGTGTGGTGTTCGGGATGGTGTTCGGCGCCGTGGGGTACGCGTCGTCCCGCGGGCGTCGGGACTTCGCGTCGGCCAACCAGCTGGTGGCAGGCCGTTACGACGTGCTCTGCCAGCCGCGTAATGCTGAGAAGGCCCGCGACCTGCTCGCCAAGCTGTCCATGGGCCCTGCGACCTGACGCGGATGAGGCTCCGAGGAGATGGCCGTCGCCGGGTGGCACTGGTCGCCGCGGCGCTGCTCGCGGCCCCGCTGCTCGCCGCCTGCGGGTCCGCGGGCGAGGGCGTGGTGCTGCGCTTCTACACCGCGGCCGACGGCGCCGAGCAGTACGCCCAGGCAGCGGCGGACTGCACCGAGGCCGCAGGTGGCCGGTACCGGATCGAGCAACTCACGCTTCCCCGGCAGGCCGACGACCAGCGGTTGCAGCTGGCCCGGCGCATCGTCGGCGGCGACGAGACGCTGGACATCATGCTGCTCGACGTCACATGGACTGCGGAGTTCGCCGAGGCCGGCTGGATCCTCCCGTTCGAGCCCACCGCAGCCGAGAAGGTCCGGCAGGGGACGCTCGAGGCCGCCTACGAGACCGGCACCTGGGCCGACCGGCTCTACGCGGCGCCGCTGAACACCAACACCCAGCTGCTGTGGTACCGGTCGGACCTCATGCCCGGTGGGAAGCCACCGCGGACCTGGGACCAGATGATCGACATCGCCGAGCAGCTGGCGGCCCAGGACCGGCCGAGTTGGATCGAGGTGCAGGCCCAGCAGTACGAGGGCCTCACCGTGTGGTTCAACACACTGCTGGCCAGCGCCGGTGGGCAGATCGTCGGCGAGGACGGCACCACCGTCCGGATCGGCCAGGGCGATGCGACCCGCCGATCGCTGGAGATCATGAAACAGGTCGCCACCGCGCGCGGCGCCGACCCGTCATTGCCGCAGCGCGACGAGGGCGCGACCCGGCTGGCGATGGAGTCCGGCCAGGCCGCGTTCCAGGTCAACTACCCGTTCGTGCTGCCCGGCATCGCTGAGAACGACGGCGGGTCGTTCATCGACGAGCAGGGCAACCCCACCAGCGAGGATACCGGCAGGCGGGTGGCCGACGTCTTCGCGTGGGCGCCCTACCCTTCGGTGGTCGCGGGCGAGCCGGCTTCGGTGACCATCGGTGGTTTCAACCTCGCGGTGTCGTCCACCAGCCGCTACGCGGACGAGTCGTTCGAGGCGATCCAGTGTCTGCGCAACCGGGACAACCAGCTGCGCAACGCCATCGACGCCGGCGTGCCGCCGACCCTGGATGCGCTCTACACCGATCCGGCCTTCCAGCAGGAGTACGACGCATGGCGAGCGATCAAGCAGTCGCTCGACACCGCCAGCGTGCGGCCGGAGTCCCCGGCCTACCAGAGCATCTCGATCGTGATCTCGGCGTTGCTGAACCCGCCCTCCGAGATCGACCCCGACGTGACGGTCGACCAGCTCACCGAGCAGGTCGAGCGTGCCGTCAACTCCGAAGGACTGGTGCCATGACCACGACCGCCGCTCCGGAGCGGGCCGCCGCGCCGGGGACCCGCGGCGTACGTCGCACCGAGGGGGCCAGGGCCGAGCGGCGGCTCGCGGCGCTGCTGTGCGCACCCGCGGTCCTCATCATGCTGGCGGTCACGGCCTACCCCGTCGGCTATGCCGTCTGGCTGTCGCTGCTGCGCTACGACCTGCGCTTCCCCGCGGAGCGGGAGTTCATCGGCCTGAGCAACTACGTCGCGGTGCTGTCCGACGGCTACTGGTGGAGTGCGTTCATCGTGACGGTGACGGTCACGGTGATCTCGGTGGCGATCGAGCTGGCCCTCGGGCTGGCGCTGGCGCTGATCATGCACCGCACCCTGCTCGGGCGGGGCACGGTACGCACCCTGGTGCTGATCCCGTACGGCATCGTCACGGTGGCTGCGGCGTTCAGCTGGTACTACGCGTGGACGCCTGACACCGGCTACCTGGCCAACCTGCTGCCGGAGGGGTCGGCGCCGCTGACCGAGCAAATCCCCGCGCTGGCGATCGTGGTGCTCGCCGAGGTGTGGAAGACCACCCCGTTCATGGCGCTGCTGCTGCTCGCCGGCCTGGCGCTGGTCCCCGACGACCTGCTGCGCGCCGCGCAGGTCGACGGCGCCGGTCCCTGGCAACGGCTGACCAGGATCATCCTGCCGATGATGAAGCCGGCGATCCTGGTGGCACTGCTGTTCCGGACGCTGGACGCCTTCCGAATCTTCGACAACATCTACGTGCTGACCAGGGGCAACAACGGCACCGGGTCGGTGTCGATCCTGGGCTACGACAACCTGTTCAAGGCGTTCAACCTCGGCATCGGCTCCGCAATCAGCATTCTGATCTTCATCTGCGTCGCGATCATCGCGTTCCTGTTCGTCAAGGGCTTCGGCACCGCCGCACCGGGGTCCGAGCCGGAAGGGAGGCGGTGATGGCCGTCGTCGAGACGCCGGGACGCAAGGCCGGCTGGTCGCTGCTGAACCTCATGGTGATCGGCTACGTGCTGATCCCGGTGCTGTGGATCACCAGCCTGTCGCTCAAGCCCACCTCCTCGGTCACCGACGGCAACTTCATCCCGCGGGATCCGACGCTGCACAACTACGCCCGCATCTTCGCCACCAGCGAGTTCACCAGGGCGCTGCTCAACTCGATCGGGATCGCGGTCATCGCCACCACGATCGCGGTGACCATCGGGACGATGGCGGCCTATGCAATCGCCCGGCTGCGTTTCCCCGGCAAGAAACTGCTCATCGGCGTCTCGCTGATGGTCGCGATGTTTCCCCAGATCTCGCTGGTCAGCCCGCTGTTCGAGATCGAGCGGGCGGTGGGTCTGTTCGACACATGGCCGGGCCTGATCCTGCCCTACGTCACCTTCTCGCTGCCGCTGGCGATCTACACTCTGGCGGCGTTCTTCCGCGAGATCCCCTGGGAGCTGGAGAAGGCGGCCAAGATGGACGGGGCGACCCCTGCGCAGGCGTTCCGGTCGGTGATCGTCCCGCTGGCCGCGCCCGGCGTCGTCACCAGCGCGATCCTGGTGTTCATCTTCTGCTGGAACGACTTCCTGTTCGCGATCTCGCTGACATCCACCGATGCGTCCCGCACGGTGCCTGCGGCGATCGCGAGCTTCACCGGTAGCTCGCAGTTCGAGGAGCCCACGGGGTCGATCGCGGCGGCGGCCGTGGTGATCACGATCCCGATCATCGTGTTCGTACTGTTCTTCCAACGTCGCATTGTCGCCGGGCTCACCTCCGGCGCCGTGAAGGGGTGAAAGTGGTGGCCGAGATCGCGCTGGACGCCGTGACCAAGAGATTCCCCGACGGCGCGCTGGCCGTCTCCGGCGTGGACGTCGAGATCGCCGACGGCGAGTTCGTCATCCTGGTCGGCCCGTCGGGCTGCGGGAAGTCGACCACGCTGAACATGATCGCGGGGCTGGAGGACATCACGTCGGGTGAGCTGCGGATCGCCGGCGAGCGGGTCAACGAGAAGGCGCCCAAGGACCGCGACATCGCCATGGTCTTCCAGTCCTACGCGCTCTACCCGCACATGACCGTGCGGGAGAACATTGCGTTCCCGCTGCGCCTGGCAAGGATGGACAAGGCGACCATCGCCTCGAAGGTGCAGGAGGCCGCCGCAGTGCTGGACCTCACCCAGCACCTGGACCGCAAGCCGTCGAACCTCTCCGGCGGGCAGCGCCAGCGCGTCGCGATGGGCAGGGCCATCGTGCGCAGCCCCAAGGCCTTCCTCATGGACGAGCCACTGTCCAACCTGGACGCCAAGTTGCGGGTGCAGATGCGCACCGAGGTGTCCCGGTTGCAGCAGCGGTTGGGCACCACCACCGTCTATGTCACTCACGACCAGACCGAGGCGATGACGCTGGGGGACCGGGTCGTGGTGATGCGCGGCGGCTTCGTGCAGCAGGTCGGAGCTCCGCAGCAGCTCTACGACCACCCGGCGAACCTGTTCGTGGCGGGGTTCATCGGCTCGCCGTCGATGAACTTCCTGCCGGGCACGTTGGCCGACGGGGAGCTGCAGACCGCGCTGGGGAGGCTTCCTCTCGGGGATCGCGTCCGCCGGGTGCTGGAGGCGGCGAAGGCGCCGCGTGAGGTGATCGTCGGGATCCGCCCGGAGCATTTCGAGGACGCTGCGCTGGTCGAGGAGTTCGCGCGGTCGGCCGGCGTGACGTTCCCGGCGCAGATCGAGGTGCTCGAGTCGATGGGATCGGACAAGTACGCCTACTTCTCGGTCTCGGGGGACCGGGCCTCCTCCGCCGACCTCGAGGAGATAGCCGCCGACGCCGGCACCGCCGACCTGCCCTCGGCCGGCAGCCAGATCACTACCCGGCTCTCGGCCGCGTCGGGTGCAGCGGAGGGTGAGAAGCTCGACATCTGGTTCGGCGTCGAGCAGGTGCAGGTGTTCGACCCCTCCTCGGGCCGCAACCTCACCGGGTGAAGGCAACCGCCCTGGTGCGCCGATCGGTCCCGGCAGGGGGTAGACGCCGCCCGGTCGGCCGAAGCAGACTGGCACCGACTACTGGACGGACGGCGGGGCGTCCGCATGACCCGAAGGGGGATCGCTTCGTGCGCATCCGTACCGCCGTCGGCCCGGGCCGGACCGTTGCCGTGACGCTCGCCGTGCTGGCCGCGGGAGTGTTTGCCGCCCCCGCCTCGGCCGCTCCGCAGTTCGCCCCGGCGGCCGTGGCGACGGTCCACCCCGGTGTGGTGACCGACACCCAAGGCAACCAGTGCACGTCGAACTTCGTCTTCACCAACGGCTCGCGGGTCTTCATCGGGCAGGCCGCGCACTGCGCCGGGACCGGCCCGGCCACCGCAACCAACGGCTGCGAGGCGCAGACCCGGCCGCTGGGCACCCCGGTCGCGGTGGCCGGGGCAAGCCGGCCGGGCACCCTGGTGTACAGCTCGTGGATCGCCATGCAGCAAGGCGGTGAGCAGGACCCCAGCACCTGCCAGTTCAACGACTTCGCGCTGGTCGAGCTGGACCCGTCGGACGTGGCGGCCACCAACCCGAGCGTGCCCTTCTTCGGCGGCCCGACCGGGCTGGACACCGACGGCACCGCGCCCGGCGAGCAGGTCCACAGCTACGGCAACTCACCGCTGCGCGGCGGCATCGGGCTGCTCAGCCCGAAGTCCGGTGTCAGCGCCGGCACCGTCGGCGAGGGCTGGGGCCACGAGGTGATCACCGTCACGCCGGGCATCCCCGGTGACTCCGGCAGCGGTTTCGTGTCCGCGGACGGGTCTGCGTTCGGCGTGCTGAGCACGCTCGCGCTGGCGCCGGTGCCTGGCAGCAACGGTGTGGCCGACCTGGCACGCGCGCTGGAGTACGCCAACGACCACGGCGGCCTCGGCACGGTCACGCTGGTGGCGGGCACCGAGCCGTTCCGGGCGCAACTGATCCCGCTGGGCCGTTAGGTCGCACGCCCCCTGCCCTGCTATCCCAGCCGGGTGAGCACCTGCTCGATGTCCTGCGGTGGGCCCGGTTGGCGGAACAGCGCGCCGACCGCGCAGTCCGCGCCCACCTCACGCCACCAGTCGGCCAGCTTCTCGGTGTCCACCGTGCAGGCGACCACGCTGATCCCGGCTGCCCGCACCGTGGGCACCAAGGCACGAAGCCCCTGCGCCGGGATCGCCGAGGGATTGTCGGCCACCTGCAGGGCCACCGGCTGGGCGATCCGCACGGCGTGCACCGGTAGCTCGGCCAGGCAGGCGAGCCCGCCGATGTCACCGCCGAAGTCGTGCAGCGCCATTCGCACGCCTAGGTCGGCGAGTACTTGCAGGTTGTCCTCGGCCTCTCCACCGGCCTCGCCGGACTGTGCACCGTTGACCGTGCGCATCGCCGACACCGGCACCCGCAGCTCCAGCGCAGTCGGTCGCAGGCCGGTCTGCGCCAGCACTGCCCTGACCTGCGTCACCAAGTCGGGATCCTGAGCCTGGTAGTGCGTCAGGTTGATCATCACCGGCGGCAGCCCTTCGCCGATCTGTTCCAGCCACGATCGGGCCTGCTCCGCCGCGATATGTAGCAGCCACTGCCCCACCGCGTGCACCACTCCGCTCCGCTCCGCGAGCTGCACGCACCGCTCATGGGCCAGCATACCGAGCTTCGGGTGCCGCCAGGTCAGCACCGCCTCGACACCCCTCAGCTGCCCACTGTCCAGCCCCACCACCGGCTGGTAGTCCACCCGCAGCTCACCATTCTCCAGGGCTCCCGGCATCGCTGCCGCCAGCCGGAGTTCGGCCCGGTCGGCGGTGTCGATCTTCGCGTCGAAGAGTGTCCACTGCCGCCTGCCCCTGCCTCGCAACCGGCGCAGCGTGGTGCCGGCGGCGCGTAGCAGCTCGGCCGGCTCCGCCCCATCGACCTGCCGCTGCACGACGCCGATGCTCGCTGTGACCCCCACCCCGAGCTCATCCAGGTAGAACGGCTCGGCGAGCTCGGTGTTGATGGTCTCGGCCAGCCGGGCAACGTCCGGCACCGACTCCCCGTGCTGGATGAGGATGGCGAACTCATCCCCGCCGAGTCGGGCGACCATTGCCCGCTGGCCGGCGACCACGAACTCCAGCCGCCTTGCCACCACGTCCAGCAGCCGGTCACCGAAGCGGTGGCCCAGCCCATCGTTGATCACTGAGAAGTCGTCCAGATCGAGGTGCAGCAGCGTGACCCCGGCCGACCGGTCGAGCTGTCCGAGCACCTGCTCCAGGTACGAGACGAAGTACTGCCGGTTCGGCAGACCGGTCTGCATGTCGTGCAACGTCTGGTAACGCAACTGCTCCTGCAGCAGATGCAGCTCGGTGACGTCGTCCACCATCGTGGCCAGGTGCTGGGGTGCCTGTCCGGCGTCGCGCAGCACCAAGGTGGTCAAGTAGGCCCATGAGGTCTCGCCGTCGTTGCGACGCAGCCCGAACTGCATCCGCAACCGCGGTTGCTTGCCGGCCAGCAGGCGGCGGTAGTGCTGCTGCAGGATCGGCAGGTCCTCGGATGAGAACAGCTCGTTCAGCTCGTGTCCGGATAGCTCGCCCGCGGGGTAGCCGAGGACCTCGTCCAGCGCCGGGTTGGTCCGCACGATCCGCCCATCGGGCTCGCTGATCGCGATACCGACCGGGGAGGAGTCGAACAGCTCACGGAACCGGGCCTCGCTGGCCCGCAGGTCCCGCTCGACATCCTGCTGCGCCCGGAGCAGCGCACGCCTGACACCTTCCTGCTGATCGACGATGCGATACCGCAGCGCCTCGGTGTAACCGGCGACCAGTGCATCGAGCAGCTCGACGAGCTGGTCGGCAAGAGAACCGGCTGCAGCGTCCTCCAGCGTCGCAGGTAAGCGCCTGGCGAGCACTTCGACCGTGCGGGACAGGCTGTGCGGCCCGGCGAAGTTCCCGGCCACCAGCCGGGCGCCGACCTCGGAAGCGGCCCGGGTGTCCACCGTCGGCCCGGACAACGCGGCCACCAGGCGTTGGACGAGATCACGCAAGTAGCGCCGGGTGTCGGCAAGGGACATCGGCACATCAGCCGTGGTGTCGACGACGCTGGCCCACTCCTCGGCGAGGGCAGCCGGTGACCGGGGCCCCCCACGGCCCCGGTCACCGGCCACTAGTGGCGGGCCGGACTTGGTCACGGCAGGAGCCATGATCGGCTTGACGGCTCGCCTGCTCGCCTGCGGCGAGTACCACCACACCCACCTACCTTCAACTGGTAAAGATCAGGTTCGGAGAAGATCATCTGCGTTGGTCGTCGATCATCCCTCTCCTTTGACCCTGCATCTCCCAGCGTCCGTCACCGATCATCGGCACGCTAGGAAAGGGGCGGGCGCAGCGGCTAGTCGGGAATTCTCCCTATCGGGGCGCTCATCGTGCCGTCACGGCACGGTGCCGCCGCCGAGGAATACCGCGAGGCGCTCGGATCAGGGCGTGAGGATGCCGTGTTTGACCGCGAACAAGGTGGCGCCCGCCCGGGTGGAGACGCCGATCTTGCGGTAAATGCGCTGGATGTGGTGATCACAGGTCTTCGGCGAAATCGCCAGCTGGCGGGCGATCTGCTTGGTGGGCCAGCCACGTGCGAGTAGCCCGAGCACCTGTGCCTCCCGGCCCGACAGGCCGCTCGGCTGCGTGGTCGAAGTCCGCTCCTTGCGGTGTCCGGCGGCGTCGAGGACCGCGCTGACCGCCTCGGGATGCAGGCGCCCTGCAGCCGCCTCCCGCCGGAGTTCGGCCGCCGCCGCGGTATCCGACAGCGCCGGCCGGTGCGGCCGGGGCTCGGTCATCGCATGGTAGGAGTCGGCGGCGGCAAGGATACGCGCCGTGGCCGGCAGCTCGGCGGTGCGGCGGCCGTGGTGATAGCCGGAGCCATCGCAGCATTCGTGGTGCAGCCCGGCCAGCCTGCCCAGCGGGCGCAGCGGGGCGACTGCGTCCAGGACACGTTCGGTGTGGTAGGGATGCAGCCGCACCCGCTCCCACTCGTCCCTGGTCAGCGGCCCGGGTTTGCCCCACACGCCCGCGGACACCGCCACCCGCCCAAGGTCATGCACCAACCCGGCCCGCCGTACCGCCGTCACCTCCGCTGGCGCCAGCCCGCAACCGCCCGCCGCGGCATCGGCCAGTGCAGCGACACCTCGGGAGTGCCCGACGGTGTAGAAGCTCTTGAGGTCGGCGAAATCGGCCATCGCCGACAGGCAAAGTTCCAGGCGCCCATCCGGTACGGTCGGGCGCTCGCCAGGTTCGCCGTCGAGCATGTCCGGCCACGCCGTGGGCGCGGCCAGCCCCTCGCACAATTCCTCCGCCGCACCGAGAAACGCGGCTGCCACCGTGGGGTCGAGCCCGCCTCCGGCCCGGGAAGACACCACGCGGCGGGCTTCGGCCGTCCCACCGTACTGCCAGGCGATCTCCGCGTCCTGGGCTACTTGCATCACCCGCACCGCCAGCGGGATCTCATCCCCGCGCAGCGTTCCCGGCAGGCCCTTACCGTCATACCGTTCGTACAGATGCCCGAGGCCCTGGCGCACCTCAGAACTCAGTCCCATTCGGTCGCCGAGCAACTGGGCGATCTCGCAGTGGCTCGCCGCCCACCGCCGGAACTCCTCCAACGCGCCCACCGCCGACCGGGCGAGCACACTGACCCGCTGCGGAAACCGCAGCTCCGGATGCATCATCCGCAATGCGGTGCCGACGAATCTCAACCGCGGTCCGAACATGGCCGCCATCATGTGCGGCCGGGCTGCGATTTCATCGCCGAAGAACCCGGCGTCTATCTGACCCTCCGCCGTACAGCCGGCGTAGTGCAACAACGCCACGTAGAACACGCTCGCCTGCTGCGCATCCGGTAGCGCCATCGACGCTGCCAACCGGGTGGCGATCAGCGTGGTCCGCAAGCTGTGCTCGATCGGCTCACCCATTGCCAGATCACTGGCCAGGGACAAGACTCCCACGACCTCAGCCAGCCGTAGTGGCCGTCCCTCGGCTTCCTCCGCCACGGCTCGAGGATACAAATGAAAGCCTTCCCGTCCCACTTCAAACATGTCCCGTCGTCCTCCGGCACCCACCGTCGGCGAGTCCGCCGCGTGAGCGTACGGGACCCGTGGCCAGCCATCGAACGGGTCGACAGCAAGCACGGCGGTGGCCGGGGAAGTATAGGGGCCAACACGTGATCGGACATCTCGACAGGGGTTCGAACCGGCTCACGACCGAGCAGCGCCAGCGCGAGTTTCTCCCAGCGCTGCCGGGTCGAGAACACCACTGCAGGTCTGTGCGGCCCGCGGCGTTGCGCCGGAGCCAGGCCGCGACGACCAGCAGCGACACGGCGGCCACGACGGCGGCGGCAGCGTGTGACCCCGATCTCCTCGGCTGCTTCCCGGATCAGCGCGGCGGTCGCGGACTCGCCGTCCTCGGCGTGCCCGGAGGGCAGGTGCCAGGCGCCCTCGGCGAAACCGGTGTTGTTGCGCCGCTGGCCGAGCAGGATCTGCTCGCCGCGACGCAGGATCAGGTGGACGTCGATGCAGGCCCGGTAGCGTGACACGTGCGCTCTCCTTCTGTCGGCAGGCGGCGGTACGCAGTATCAGTGGCAGGCGGTTCGGGGTCACCCGGTGGGGACGTCGGCCTTCCCAGGCACGCGCCCGGGGCCTTGCAGTCGCCGCAACTGGCCTGGCCCAGCACGCGGGTGCACAGGTCGAACTCGTTGTCGCCGCGGTTGAGGACCACCTGCCCGTCGACCATGGTGGCGAAGTGCAGGTCGGTGTCGAACAGGAACGAGCAGACATAGGCTCGGCCATCCGGGAAGAACGAGATCCGCCGGTCCAGGGTGCGGCCGATGCAGCCGCGGTAACCGGCGGCGGCGTAGTCGGCGATGCGCTCGGGGCGGGCGTAGGTCGGCTGGTACCACACCCGCGTCCGGTGGTCGGGTGCGGCGTTCGAGCTACTCGTAGAAGGCGATCCACTCGGCCGGTTGCATGCCCCACTCGGCCGCGCCGTGACCGTTGCCGATGACGGAGAAGACGTGGAACTTCACCAGCGATAGGCCGATGTCGTTGGCGATGTCGAGCAGCCGCAGGGCATCGCTGGCGTTGACGCGGTTGACGGTGCAGATGATGCGGGTGTCGAAGCCCGCTCGACCAGTTCGGCCACGTTGCGCAGGGCCTCGTCGAAGGTGCCCTTTCCTGGGAGATCCTCGACGTCTTCCGCGCCGGCCGAGACGCCGCCAGCGCCGGCGGGCCGGCCTGGGGCGACAACCCGCACCGCGGCACCGCCGAGGACGCCCGCGAGCGGGTCCTGTCGATGGTGTGGCGCCGGGGCTACCAGTCGGCCACCCGCGGCTTCCCGGTCGACTTCGGCGGCTGATTGCACTCGGTGCCGCGCGCGAGAAGCACAGCGCCCCTCGATACGGTTGTTGGTGAAGGGCGGTGATGTGCGATGGACGCAGCAGACAACATCACCACCATCGGGCAGTGGCTAGGCCGCATCCGCAAGGGCGCGGCAAGTCGCTGCGGGTGGTCGCCGATCTCACCGGGCCGGTGAGGGGGCAACTCCGGTGAAGAAGGAGTGATCCACACATGGACGTCGAGGACATCGGGGACGCGGTGACCATGGGCCGGCGGCTGCG
>JBOHGT010000053.1:0-10301 GCA_050700385.1 Pseudonocardiaceae bacterium | reverse complement strand
ACGAGGTCGGCCTCGTAGCCGGCCGCCCGCAGCGCCGCGTGCAGCTCCCGGGTGTACCCGGCCGCGTAATCGAGGCCCTCGAACCGGGTCATGCCCGGCTCATCCCCATCATCATCGGAACCGACCGGGGCGAAGCTGCCGACCCCGATACACAACGCCCGCCGAGACCCCTCCGACAACCCGTCCGACAACCTTCCCGCGCTCAACGACTCCCGTGCCTGACAACCCTCAGGTCGCCGCCGGGCCGCCCACAATTACACGCCATCGCTCGGCTCACTCATCAGGTCATCCCTCTTCGATGGGAGTCGGCTACCTCACCGCGCAATACCTGCGGGCAACGGGCTGAACCGCTCGTCTAGCCGGCGCTCACGGATCGCAGGGTGCTGGGCTGGCGACCAGCGAGCCGATCGAGCCCCGCCGACGTCGTCGCGTCGGCCGGACCCCGGGCCGGAAACTCCCGAACGTGGCCGAGCTGCTCCCGCTGCGGCGGCCCTCCCCGGTCATCGGAACGAGCCTACGCTAGGGAGATACGGGGGTTTGATCGCTGGGGGGATGGCACCCAGTCGTCACGCTGAGCAGTGTGTTGGCCGCCGTGCCGAAGCGGTACGACGCCGCGTACGGGTCCAGTCCTGTAATCTGGTGGTCGCCCTGCCGGTCGACGATCACGTTGGGCTCGCCGAAGCCGTATTCGCTGGTCATCTCGGCAACGATCATGGCGGCCTGGTCCCACTGGCTTTCCGGGATCGTGCCTTGCGCTAACCAGCGATCGAGGTACCGCACTTCGCCGCCGAGATCGCTGAAGTCGCCGCCACACTCGACGCTTCGACCATCGTCACGCTTGGCGAACTGTATCCCGCCCAGCTCGGCCGAGAGCCGCTCCACGATGCGCTGGCTCATCTCCTCGTACCGTGCGGCGATGTCCTCGCTGCTCGGGCGCTGCGCAAGCTCGGCCTGTCGATCTGCCATCTCATCTCCCGAACGTTCGCCACCACCACACGCCACCAGGAAAGCGGTGATTGTCGCCAAGGTCGCCGCGAGGATGCTGCGCGCGTCAGCTGGCCCGAGCCTCACCACAGCCTCCTGAGGACGTCGCCGAAGCCGTCCGACTCGGCGTGGACGCGCCTCTCCGGCAGGCCGGCGACCACGACGCCGACGTTGTATTGGCTCGACGTGCCAGGCTTGAGGTAGTCGCTGTGCCCCGTCGACTCGCCAAGCTGACGGCCGTCCGGTGGTGGCAGGGTCTCCTCCTTCGCCGACAGGCTGACAACGTCGTCGACCTGGTTGGCGTCGGCGCCGAAGCGACCGAGGTCGGCAACCCAGTCGTCCTTGGCCTCGATGACGTGGGCATGGCCCGCGGGCAGGTAGAGCTCGCCGATATCATCAGTGCTCAGCCCGGGTGACCCGAAGAACACCGCGTCATCGACGCCGCTCGCCTCCTGCAGGGCGTAGCCCGTGGTGGTCGAGCCGTAGGAGTGACCGAGTGCAGTCAAGTGAGGATCGGTGTCGCGGGAGGCGTTGATGCCGTCGAGGAAGCTCGCCAGGTCACGGCCACCCTCCTCGGCAGGCGCCTCATTGGCCGCGTTGTGTTCCCACCCGAGGAGATCCTGCGCCTCTGTGGTGGGCGGCTCATATCCGATCCACGTCACGGCCGCCACCGAGCCCCCATCGCCATAGAGCAGCGCCTCGTCCTCGGCGACCCTGCGGAGCTGCTCGACATCGGCCATGTCGCGCCCCATGTCATCGGCAACGGCCGTGTTCATGCCGGGCGTGAAGACCGCGACGTGGTCGGCCGTGTCGACGTCACCGGTGGCGATCGCGGCGCGTGGCCGCTCGCGGTTGACATCGAGCAGCAACAATTGCCGATCACCGCCGCCCTGGGTGAGCGCCCGATCGACGGTGCGCAGCGCGTCCATCCGGTCGTGCAGAACCTCCAGCCGACGGATCGCCTCGGCCTCCCTCCGGGCCTCGACCGGCCCCGCGCTGTGCTCGTCAACCAGGCTCTGCAGCTGGGTGATCTCGGCCTGGACACTGCTCAGCTGCGTCCGCAGCACCGCACGGTTGGCGGTATCCCGAACGCCAGCCGGGATGCCGTCGAGGTTACCGACCCATCCCGGGTGGCGCTGCAGCACCGTCGTGCGTTCGTGATACGAGAGGCTGTCCCACCAGCCAGCGTGGTCGCCCGAGGAGCCACTGGGCGGTGGCGCCAGCACGGACAGGCCACCCAGCGCAGCGCCAGCCACGACAGCACCGGCCAAGGTCATGCCCGTGCCGTCATCGATCCGGTCGCTGTCCGCTTGCTGGAGCACTGCCGCCAGATCAGCATCGACGTCGTCCGCCCGCCGTAGCACCTGCTCTAGACGATCGACAACTTCGGCCAGAATGGCCGCGCGCTCGCGCTTGACGTCCTCGATCTGGCCCGCCGGCACCACGGGCGGATGGACATCGTCCACCGCACCGTTGTCCCGGACAGTGAAGCCATGGGCGCGGGCCAGTTCCTCGGCCGCGATCAAGGCGTGCTTGATCGCGATGACGGCATCCGACGCCTCGCCAACGGCGCGGTGGACAGCCGAGATTGCGGCGACCAGTCGACGCAGGCGCTCACTCAACCGATCATGCCCGGCAGCCGCAGCCAGAGCGGCGTCACCGGTCCAGCCCTCCGGGTTACGAGCGCCAGCCAGCTCATCGTCCTGCGCCACCAGCTCATCGCGCATCCGTCCCAGCTGGTTGAAGGCGTCATCAAGCACACCGGAGTTCCAACGGCGGATGTCGGCGAGCGTGACCATCAGCCAAGCCCAGCGGTGAAGGTCTGCGTCGTGGCATCCTCGGCGGCCTGATAGGTATCGGCACTCGCCACCAGAGCCTCGGAGTGGCGGTCGATATCATCGGCCCACCTGCTGACCACGGTGCCCCAGACCACCGCCAGCCGGTTAGCCGACAGCTCGGACCACCCACCCGGCAGGCCGTCAGCCACCGTGCTGGCGACGGCCGACAGCTGGACTGCCCGTACCACTTCACCGGCAGCACTCGCCTGCTCGGCGGCGGCTCGTAGCGCCTCATGCAACACCGAGAAGCCCAACTTCATCACCCCAGTGCGACCATAGCGCTACAGAGGGGTGCACACACCGTGACCGCGCCGACCTTGCCCATTCTCAGCGGGCGTGGTGGCGGGCGAGGGCCGTGGCGATGCTGTCCGGTGTCCTGAGAGAGGGTGGATTGTCGGGGCTGGGTTCCGGCGTGCCCGCGTGCAGCGTGAGGGGGACGATGCCGGCCCAGACGTCGCGGGACTCACCGTCGTCGGGGTCGGTGGTCGCACCCCCGGCACGCACCTTGACGCTGGCCTCGGTCAGCGGCAGCGACAGAACGAGGGTTGCGGCCAGCTCACGGCGGGTTGGTGGGCGCACTTCGTGCCACCGGCCGGGCATCAGGTGCTCGGACAGCTGGCGCAGTCCCTCGATGTGTTCCTTCCCTTGCAGGGTCCGGGCCGTGCCGGCGACCATGACGCTGCGGTAGTTCATCGAGCTGTCGAACAGCGAGCGGGCATAGACCAGGCCGTCGAGCAACGTCACGGTCACGGCTAGCGGGGCGCCGGCAGCGGCGGCCCGGAGCAGACCACCGCCGGTGGATCCGTGCAGCAGCAGCGCGTCGTCGTGGCGGGCGTACCCGAGGGGCAGCACGACGGGCATCCCGTCGCGGACCAGGCCCACGTGTGCGACGAGCCCGGCGTCGAGGATGTCGTAGAGAACCTGCCGGTCGGTGACCTGCCGCCCGGCGAGGCGGTTGATCCGGACGCGGTCGGTGATGACGAGTGGCTGCATGCCGGTCATGCTGGGCGTAGTAGTGGTAGCGAAGGTAGGGCCACTTGCCTCGCTTGGGCCCAGACCACTCACGGGGGATGGGAGGAGCCCGCTGTGCGCCCTGCGGCTGAACTCGACCTCCCGGTGGTGCTCGACCGGGATGCCGCGACGCCGCTGCATGTGCAACTGGCGGCGGCGCTGCGGTCGATGGCGCTGAGCGGGGTGCTCCCGGCGGGTGGCCGGCTGCCCGCGACCCGGCTGCTGGCGGCGCGTCTGGGGGTGGCGCGCAGCACGGTGCTCGCGGCCTACGAGCAGCTCGACGGCGAGGGCTACCTGCACAGCAGGCATGGCTCGGGCACATACCTCACCGCGCACCTGCACCCGGTGGCCGCTCGGCAGCACCGGGTCGCGGTGCCGGACCGGTGCGACGACTCCGCGGACCCGCCCGGGGTGGTGGATCTGCGGCCCGGGCGCCCGCGCACCGATCGGCTGGCGGACCCGGCGTGGACACGCGCCTGGCGGGCCGCCGCAGCGACCGCGCCCGCCGCCGAAGCTCCCCGGCTCGGCCTTGCCGCGCTACGCCGGGAGATCTCGGCCCACCTGGCCGTCGCGCGGGGGCTGGTGGCCGATCCCGAGCAGGTGCTCATCACCGCCGGAGCCCGCGACGGGCTGGCGCTGCTGGCCCTGGCGCTCGACGCGGCGGGGCGGCGCGTCGCGGTGGAGGATCCCGGCTACCCGGCGACCCGGCGGGTGCTGACGCGACTGGGAGCCGACCTCGTCGCCGTCGCGGTGGACCACGACGGGCTCGTCGTCGACGCGCTGCCCCGCGGGGCGCGGGTCCCCCGCCTGCTCGTCGTCACTCCCAGCCACCAGTACCCGCTCGGCGGGCGGCTGCCGGTCGATCGTCGCCTGGCCCTGCTGGACTGGGCATCCCGCCACGACGTGGTCCTCGCCGAAGACGACTACGACAGCGAGTTCCGCTTCGACGTGGCTCCGCTGCCCGCTCTGGCGGCCCTCGACACCACCGGGCGAGTCGCGCACCTCGCAACGTTCTCCAAGGTCCTCACACCCTGGCTGCGCGCCGGGTACCTCGTCGCGCCCCCCTGGCTGCTCCCGGCGCTGGCCGAGGTCCGACACGACCTCGCCACCCCCGTCAGCGGCATCGACCAGCAGGCGCTGGCCACCTACCTCGCCACCGGCGCACTACGCCGCCACATCGCCCGGTCCCGTCGCGACTACGCCCACGCACGGGCACATCTGGCCCGGCGGCTGGCACCACACACACCCCGGATCCGGCTGCGAGGCACCAACGCCGGACTGCACGCAGTCCTCGAACTACCACCCGACACCGACATCCACAACCTCCTCGAACACTGCCGCGACCGGGGCGTGCTCCTGACCACCCTCGCCGACTACGACATGACACCACGCCAGCATCCCCACCCGACCGTCATCCTGGGCTACGGCGACGCCACCCTCGCCCAACTCGACCAGGCCATCGACGCGCTGCTCACCGGACTCGAAGACCACCACGGAGCTGTCACCCATGCGAGCACGCACCGCCGGGGTGTCGCACCCGCCCCGCGTCGCACCCGCCCCGCAGTGAACGGCACTTTCACTGCGTCGGACGCAGTGAAAGTGCCGTTCACTGGTCTGTGAGCACCGCGACCCCGTCACCACGGCCGCGACCAGCTCCGCGGGAGCCGCACTGCTACTCGAACCGGGAGGTGTCGCCTGCTCCACGGCGCACGATCTCGGGTTCCGGCTGGAAGAAGTCGATGACCGTCGTCGGCTCGGTGCCGCAGTCGCCGGAGTCGACCACCGCGTCAACGGCGTGATCGAGCCGCTCCTTGATCTCCCATCCCTGGGTCATCGGCTCGTCCTGGTCGGGCAGCAGCAAGGTACTCGACAGCAGCGGCATCCCGAGTTCGGCGAGCAGCGCGTGGACGACGGGGTGGTCGGGGATCCGGACGCCGACGGTCTTCTTCTTCGGATGCAGCAACCTGCGTGGCACCTCCTTCGTCGCCGGCAGGATGAACGTGTAACGGCCGGGCGTCGACGCCGTGACCAGCCGGAACACCGCGTTGCTGACCTGCACGAACTGGCCCAGCTGGGCGAAGTCCTTGCACACCAGCGTGAAGTGGTGCCGGCCGTCGAGGTTGCGAATCTGCCTGATCCGGTCGAGTCCTTCCTTGTCGCCCAGTTGGCACCCGAGTGCGTAGCAGGAATCCGTCGGGTAGGCGATCAGGCCGCCGCCACGGACCAGATCGACGACCTGACCGATCGCGCGCCGCTGCGGATCGACCGGATGCACGTCGAAGTACCTCGCCATCCGCTGAGCATAGGAGCGGGGGAGTAAGATCACCTGCACGACCTGCGGCCTCGTCCGCGCGGAGGATCCCCGATCTCCGCCCTGCGCAGGAAGACACCGGGGCACCTCCCGCACGATGCTGAAGAACGCCAGAACACCTGGCGCAAACCTGATGGCCCAGCGATGACGAGCGGGAGATGACGGTCACGACCATGGAACACACCCTTGCCGAAGACCTCCTGCTGCTCGCGCTCAACGACGCAGGAGCCACAACCAGCCGGACCAAGACCGAGGTGGGGCTGGCCGGCGCGCTGCTGGTCGACCTCGGTCGTGGCGATGCGCTACACCAGCAGAACGGTCGGTTGTTCGCCATGCAGGGCGCTGCGCCCAGCCATCCTGCGCTGGCTCGCACCCATGCGCTCATCGCCACGTCCGGCAGGCAGCAAGGCGCGAAGTCGTGGGTCCGCAGGCTGCGCTGGGAGCTCAAGCCGATCACAGCTACGGTGGCGGGTCCGCTGGTCGAGCGCGGGGTGCTCGCCAGCCAGCGCAGCACCGTCCTCGGGCTCATCCACACCACTCTTTACCCGCAGGCCGACCCTGGACCGCGTGATGCCTTGCGCCGAGGCTTGCGCGAGGTGCTGCGCGGCGAACGGGACGCCGCCGAGCGCGAGGCGTTGCTGCTGGGCCTTCTGGTGCCGCTCGGCTTCGTCGGCAAGCTGGTGGACCGGGCTGATCGGCGGGCCGCCACCCGAAGGGCCAAGGCCGTCGCCGACGGTGGACTCGCTGGCACTGCGGTGGCCGACACCATTCGGGACCTGCAGGCCGCCGTTGTCGCCGCCGTCTCCGCCTCCGCCGCAGGCGCCAGCGGTGGTGATGGCGGCGGCGGAGGCGGCTGAAGCCTCGCAACACTCAGCGCGGTGGCGCGGTGGGCGCCGGAGTCAGGCTCCTCGTGCCGGGTTAGCGCCAACCCTGTCGCGAGTAGCGCCTACGTCTTCGACGCGGCGCGGATCGTGGGCATCGTTCCGTAGCGCTCGTACCGCGACAGCACCGCTGCCGACCTGACGCGTCGTATCGCGGTCATCGCAGCCTGACGGTTCGGCACCCGCGCGGCGCGGCATCGGTTGGCTGTCCCGGGCCACGGCGGGGGCGTGTTCCCGGCCCACCGTGCGGCCCCACAGCCGCGACAGGGCGCGGGTAGGCGTGGCTGCCGTGAGGGCGACCGAGTCGGGCCCGGGTGCGCGGGGACCAAGCCGCACCCAGGTAGTGGTGGAGCCCAGCCGCAGCGCGTGAATGTAGGCGTTGACCAGCGCTGACGGTGAAAGACCTGGACAGCGCGTGTTTACTACAGGCTGGTGGTGCCGGTCAGCGCCTGGTCGAGGTGGTCGCGCTGCGGGGTGGGGGGCTGCGACGGTGTGTAGCGGGAGCTTTACCCGTTGCCGCGTGTGGTGCGCGGAGCTGCTGGCGAGGATCGGAGGGTGGCCATGGCTGCACCAAGTGCGGCAGGTGGCTCACGACGGCTGGGTGCGGCTAGGCCGTCCGCCGGTCTTTGATATTGCCCTGGCCGGTGTGCTCGTGGCGTTGACCATCGAGGCGACGACCCGGGACGTCCCCGCTGCGCCGGTGGGGCGCTATCTCGGCGGGATCGCCGTGGGGCTGGCGCAGAACGTGCCGATGGTGTGGCGCCGGACCCACCCGATGCTGGTGCTGATCGTGATCACGGTGACGAAGCCGGCCGAGTACGGCTTCGATCTCACGGTGTTCGACTGGACCTGGTTGCTGATGGCATACACCGTGTTCGCGGTCCGGCGTCCGGCCGTCGCGGTTCCGGGGCTGATACTCACGTTGGCGGCGATTCCGGTCAGTGCCGGTGTGCGGGTCGTGTTGCGTGGCGAGCCCTGGTGGAGCGCCGTCGGTGCGCTCTCCCGCATCGGTGTTCCCGCCCTGCTGCTCTTCGCCGTCTTCGGCGCAGCGATCCGCGTCGCCCGCATCCGGGTAGCCAAGCGGCAGGCACTGTTCGACGAGCTGCGGCTAGCCGACGCCGTACGCGACGAACGCGAGCGCATCGCCGACGACCTCAACGGGGTCGTGGCCACCCAGGTCCATCGTGTGGTGACGTTGGCCCAGCGGCTTCCGCGGGGGGCGGCAGCCTCTCGGGATTCGACGCTGGCTGCGCTGTCCGAGATCCGCGTCGAGGCACAACGTGCGCTCACTGCCATGCGACGAATGCTCGACGTCCTGCGCACCACCGCACCCGAGCCGTCGGCCGAGCAGTTCGCTGCTGGCACCGCTCGCCCCGCTGCGCTGCTGCCCACCCGCAGCGGTCTCGTACTGGTCGTTGTGTTCGCGGTTCTCGTGGTGGCCACGCCCCGCTACCGCCTTCTCGTTCCCCCACCCGGGACCGTCGCGGAGCAACTGAGCATTCCCTGGGAGGCTTCGTGGGCCTTGCTACTGCTGGGGGTGCAGGTCGGCACGCTCGGGTGGTGGCGCAGTGCACCCGTCGTCGCGATCGTCGTCAACCAGGTCGCGGCGATCACTACGGAGATTCTCGGCAGCTACAACTACGTCGCCGACTTGAGCGCTCTTCTCCTGCTCTACGCCATGGCCGCCCAGGCCACAATCCTCGTGTCCGGCACCGTGATCGCGGCAATCGCAGCAGCCGACGTCATGGTGGGAGTTCTTCTCGGCGATGACAACCCCCTGACCGGGCTCCTCCCCGCCGTTGGCTTCTGGCTCATTGGTGTCGTTCAGTGGCGCACCGACCAGAACATGCGCCGACACGTCGCCGAGCAGGCCGCGGCGCAGCATCGGGTCGCGGTGCACCGGGAGCGGTACCGGGTCGCCCGCGAAGTGCACGACGTGGTCGGACACCACATCTCGGCGATCGTGGTCCAAGCCGGCGCCGCGTGTGCCGTGGCAGCGAGCACACCGGAGCCCCCCGACGAAGCGATCAGCCGTATCCAGACCTGCGGGCAGGACGCCCTGTACGCCTTGCCGAGCCTGGCTGATCCCCCGGCTTCAGGCCCCGAGACTGGCCCGATGAACGAGACTGGCCCGATGAACGCTGACACCGTCGAGCGGCTCGTCGCGCCCCTGCGCGCCCTCGGGCTCTCAGCGACTGTTGCGGTGCGCGGGGAGACCCCGGTAACCAGCGACGAGGCCGACGTGTTCGCCCGTCGCATCCTGCTAGAGTCACTGACCAACGTGCTACGTCACGCCGACAGCGCAGCAACCAATATCGAACTCGACAATCAGCCGGGCACCCTCCTGTTGACCATCCATAACGCACCCCCGGACCGTGCGCACTCGCCACAGGCACAGCGCAGCGGCCAGGGACTGGTGGGGATGCGCGAACGCGCGACCCTGCTCGGAGGCCAGCTCCGCGCCGGCCCGAGCCCGGACGGAGGGTGGCTGGTGTACGCCCGCCTACCCCGCGCCACGCTGCCGGCAACCACCAGTTGAGCCCCCGGGTGGGGTCAGCGGCGCGGTCGCCGAGGAAGCAGGGCCAGGGAGGAGGCAAGGAGAGCTCCTTGCCTCCTCCCGCTCAGTCCCCGCTATCGTGGTGGACGACGATTAGCACCTTCTGCCCGCGTAGTAGGCATTGTCGACGGAGTCGGCAGTACCAAGGTAGTGTGACCTACCCGGCACATCAGGCGCGCACTCGTTCCTGGGACGGTCCCCGTCGATATGGATTACGACCCTCCCCGGGGCGCAGTGGTTGTACCAGGCTGCTCCCCCATCTTCGTAGAAGCCGCACGGCGCGGGCGCTGCAGCCCGGGTCGACGTGTTTCCCGTATCGGCGGCGGCCACTGCGCCTGCCGGTACCAGCGCACCCATTCCGAGCAACGTCGCGATTCCCAACCTCGTCACGTAACGCAGCTGCATTGCAGACCTCCTGTCTCTCGTCGTACGATCCTTACGGCGCGACCGTCGCATGCGCCGCTTTCATCGTGCGGTCGCGGATCGGCTCGACAGAGCCGTCGAGTTCAGTTCGGCGCCGTACCTATCGACGCGCAATGATCTCGCTCCGGTATCCACGGTCATAACGTTATTCCCGCCAATCGGTGTCCCGCTTCGGTCCGAGGAACGATTTCCCGCGGCGCTTCTCTCACCAGCGCGGAGGACGCTCGCAGCCCCGCGGGTCCTCCGTGCGGAGGATGCGCCGCAGCCATCGACCGAACCGAACACCGATGCGGCGG
>JBOHGT010000052.1:0-16045 GCA_050700385.1 Pseudonocardiaceae bacterium | reverse complement strand
GCATACTCTCGGCCGCCCGGGTGACGAAGGCGGACACCGAGGCGTACCGGCCCTCCTCGACCTCCCGACGAATGTGGCCCGCGAGTTCCTCGGGAACCGTCACGGTGATCTTCGTGGTCGCCATACCGCGCATCTTACTCCGCGCCATACCGGGCGAGGCGGGCGCCTCGCCGGGTTCGCCACCGTGGAGCACGGCACCCGGACGACGGGATGAAGATGCAGCAGCTCGGTGGCCGCGCTGGTCGCGGCGGGGTTTCAGGTGTTCGCGATCAACCCCAAGCAGGTCGCCCGGTACCGGGAGCGGCACTGCACGTCGGGGGCCAAGAGCGATGCCGGGGACGCGCACACGCTGGCCGACATGGTGCACACCGACCGGAGGTGAACTTGCCGGTTGGGGCAGCGCCACTTCGACGTGCGCGGAATGGGTGGTCACTGGCGGCGGGTGTTGATGAACGAGCCGTCGCGGGCCATCTCGTTGATCCACTGCTCGGCTAGGCGCCGGACGTCGGCGGTGTCGACGCGCAACCGCTCCGCCGATTTACCGGGATTTCGCAGATTCACCACAGGCCCGTCCGAGCCTGGCAGGAACTCCCCGAGAAACGCGAAGGAGAACAACCGCCACTCGTCATCGGAGCCCACCGCCCGCAACCACAGCGGGGAGGCACGGCGCAGCGATTCGCCCCGCCGCACGCCATCGCCCCTCTTCTCGGCGTTGACCTCGGGACCGTTCTTCTTGAACACCACGGGAAGACCGAGCGCCCCGAGCGGGAAACGGTCCCCCGGTCCCCAGATCACGTCCTCCCACTCCGGGGTTTTGCGGGGTGGGCTGTAGCGGGCACCGGGTGCGTCCCGGCTCGCCCGGAAGTTGCGCAGCTGCTCGCCGGCATGACGCAGGGTGTGCTCCCAGTTGTCGAAAACCCCGCCACCGCTGGCACCCGCGAGGGTGTGCTGCCGGTGCAGCACCGGGAAGCTCGGCGGGCTGGTCCACGCCTTTCGCGTGTCGCCACCCTTCGTCTTGAGCAACGTCGTCAGACACTTGCCCACGGTGGCATCCGGCCACAGGAACCGCATGCCCTCGTAATGATCCAGGTCGGGGGTCTGGATCGCCTCGGGGGTCCACGGCGGGGGAAGCCAACCGTCCGAACCGACGATCCGCAGCCCGCCGAACCCCCGGCGGGTTCGCGCTCCGAGCCCCCCGTAGGTGCAGGTCAGCCACAGTGATGCCAACGTCAGCGCGGCGGCAACCTCCGGGTCGACGCACTGCTCAGCACCGGCGTTATCATGCCGACCACGCAGCAGCGGCCGCAGCCGCAGCTTCAGCTCGAACTTCCGTCCTGGCGGCACGTAGGGCCGGATCGTGGTGCTCGCGCGCAGGTCACCGAGTCCCTGCCCGAGCAGGTAGACGATCCACCGGTCCATCTGCTCCATCCCTGCCTTGACCTGCGGAGGCGGAGCGGGGATGCGCAGCGGCACCGGGCAGGAGCGCCCGGTGTCACCGAAGACCATGTGTTCCAGCTCGGCGAGCAACCCCAGGTTCGGGCCGGTCACGCCCCCGACGAGGACGCGGAACCAGAAGCGCATCGCGCCGCGCAGCGACGACACCCGCACCCCCGGCTGCCCACCAGCCTTGTCATCCGGCTCGGCTCCGGCGTTGAACAGCGGGGTGGTGACTTCCAGGTGCAGCGTGGTCCAGGTCATGGCCGTCTCTCGTCTGTCCCTTGTCTGTGTCTTACCTGTCCCGATCGCCACTGCAGGTGGGCAAGGCGCGCGGTCACCGGGCGATCGTCCCAGAGGATCTGGGTGAACACGCCGACCGCGAGACACCAGCTGGTGGCGAGCACCAGGATCATCCCCGCCTGGCGGTAGCTCGGGGACTCCCGCCACAGGCGAGCCAGCTCGTCACCTCGGTCGATGAACGCGGGTGCGACGGCCACCAGCCCTACCAGGCTGACCAACAACCCGTGCACCGAACCGACCACTGCTACCCCGAACGAACGCCAGAGGGCCGCTACCCGCCCCGCCCCGTGGTTGCGTGCCTCCACGACCAGGTAACCGAACGCCGCCCCCGCGAGTCCTACCGCAGCGGCGAAGCCGACCCGTGAGGTCAGCCACCAGTCACTGGGCAGGGTCACCAGCACGGCGAGCCCGAGCGCGCACGCCGCAGGCAGGCGCAGCAGCCAGGGCACCGTCCACAGTGATCCAAATGTAATGGCCCCGGCGCCGACCAGCCCGTAGCTGGCGGCGGCAGCGTAGGTGGCGGCCTGTGGGTGCAAGGTGGCGACCAGAACGATGGCCAACGCCGCCGTGAGCACGGTGACGACCGCCATCGTGACCCGCCCGGTTCGCTCCCACCCACCCTCAGCGTGCAGCGCCAGACCGAGCACGCCGAGCAGCCGGAAACGGGGCAGCAGGTGCCGGTCGGCGGCGTCCTCGATCACCGAGCGGTCCTCGGCGTTGAGCACCGCCCGCTCCGTCAACGGCTTGCCTGAAAAGCGGAGCGGCGCGCCGCCGTACCGCCGGGCGAACACCAGCCAGGACAGATCCGCCTCCAGCTCGGCGGGCCACGCCGACGCCAGCAGCGGGTGCGACTGGTAGCTGTTCAGGCAATCCAGCCAGACGTTGCGGGCCTCACGGCCCCGGCCAACCAACAGGTGCCAGCTGTCCTCCCCGAACACCTGCCCGATCACCCCGTGCGACCCGTACCCTTCCTTGTCCTCTTCCGGCAACCACGGGTTGACCTTCGCGGCCCGGAACCGCATGGGCTCGCTCAGCGCCTGGAAACGCAGCCGCGCGGCGAGCGGATACAGCAGCTCGCGGTCCCCTGCGGCGAACTCCGGATCGGTCAGCTCGCCGGTCACGGCCCGCCACGCGGCCTCGGCGATCCAGCACACCTGGAACCAGCGATCGACGACAGCGGTCTCCAACGGCCCATCCCCGACCGGCGGCGGGAACTTGGCGATCAGGGGGTCGGAGCCGAACAGCACCCCCAGCAGGAGCACCCGGTTACCAGCCAGCCACTCCCGCAGCCGGCCAATGATCGAATCTGTGGTCTGGGCGGTCAGGCGCGCCTGCCGGGCGGCACACACCCGCTCCAGGCACTGCCCCATCTCCGGGTCAGCCAAGACATCCGACGAAGTCAGTTCCAGATCGGAAGGCCGGCTGCGGTGCGCGGCGACGGCAACGCCGTCACGCAGACGCACGCCGACGTCCCACGAACTCATCCGCCCAGCACCTCGGGAGAAAGCCCGAACAGCGCCCGCAGGCCCTCCCCGAAAGCCGTCAGCCGCTGCGTTGAACCGTCATCCAGCGTCTCGTAGGCATACCCCTCCAGGAAGCTGTTCTTCGACGGCTGGCGGCGACAACCGTTCGCGTCGAATCCGGCCAGTTCCTCGCGCACCAGCCCGGGACCTATCCGGCGCAGCGGCAGCTTGATCGGGGCAGATCTGGTGACCTCGTGCAGCACGACGGCGTCGACCTGTCCGATGCCGGGCAGCGACCGCAGGCCCTCGGCGAGGCCGATCAGGTACGGGATGGCCGCCTTGAACCCGCCGGACAGGTAGCACCGGAATGGCTCGTCTTCCGGCGTCGCCACGTCGAACCGCAGCGAGCGGCCGAGCAAGCCGAGCCCGCGCATGGCGTCGCGGAAGCCGCGCTCGTCGCCCGCGTCCAACCCCGGCACCCGGACCAGCACCGCCTTCCCGCGAACCTGCCCAATCGGGTCGGCCGGGTCGGTCAGGTAGCGCACCCGACTAAGGTCCCCATCAACCAGGGCGACCGCGTTCCACAACCCGGCGGCGAGCCCATCGGCGGTGTCCGAGGACACCAGCACGGCGATGTCCTTGTCAGGCAGCGGCCGTTTGGCCTTCGGGTCCCGTTCGAAGGTATCGAGTTCCGCGCTGAGCCGGGAGGGCCACAGTCCCGGCCGGATGCGCTCGGTCATCCCGGCCAGTTCGGTCGCGCGGGCCGAACGCTGCCCGCCGCTACCCACTTCGGCGAGCGCATCAACCAACCATTCGCTGGCCGGTCCAGCCTGGTCACCCAGAATGTCCCAAGGCTTCGCCTTGTCGACGCGTCTGGCGAGACCCGGCTGATCGTCGGGCCGCCGCTCCCTGTTGCGGAGATTGTCGAAGAGGCTGATGCCGACCGAGATCAGGTGAATGGTCATCGGTGGCGCTCCTCGTCGCCGATCTCACTGATCTTCAGATAGCCGTAGCCGGAGCTGGTCTTGGCCCCGGCCCCGAGTTCGTCACCCGCAGCGGTCAGCCACTTCGCGGCCTGCTCGACCTCGGCACGCACCCCGCCGACGAGATCGACAGCGAACGCGCCGGTGACGGTCAGGAAGTGGACCGGAACCGGGTTGTGGTACTCGGCCGGGGGCACCGGCTCCCGCGATGCAGACGCCGTGGCCGTGGTCGTGGTCATGGTCGTGTAGTACTGCTGGTGGTGCGGGGTGAGCACGTCGAGCACCACATCCACCGGCGCACCGGCCGGTATCGCGTCGAGGAACGTGACGCCGCCGCAACGCTCCGTGGTACCGAAGACCTTCTGATACTTCGGCGCCTGGGTGCCCACGTCGAGCGCCGCCCAGGCGGCGGCGAGACCCTTCAGCGACGAGCCGGAGATGACCGGCCAGCCGTAGGTGCCGTGCAGCGCCATCCCGATCTCGTGCGGATTGCCCCGCTCGCCGAGCCCGACGACCATCCGCCACTCCGGCTCGGCCCGCAGCCGGATCACCGTCTGCCCCTGGTCGCGCAGCTCGGCGAGCATCCGCGCCCGGCGCCGCGCCACCTGCCCGATCAGCTCCGAGTTCTGTCCGAGACCCGACTGGGCCGCCCAGCCCAGCAGATCCCGCTGCGCCTTGTCGTCCAGGGCGCCGTGCTGGTCCACCACCGCGACCCGGCGCAACGGGATAAGCGGATTGGCCCCGGGGCTTATCCCGCTGCCCTGCGCACCGATCCGGATCACCCGGCCCAGCGGGCCGGCGGGCTGGTTCATGCCCCGTCCCGCTGCTGGTAGGTCGCGTCGGCCAACCGGCTCAGCCAGCCGAGCAGGGCGGCGGCCTCGGCGCTGGCCCGCGCGTAGGCCACCACGTCCATGCCGCCGAGCTGGCCCAGTACGTCGGCGGGGGTCATCGTCGCCGGATCACCGGTGAGCAGTCCCCGGTCGGTGAGCCGTCGCCGCAGGGCCTCGGCGACCTTGCGGTAGGACTCACCGAGTTCGGCGCTGGCCGTCCTGGCGGCCACGAACGCGTAGGTCGCGGCCAGGCCCGCGCTGTGCAGCATTGCCCGTAGCTGCCGGTAGCGGGTGCGCAGCTCCTTGGCCCGCTTGGCGTCCAGGGTGGTGTCCAGCAGGCCAGCGGCTGCCGCCGCGCCGTCCTGGTCGATCCGCCGGACCTGGCGCTCCCGCTCCTGGGGCTGACCCGGACGTGGGCTCATTGCTCACCTCCGAGCAGGCGACCCCAGACCAGGCCCTTGCCGAGCGTCTCGTCCCCGCCGACCTGCAGCAGCTTGCCGTGCAGCAGGTCGTTCAGGGCGTCGCGGTTCTCTTGGGTGTCGGCGTTGCCGCGGAGCAGCAGGGACGCGGCCAGGATCGTCTCGGTGGGCAGGTACTCGCTGTAAAAGGGGCCATTCTCGACGGTCTTGTGCTCGTCGAGCTGCACCCGGACGCTCTGCTCGGTGCACTCGCGCAGCAGCATCCCGATGATGTCCGACCCGACGACCAGCAGGTCGGTGCTCAGCTTCGTGGCGAACGGCGCGAACGGCGGGCTGGTCGGACTGGTCGGACTGGAGTCGAGCGCGTCCGCCGCCAGCCGCTGCGCCCACGCCCGCGCCTCGGCACTCTCGGACAGCGACACCAGGCACGGCCCGAGCACCTCGTCGTTCGCCGTGGCCCACGCCGCCTCGGCGGCGACCCCGCGATCCGGGGACATCGCTGGCACCTCGGGCGCGGCGCGGCCCAGGGCCGCGTACTTGCGGGCCAGCCGACCCAGCGTGATCGCCGAGCTGACCCAGGCGAAGGTTCGCCGCAGCGTGGGCACCGGCATCACGACGAGCTGCGCGTCACCGACGTTGAGCTGGCCGGACGTGGTGCCGCCGTCCTCGCCGAGTTCCCCCACCGCCGAGCCGAAGATTCGCTTGACCCGCGCCTCGTCCCACCCGCCCCCGGCCCGCTTGGCTGCCTCCACCGCAGCCTGCCGCAGCGCGCCCTTCAGGGACTGTCCCCAGATCACCGGATAGCCGGTCGCCGCTTCCCGCTGCACCGGAAGATCGAGGACGTCGACGCTGTCGGCGGCCCCAGCATGCACCGGCGATTCGGCGTAGAGATACAGAAGATATTCGGTCACGTCCACACTCCCGTCAGCACGAGCCCGAAGCCCGCGGTCCGTAGTCGGTCGTTCGGCGGCCGGCCGTAGGCGGTGCCGTGCACGCCGTCGACCTCGTCGCATGCCCAGCGTTTGGCGCGGGCGGGGTCGTCGAACTGCAGCAGGTACACCGACCCGGCCGGAACCGCCCAGCGCAGCACCCGGTTGCTCTTCCAGTCCTTGTCGGCGGTGGTCGTGGCGACGGGCTGGGGCTCCCCGACGGCGGCGGCCACCAGGCGGGCGCCGTCCGGGACCGGGATCCGCCAGCCACCCGGCGAGTCCACCCCACTCGGCCAGATCGCCGGGGTCGCCAGGTACACCAGCACCCGGCCCTCTGGGAAGTTCGACGGCGCCTCGGGCAGGCGCAGGCCGCTGACCGGCGCGACGTCGGCTAGCCGTCCCCGGCCCCCGAACGGCACCGGACCCGCCGCGCGGCGATTCCAGCCCGCCGGGAGCACGCAGCCCGCCGCGAACACCCACCCGGACCTGGGACGCAGGTGCGTCACCTGGTAGAGGTGACCCTGTTTGACGCGCCGGTCGCTCTCCCGAGCCAGGCCGACCCGCAGTTCCGGGCACAGCGGATCTTCTTCCAGGCTCAGTTCCCGCTCCTGGGTGATCGCGTCGACGGGCAAAGTCCCTGCCAGGTAGTCGGTGAGCTGGTCGGCGGGCAGCCACCCGGACAGATCTTTCGTGGCACCGGCATCCTCCGGGGGCAGCAGCCAGCACTCGACGTCCAGATCGGTGCATGCGGTTCCGGCAGACTCGGGCCGTAGGCGGTAGACACAGGACTCGTCGTCTCGCACCAGATCCCGGGGTACCGGGAAGTACGTCTCCCACTCGCCGTCCACGTCCCTGCCACCCGCGTCGCCACCTAGGTCCCGGGTCAGCACCGGGCCGCACACCGCGTCGGGCTCGGCGCCGAATGCGATCTTGGTCGCTCCGGCGACGGTGGTCGGGGTGGGCCACACGGTCGCCGCCTGGGTCTGCGCGGCGGCGTCGAACGGCCGACCGTCCCGGATGAAGACGGTGTCGCGTGGGGTGAAAGTCAGCCACTGGTACTCCGGGGGCTTTGCGAGGTTGCTCACCGTCCCCACCCTTTCTGAGCAGCCTCCTGCCGCAGGAACACGCCGATCCGGGTGGCGCCCACGAGCTCGCGGCCGGTACCCAGCTCCAGCAGGGCGGCGGCGACCGGCTTCGCCGCCTCGGCCCGGCCCGTCTCCTCGCCACCCAGATGTCGGCGGACCAGCCGGGTCAGCTCCGCCCCATGCAGCTCCGAATCGCGCCGGGACAGCGCGTCCAGCTCGTCGGCGTCGCGTTGCAGGTCGGCCACCAGCCTCGGGGACATCGGATGCACCGCGTCGCGGCCGAACACCCTGAACAGCTCCACCGCGCTCTGCCCGTTCGGTTGCACCCAGGGCAGGACGGAGAGGTCATGCGCTCCGGAGCGGCGCAGGTAGCCGACGGCGAGACCGTGCTTGCCGGGCACCTGCTCCTTTGCCGTCTCCAGCATCTCCCGCGCGCGGGTGAGCGCCGATTGCAGGCCCGACTGGTAGTGGAAGAACAGCACCGCCGTGCTCGCCCTGGGCAGCTCGGGCGGGATCCGGTCGTGGCAGCGCTGGGCGGCGTCCAGCGCGGTCAGCGCCGGGGTGAACGCGAGCAGGTCGTCCCCGCCGATGTAGACCGGCACCCCCAGCAGGGCGCTGCCCCGCAACTCGCCGCGCTGGGCGGTCGCGAGCGCTCCAAGCCGCCCGGAGACGCCACGGTGAACGTCCGGGTCCACGTCGAGGGTGGTGTTCGCTGCGTTGCAGACCTCCCCGTTGAGGAACCCGCCCATACCGTCCAGGTCCTGCACCACGATCGCGAGGTAGCTGGTCGGCGGGCCGGGCACGCCGTGTTTTTTCGCCGCCGCACGGAGCTGCTCCAGCGCGGTGCGGCCCTCGGCGGCGAGGGCGTGGAACTCGGCGGCGTCACGTCCGGTGTCCCGGCCCAGGATCTGCGGCTGCCACCGCTCCAGGTACACCCAGGGCCCGCCGGACCGGGCGAACCACCGCACAGCCTCGCCACTGCCCGCAGGCATTGATAGGCCCCGAATCTGACGCTCCCCCGGTAAGCCGAGCTTTGTGACTGCCTGGCGCAGCGCGGTGATGGCCGTGCTGATCTCGGGTTTCGCGGCTCGCTTCAGTACCTCCTGACGGAACGGCGCGGAGGCGATGGACGGGGTAGACGGGAAACGGTCGACGTTCTGGATTCGCGGCCAGCGCCGCCGCACCCAGTTCGTGGCACTCAGCGTGGCCTGTTCGTGGGGTTTGAGGTTGGGCGGGGGAACTTCCTCGGCCGGCCAGCGTGGGCTGAGGGTGCAGATCGCGCGCTGGGGCCACCGTTGCACCTCGGCGAAATCCCGGACCCGGCGTCGCGCGGTGAGCAGCGCCTGGGCCCTGGCCCACTGCCACTCGTAGCCCCGGCCGTCGCCGTCGGGCACGCACACCCACACCGCGATCGGCATACCGGGGGTGGGCCGCGCCGAACCGAAGACACTGTCCAGCAGCTTTTGCCACTCCTGCTTGACGACGGCCACCGCGTCCTGGGCGATTGGCTCGCCGCGTCCGTTGGGGACGAGGGCCACCACCCGGTTCGGCATCCCGTCCGGCTCGCCGATCTGGTGCGGGATCACCAGCCGGCTGCGGTCCTGCCCCTGGATGCTGCCGGCGGCTGCCGTCGCCAGATGAGCGACGATCGCGCTGCCCGCCTGCACGTCAGCGGTCGACCGGGCTTCACTGATCAGCCGCTGCACCCCCGGCAGGGCGACGACCACGAGGTCACACACTGGTGACTGTACTGCCATGACACCCCCGCAAATCACTGGCTGTGATGTCCTCCGCCTAGATCGTTTGATCGATCCAGCACTGATGGGTGGAATCTCTATCACACGCCGTCGAGAGTCAGTAACTGGGGGGCTCCAACTCGCCAGTAACTTGCGCGGTGCCTGTGATCTGTCCAAGTAGTGCGGTGGGGACCCTGGAGTTGCTGCACGGCGACACATCGGACGACGTGAGTCTCAATGGCGCTTGCGTCGTGCCATTCCTCATCGTCGTGTCTGGCTGCGAACGCGCGAATCCGGGACCATTCACCAGCATCTCGTAGTATCGTCAGCCGCTTCTTGATCATCCGCTGCGGGGAGCGGCGCGGAGGGGATACGAATTCAGTGAGCGTCGGTCCCAGGGACTACTACCGTACCGACATGACGTGAAGCGACGTCGTCTTGTTTCGTGGCCGCCCGAGGAGATGACATGCCCACCCTGCTCACGCTGCGTCTCACCGAGCCCGCGGTTCCGCCGTTCCCGGCGCATCTGCATGCGGCGGCGTGCGGACTCCTGGAGCCACCCGACGCGGACCACACCGCCCAGCGCAAACCGTTCGCCGTCGGAGCGCCGGTCACCGAGCAGGGGTTTGTGATGTGGCGGCTGGGATGGCTACCGGACCGGGCGCTGCCCGCCGCATGGCCACCGCAGCGACTACGCCTGGGCGGATCGACGTGCCAGGTCTTCGACGCCCAGACACGCCACCAGCCGTTCGCCGCGCTCGCCGCGTCCCGGCCGGTGACCCAGTGCCTGGTGCGTTTCCTGACCCCGACCTACTTCTCCCGCAACGGACGCGACGTGCCACTGCCCGACCCCGTCCTGATCCTGCGCTCCCTGACCCAACGCTGGAACACCTTCGCCCCGGCCGGCCTGACCATCGACGACACCCTCAGCAAGGAACTGCTCGCCACCGCCCTGCTCACCGACGCCGACGTGCACACCGTGCGCGTCCAAGTCGGCCACGACGCCTGGCAGACCGGATTCGTCGGCGACACCGAACTCGCCCTCACTCGCACCGCATCCCCCGACGTCGGCGCCGTCTTCACGGCCCTGCTGCGCTACGCCACCGTCGCCGGGGTCGGCGCCCGCACCACCCACGGCTTCGGCGAGGTGTCCCCGCAACCTCCCGACGAACGCCCGCGAACTCGGCATACCGACGCCGACCCGCACTCCGCGAACCCGCCAGATCCCGCGAGCCCGCACCCGGCCGCACTCTGATGCCCACCCGTACCGCCCCCGCCAGAAACGCCGATTGTCGCCTCGGTGCTCGCATCGCCATCCGCGCAGCTCAGAGCCCATCCGCCGCCCAAACGAGCCACCTCCAGGGCACTGTCAAGATCGTCCTTGGCGAGGTCCTCGCAACCAGCTATCATCTCCGCAGGTCATGCCCTGCGCGACACGCCGATCAGTCGCAAACAGCCGCCCGATCAAGAGGCATAACTAAGGACTCATGCAACAAACGCGAAGGGTTCCAGTTGGACGGCAACCGCTCCAGCCAGTACTGCATCATCAGGGTCGAGTGGCCGGGAGATGGCACGTCTCGCGGCTGCTCGTCAGTGACTTGCACCAGGTGCGGCACAGGGGACCGTCTGGCGGCACAGGGGACCGTCTGCTTGGTCTATGATCACCACTCTCGGAAGAGTGACCTGCGCCAGGCGCGGTGAACGCTTCCAGGCGAGGATCGCGGGGGCGCACCCTCGGTGCTCGAACTGTCGTGGCGGCGGTGGGCGAACAGCGAACAGGGCAGCCGGAAGCAGTGGGGAGCGGACCTCAGCCCACAGCCGGGGCCGCGGAGGTGAGGGCATGGGCGTTCTCTTTGCGAGAGCGTTCACCCAGCAGGCCTTGCTGGATGCCTGGCACGAGGTACGTGACGCGGCACTGGCCGACGGAAAGCCGGACCGGCAGGTCGACGCTTTCGAAGTCGATGCCGCCCGGAAGATCAGCGCACTGGCCGACGAACTCGCCGAAGGAGCCTGGCGGCCGGATCCCGTGTACCGGGTGGAGATACCGAAATCCAGTGGCGGTTTCCGCGTGCTCGGAATACCAAGTTTGGCCGACCGCATTGTCGAGCGAGCCCTGCTGCGGGTGATCGACCCGGTGATCGACCCGCTGCTGTTGCCGTGGAGCTTCGCCTACCGGCGCGGGCTCGGCGTCAAGGACGCGCTCGCCGCGCTATCCGAAGCTCGCGACGAGGGACTGCCGTGGGTGGCGCGGGCAGACATCGACGACTGCTTCGACAACATCCCACGGTGGGAGGTGATGCGCCGGGTCCGGGAGAGCGTCGGTGACGAGCGAATCGTGCACCTGGTGGGCCTGCTGATGGACCGGCCGGTCTCCGGGACCCGCCGGGCCCGCAGCGACCGGGGCCTGGGCCTGCACCAGGGCAGCCCGGTCTCCCCGGTGCTGAGCAACCTGTACCTGGACGCCTTCGACCGCGGCATGCTGCAAGCCGGCTGGCGGGTGATCCGCTACGGCGACGACTTCGCGATCCCCACGGCGAGCCGGGCGGACGCAGAACGGGCGCTGGTGTCGGCCTCGACGGAACTGGAGGCGTTGCGGCTGGAACTGAACACCGGCAAGTCGCACGTGGCGTCGTTCGACGAAGGGGTGCGGTTCCTCGGCGACGTCACCACCGCGAGCACGATCAACCGTGGGGAGACGCTCTCGCACCCGCTGGAGACGGTAGTCTACGTGGACCGCCAGGGCGCCCTCGTCCGCACCAAGGGCGACCGGTTGGTGGTGACCGACGGTGACGAGTCGCTGCTGCGGCTCGGGCTGCGCCGGGTCCGGCAGGTGGTGTGTTACGGCCGGGTCGGGCTGACGACCGCGTTCCTGCACCGAGCGGTCGACCGCGGTATTGAGGTGGTGCTGCTCACCGAACAGGGCAGCCTCGGTGGCCGGCTCACCACCCCGATGACCAGCGATCCCCAGGTCCGGCGGGCGCAGTACCGCGCCGCGGACGACGACGGCGCCTGCCGCCGGCTCGCGACCGCGCTGGTCGATGGCAAGGTCGGAAACCTGCGGGTGGCGCTGCTGCGGGCCGCCCGCCGTGAGGACGACGAGCAGGCCGCCGTCGCCGCAGACCTGCTCGCGGAGCTGGCCGCCGGCCTCAGCGCGCGCCCCTCGCTGGACGCGCTGCGCGGCGTCGAGGGCACCGCCTCCCGCGAGTACTTCCAAGCCCTGCAACGGATGCTCGACCCGGAATGGGGCTTCGGCGGCCGGCAGCGACGCCACCGCCCGATCCCGTCAACTCCATGCTGTCCTTCGGGTACACCCTGCTCTCCCACGAGGCGATCGCCGCGGCCGAGCAGGCCGGGCTGGATCCGATGGTCGGGTTCCTGCATCAGCACCGCTGGGGCCGGCCCGCGCTCGCCCTCGACCTCATGGAGGAGTTCCGGCCGATCACCGTCGATGTCGCCGTCTGGCGCTGCGTCAGCACCGGGCAGGTGCGTCCCGAGCAGTTCGAGCACGACCCGAGCCTCGGCTGCCGGATGGGCGCCGACGCCCGGCACGCATTCCTCGCCGCCTACGAACGGCGCATGCTCACCCTGACCACCCACCAGCCCTCCGGCCGGCGGGTCTCCTACCGGGTCGCGATGGGCCTGCAGGCCAAGCTGTTCGCCCGAACCCTGCTCGACCCGGACGAGCCCTACCAGCCACTACGCTGGAAGTGACCCCACATGATCGTCATTGTCTGCTACGACATCACCGACGACGGCCGCCGCGAGGACATCGCCGCGCTGCTCTCCGGCTACGGCCCCCGGGTACAGCTCTCGGTCTTCGAATGCGAGGTGCGCTCCCAGGACGAGCTACGCGCCCTGCGCGCCGAAATCCGCCGCCGCATCGACACCCTCGAAGACCAGGTACGGCTCTACCCCACCACCACCCAGACCTTCACCGACCGCTACATCATCGGCGCCCGCGTCGTCGAAGAACGCTCCGACTACTGGATCGTCCGCTGACCACCCCCCTGAGCCCCACGCACCCCCGTACCGCCTGCCGCGGAACGCCCCCGCCGAGCCTCGGTCCTCGCAACACCGTTTCCGCAGCTCAGGACCACAATCCGAGCGACCAGGCGCCTCCCGCGGCTCCCGTGAAGATCGCGGTTGGCGAGGTCCTCGCAACCGAGTACTATCACCGCAGGTCACACCACCCGCGACACGCCGAAGGGTCGCAAAGAGCCGCCCGATCAAGAGGGCATAGAAACAGGACCCGCAGTCCCTGACCTTGTCCCCCTCCTCGTGTCGCAAAGAGCCGCCCGATCAAGAGGGCATAGAACGCGATCGCTGACCCCAAGCGCGGAGTAGACGCGCCGAGGGGTGGGCATTCATGGATGCCGAAGCGCAGGTTGCCGGCGGTGAGGCGTTCGAGCTGGGAAAATTGCGCTCGGCTCACTGCCCTGCCACCGGCCACCGCCGACATCGCCGGTCTGGTGTGCGCGCTCACGACGACCCAAGGGCCACGTCAAGATCACTTTCTGTGGTAGACCCATAACACTCGGTGACACCCGCTCGGGCCAGGCTCACCACGCGCCATTCGGAACCGAATCGCAGTGGTGCTCGTCTCCCCGGACGCCATTCGGAACCGAATCGCACTCGTGGACCCCCGTGAACTGCTATTCGGAACCGAATCACCCGAGCGCAGCAACGATCGGACGAGGAGCAGGGGTGCATGCACCGAGGCGAGGGGCAGCAGCAGGCCCAATTGCTACTCAGGGTAGGTGCCGACTACGTACGGCGATCTTGACGTGGCCCTGGGGCGTCGACTGAGATGTGGCGCATCCCTGCGGCGGGGGACATTAACGGGTTGGTGTGAGTCCGTGGGCTTGTAGTTGGGTGTCGAGTGTTCTGACGGGTTTGGTGTTTTCCCAGGGTCGCATCAACGCTCGGGTGGTGTGTAGCTCGTGGGTCAGTCGTGGCGACTGGCTGGCGTGGCCGGCCGCGTCGCCGAGGACGCGAGCGGCTTCGGTGACCTCTCGGGAGAGCACCAGTGCGTGCCCGAGTCGCACTTGGCAGCGGCCGTAGCTACCGACGAAGGTGCGGTTGAATCGTGCTCGGGCGTTGGTTGCCGCGTCGACCGCATCCTTGGATCTGCCCAGCAGGCACAGGAACAGGCTGCGTTGACTGTCCACCGTGCCGTGGTGCATCCAGTACGCCGGTGAGTCGGCGGTACGACCGTTCGGGCTGTCGAGGAGTTCGTGGGCGCGAGACGATGCGGCCATGCAGGGCCCGTACTGGCCGTCGCGTGCGTATGCGGCCGCGGCCATCTGCTCGGCCAGGGCTTTGAGTTGGGTGTCGCCGGTGCGCGCGGCCAAGCTGCGAGCGGCGGCGGCCGTGTCCAGCGCGGTGGGTGTGTCCCCGCGCAGGAACGCCGCCATGCAGGCGTTGGCTGCCGCATATGCGGCGCAGGCGGGGTTACCGGCGTCGTGACCGGCTCTGCGGGCCTGCGCGAAGTAGCCCATGGCCGTCTCGGGGTGGTTCATATTGACCAGGCAGGTACCGATGGTGGACGCCATGTTGCTGTCCACCAGCCGGAGCGGCTTGATCAGTCCGTCCGGGCACCCGCCCTCCCGCAGGCGGCGCACCAGCCCGTGCTGGGCCAGCACGGTGTCGAGGACCTCGCACGGCCCGAGCTTGTCCTCCAGGCGCTTGCACTGGGCCAGGGTGACCGCCAGGTTCTGGATGACCTGGGAGTCTACCCGCTGCGGCGACTCCACCGCCTGCGCCACCCGCGCGTACTCGTCGGCGTCCAACCCCGACAGGCCCATCGCCGCGAGCACCCACCCGGCCAGCCGCATCGCGTCGCGGCGCCCCAGCGACCGCACTAATCGTGTGACCACTGCCATCAGCTCCTCGGCCAGCTCACCGCTCACCAGGCCCGTACCCGGCCACCCATCGTGCCCGGCCACCGGAGCAGGCTGCCACCCCACCGGCGACACCGGCGAGGTGTCGCGCTGCGCCTCGGCCTGCGCTGCGGCCTGACGGCGCTGGCGGAGCTGGGCATGACAACGCCCACGGTAGTCCTGTTCCGCCTCCGTCAAGGCGGTGTGCTCGGTCAGCAAGGCACCGTCGGCGCGGCACACGTCGTCCGCGATCTTCCACAGGGTTGCGGGCATTCCGCGCCTGCCGTTCTCGACCTTCGAGACCGCGCTGCGTGTTCTGCCCAGCGCCCGGCCCAGTTCAGGCTGGGACACCCCGGCCGCCGTCCGGTACATCGCCAGCCGCCCACCCAGCTGACGCCGCAAGCTCGCCAGCCTGGCCCGAACAGCCCCCAGGTCCCCTCCGTCCACCGTCACGGGTTTTGATCTTAGAGGGGTGACAACCCGGGGTGACAGCGCAGAAACCGGCTGCGGGCGGCCCCGCTACCGCCACCCCGGCCCCAGCGCTCACCGTGCCCGAACACAGGCGAGGAGGGCACATGGACGACCCCGACGGCACCGAGCACCCGACCACCTGCGGCGACGACACCGCGAGCCTGTGCCCGACCTGCGGGGACTGCCGGATCACCGTACGACTCGATGTGTCCCAGCTCACCCAGATCTCCACCAAGCTCCGCGAAGCCACCGGCGCCGGTCGGCAGCCGACCGGGCACCCCGGCGGCGACCGCCCCGCACCACCGCCACCCCCCGCAGCGGCGAAATCCACCGACGCCATGAGGGACGCCATGCGCACGATCGGCCTGCGCCTCCAGCGAATCCGCGTATCCCGGAACAAGTCGCTGCGGGTGATCGCCGGACTGGCCGGGATGAGCAGATCCACCCTGCACCGCATCGAGCACGGACAGCGTGAATTGACCCTCTCCGAGATCGTGGCACTGGCTGGCGCCC
>JBOHGT010000051.1:0-13849 GCA_050700385.1 Pseudonocardiaceae bacterium | reverse complement strand
ACCCACGGGTCGGTAACCGCGTTCTGGCACCAGAACGCGGCAATCGAGGGTGCGGCAGGATCGCGGGCGTGCCCGATCTGGAGCGCGTGCTCGCCGCGCTGGCCGCCGACCCGCACAACGCCGTCGTACACCTCGAACCCGATCACGCCCGCGCCCAGCGACCCGGCCCGGGCCCGTTGCACGGGATGCCGGTGGCGGTCAAGGACATCATCGACGTGGCCGGGCTGCCGACCCGGTGTGGCAGCGCGGTGCTCGCCGGCGCCCCGCCCGCCACCGCCGATGCGCCCGTCGTGGCGGCGCTGCGCGGGGCCGGCGCGGTCGTCGTCGCCAAGACGCACACCCACGAGTTCGCCTACGGCCCCACCGGGGATGTCGCGGTGCAGGGCCCGTGCCGCAACCCGCACGACCCCACCCGGATCACCGGCGGGTCGTCGAGCGGCTCGGCCGCCGCGGTGGCAGCCGGGCTGGTGCCGCTGGCGCTGGGTACCGACACCGGGTGCTCGGTGCGCACCCCGGCGGCGCTGTGCGGGGTGGTGGGACTCAAGCCGGCGCATGGTGCGCTGCCCACTACCGGGGTGTTCCCGCTGTCGGAGACCTGCGACCACGTCGGGCTGCTCGGCGCGGACGTCGGCACCGTCGCCGCCGCGTTCGGCGCGCTCACCGGGCGGTCCTTCGACCCCGGGGCGCCGCTCGACGGCACTGTGATCGGCCACCCCACCGACACCTACTGGCGGGTGCACGACCCGGCGATCGCAGCCGGCGTGGACCGCGCGGCGCAGGCGCTGGCCGCTGCCGGGGCGCAGCTGCGCGACCTGACGATGCCGGGCATCGATGAGCTCGCCGCAACCTACCGGGTGATCGTCGGCGCGGAGGCATACGCGACCCACCGCGACTGGCTGTCGCACCACCCGGAGGACTACCAGCCCGCCACCCGCACCCGGCTGCTCGCCGTTGCCGAGCAGTCCGCGGCCGACTACGTGACCGCGCAGCGCACCCGGCGCGGGATCGGCGCGCAGCTGCTCGAGCACCTGTCCGGGGTCGACCTGCTGCTCACCCCGACCACCCCGCTGCGCGCCACGCCGATCGGCGCGCAGCGCGTCGAGGTAGCAGGCGGCTCGACGGTCGAGGTCCGCGCCGCGCTGCTCTCGCTCACGCTGCCGTTCAGCCTGCTCGGCCTGCCCGCGGTCTCGGTGCCCGCCGGCGGCGTCACCGGGTTGCCCGCCGGAGTGCAGTTGGTCGCCGTGCGTGGCGGGGAGCAGGCCGCGCTGGGTGCAGCCGGGCGGATCACTGCCGCCGGCACGAGTGACGCCGGCCACGCAGCGCTCTAGCCTGGCTGGTCATGGGGTGGCGTGCGCGGGTCGCGGCCGCGCTGGGCGCAGCGGCCGTCCTCGTTGCGGCCGTGCTGACGCTGCGCAGCAGCACCGTCGATGACCTCGACGCGCTGCTCGCCGACCCGCCCGTCACCGCACCGGTCGTCGTCGAGGAGTTCGCCACCGGGATCGTCACGCTGCCCGATCCCGGCCCACCGCCCGATCCGCCGGGAGGGCTGCGGGTGCGCGCCGAGCAGGACCGGCTGCAGGTCAGCTGGGGCCCCGGGCTGCCCGGCGGGCGCACGGCCGAGGGCGCGGCCGGCTACCAGGTGCGCTGGGGGGAGCAGGGCGGGCCGGACATGCGGCGGGTCGTGGCCGGGCCGGGCGCCGAGCTCACCGGGTTGCGGCCCGGCAGCGCCTACCGCGTGCAGGTGCGGTCGGTGGACGCCGTGGGGCGCCGCTCGCTGCCGGTCTTCGGGTTCGGCACGCTCGTCCGGCAGCCGGACACCGGCTGGCAGCAGCACTACGGCTACGTCGACGACTTCGACGATCCGGGCGGCGTGCCGGCACCCGACTCCACGCACTGGCGGTTCGCCTCGGCCGGGAAGTTCTGCCTGCGCGCCGGATCCGGCAGCGGCGCCGAAGCCGGGCGGCTCGTGCTGCAGCTGGACTGCGGCAGCACGCTGCACACCCTGCTGCCCGCCGTCCCGCTGCGGCTCGCAGCCGGGCCGCACGGCGAGCTCGGCCGGGTCGCGGTGGTCACCGACGCGGCCGGCGCCGGCGGTGCACTCTCCATCGACCTGGTGCCCGGACCGGCCGACGCGGTGGGCGCCGCGCCGGGCGCCGCGGATCCCGCGCTGCCCCCGGGCGCTCTCCGGGTGGTCATCGGGGGCGGCCCCGTGACGATCGGCGACGGCCCCGTGACGATCGCCGCCGGCCCCGGGGTGCAGCGCAGCGGCCGGGTTACGGCACCGCACACCGAAGCGGCCGTGCAGGCCCCCGGCGTGACGCACCGCTTCGAGGTGGTGCTGCGCCGCGACGGGCTGGTCGTGCTCCGCGACGGCCTGCCGGTGGCCGCCGCCGACATGGTCGCCCCGTGGCCGCAGGCCGACGTGCTGTTCGGCTTCACCGGCCCGCCCGGTGGCAGCGCGCGGGTCCGGGTGGACGCGATCGGGATCTCCGGCGGCGCGCCGGCACGACCCGTCACCCCGCGCCGGGACGTGGTCGACCCGGCCCATCTGGTGTTGCCCGGTACCGCGCCCGGGGCGGGGGTGGCGGTACCGGCCGGCGCGGTGTCCGCCCAGCTGCGGGCCCTGCTGCGACCGGAGTCTGCCGAGCCGCTGGGAGAGATCACCGCGATGGTCGGCACCGCCCGGGCACCGGTGCGACCCGCGGTGCCCGGCACCGTGCCGCAGCGCGGTTCGGTGTTCCCCGTGGTGGCCGACCTGCCCGCGGCGGCACTCGGCTACCGGGTGCTCCCGGTGACGCTCGTCGCGCCGGACTCCCCCGGTGTCGACGTCGTCTCGAGCAGCGTGCTGTTCGGCTACCCGCCGGGGACGCGCGCCGGCCGGGAGCCGCTGACCCTGCCCCCACCGCAGCCGGCCGCGCGACCGGCCGCACCGGCGGTGGCCGTACAGGCGCTGGATGCGGCCGGGCAGCCCCCCGAGCCGGGCCGTCCGCTGCCGCGCGGCCGGATGCTGCTCGACGTGGCGACCGGCGGCGGGTCCGGCGCCGTCGCCGGGCTGGCGGGCATCGAGGTGTGGCTGGACTCCGAGCGCATCGCCGCCGTCCCGACCGCGCGGGGCGTGCCGGCCGTCGGCGGGCGGCACCGGTTCGGGATCCGGACGGCTGAGCTGTCTCCCGGCCCGCACGCCGTGGTGGTGCGGGCGATCCCGGCCGACCCGGACGTCGAGCCACGCCGTGCGGAGACCACCGTCCAGCTCGCCCCGTCGTGAATGATTTCGGTAGCCAGGGCTACCGAAATCATTCACGAGGGCAGGCGGCGGGCCAGCCCGGGGTAATCGAGCACGAGGCCCTCGGTGTCCACGGTGAGGTCGGCATGGAACGCCTCCGACCCGAAGGACACCACCGGCTGCTCGCCCAGCGAGACGGTGCGGTAGGTCTGGCGGACCAGCTCGACCTCGAGTGTCGGCAGCGCGACGAACACTATCGGCAGGTCGTGCTCGGACTCGGCGCGGTGCAGCCCGAGCCTGCGCACCGGCAGGGCGTTGAACAGCGGGCTGTAGGCCAGGTCGACGTCCAGCGCGCCGTCGAAGTCGGTACGCGCGGCCCCCGAGCCGTGGTCGACCAGCCAGATGCCCTCCTCGGAGCGGTTCAGCGCGACATGCTGCTCACCGCTGGCCCTGATGGTGCGCACACTGAGCCGGCTCATCACCCCGGCCTCGTCGGTGGCCAGCGTGTACGACGCGGAGAACGCCGGCACGTCACCGACCGCGGCGGCGACCATCGAGCCGGTGGCGCGCATGCCACGCCCGCCGAGGACGACTCGGACAGCCTCGAGGCGGGACGCGCCGACCCCGGCCCAGGTGAGCATCGTGGTCGGCGACGTGGCGGGCTTGGACCGGCCTGCACCGGCTCGGTCCGGCGCGCTCATACCGCACCCACAGTCGTCACTGCACCCCCGATGGGTAGCTCGCGCACCCGCTGCTGCAGCACTTCGACGTCCACTCCGGCCTCCCTCCTGCTGCTCCCGTGGCGCGCGGAGCCTACGCCAAGCGGGTGATGCGGGCTGGCGCGGTGCACCCGCCGCGGCGGCGGCCGACATTCCCCAGGATGCGGCGTAACCTGCCACGTGGCGACACCCGATCGCCGGTTCCCGCCACCGAGCAAGGGGAGTAGGCTTCAGCGCGGGCGAGCGTCCGGATCGTGATCGGGCTGGTTGCCGTCCACCAATCGAGATCCGCTCACGCGACGGTTCCACGCGCACGCGCAGGTCCTCCCGCCCTGCTGGCCGCGGCGCCGGTGCCCGCCGAGCGGCCGCCACCGCATGAACCGCCACAGAGAAGGACGCCATGCGCACGTCTGTCACCGGCCGTCGACCGCAGGCCGGTATGACCATCACTCCCCGTCATCGGCAGAACAGGCCTTTGCCGATGAGCGCCGTCGCGGTGCGCCGCGGGCGCTTCGGCGAGGTCGAGCTGAGGCCGGTGCGCGAGCACACCGTGAAAGCGCTGCACCCCGATGACGCGGTCCACGAGGACATCGAGACCACCCCCGGGGACTGCGCCGAAGACGACGACTGAGCTCCGCCCAGGCGCCGAAGACCGAGCTCTCCCAGGGCCACCGAGTTCTCCCAGGGCCACTCCCCGGGTGGGATCACGGCGCGAGGGCGGCGCGGACGAGCTCGACGGGGTGGCGGGCGCGGCGTGCGGTGCCGTGGGCGATCTGCTGGCGGCACGACACCCCGGTCGCGGCGACGACGGTGTCCCCGGGCTCGCCGCGAACCGCCGGGAACAGCCGGTCCTCCCCGACGGTCATCGACAGCGCGTAGTGCTCGGCCTCGAAACCGAACGACCCGGCCATCCCGCAGCAGCCGGCGTCGAGTTCGACGACCTCCGCGCCGGGGATGCGCCGCAGCAGCGCGACCGTTGCGGCGGTGCCGACCTCGGCCTTCTGGTGGCAGTGCCCGTGGAAGAGGATCCGCCGTCCAGCGGGCCAGGCGTCCTCGGTCAGCCGCAGCGCGCCGTCGTCGATGGCCCCGACGAGCAGCTCATCGACCAGTCTGGCGCGGCGGGCGACCCCGGCGACCCGCTGGTTGTCACCCAGCAACGCGCGGTGCTCGTCGCGTAGCGTGAGCAGACAGGACGGCTCGCAGCCGACGATCGGACCGGTCGTGCCCGCCAGCGCGTCGACCAGCGCGCGGGCCTGGCGGGTCGCGGTGTCGAGCAGCCCCTTGGAGAAGGCGGCCCTGCCGCAGCACCCGGAGTCGGCCAGCTCCACCCGCCAGCCGGCGCGCTCGAGCAACTCGATGGCGGCGATTCCCACGCCCGGCTCGGTGTAGCTGGTGAACGAGTCGGCGAGGAACGTGACGGTCCCGCGCGGCGCAGGCGCCGCCGGGCGAGAGCGCGACCAGCGGACGAGGTTGCGCCGGGCGAAGGTGGGAAGCGGGCGCTGCGGCGCGATCCCCAGCACGCGACGCAGCAGCGGCACCCGTCCGGTCAGGTTGGACAGCGGCGCGGTGGCCGAGCCGATCCGGTTGAGCGCGCGAATGGCGCCGAAGACCCGCGAGCGCAGCGGGGTGCCGTGCACCTCGTGGTGCTGCGCCAGCGCCTCGCTCTTCAGCGTTGCCATGTCCACGCCCAGCGGGCACTCGCTCTTGCACGCCTTGCACATCAGGCACAGGTCGAGCACCTCGTGTAGCCGCTCCTCACCGAGCGCGGCCCGCGGGTCCGGTTCGGACAGTGCCTTCACCAGTGCGTTGGCCCGGCCGCGGGTGGAGTCCTCTTCGCGCCGGGTGGCCATGTACGACGGGCACATCACGCCGGTGTCGCTCTTGCGGCACAGCCCGATGTTCATGCACCGGTCGGCCGCACCCCGCATGCTGTTGCCACGGCCCCCGCTGACCACCGAGAAGTCGAGCTTCGTCCGGAGTGGACCGGCCGGCGGCAGCGCGGCGTCGCGCAGGTGCTCGGTCATCGCAGGCGCGTCGACGATCTTGCCGGGGTTCAGCCGGTTGTCCGGGTCGAAGATCCGTTTGACGACCCGCATCGCCTCGTAGAGCTCGTCGCCGAACAGCTGGCGGTTGAACTCGCTGCGGGCCAGCCCGTCGCCGTGCTCGCTGGAGTTGACGCCGCCGAACTCGGTGACCAGGTGTGCGATCTCCTCGGCGACCACGCGCAGCTGCGCCACCTCCTCGGGCCGCGACAGGTCGACGAACGGGCGGACATGCAGGCAGCCCACCGAGGCGTGCCCGTAGAAGCCGGCCCGCAGGCCGTGCCGGTCGAGGACCTTCGCGAACCGCTCGGTGTACTCGGCCAGCCGGGCGGGGTCGACGGCGGTGTCCTCGATGAAGGCCACCGGGCGGGTCGTGCCCTCGCCGGCGGACATCAGTAGCCCGAGACCGGCCTTGCGGACCTTGAGCAGCGCGTGCTGCTGGGCGGGGGTGACCGCGCGCAGCGTGTGGTAGCCGTGGCCGTGCCGGTCCCACAGCGCGGCCAGCCGGTGCAGGCTCGCGATCGGCCCGGCGGCGTCGGCACCGCTGAAGGTGACGAACAGCAGCGCGTCCGGCTCACCCTCGAGGATCGAGCCGAGTGCGGCGTACTCGATCTTGGAGCGAGAGAGGTCGAGGATGGTGCGGTCAATCAGCTCCACCGCGGCGGGCCCGCAGGCCAGCGCGTCCTCGGTTGCGGCGATGGCCGCCGGGGTGGAGCGGAAGTGCCCGACGGCGATGACGGTCCGCGAGGGCTTGGGGACGAGCCCCACGGTCGCCTCGGTGGCGATCACCAGGGTGCCCTCGGAACCCACCACGAAGCGCGCCAGGTCGAACGGGCCCTCGGCGAGCCGATCCAGCCGGTAGCCGCCGGCGCGGCGCCAGTACCGCGGGTAGCCGGTGTTGATCACGTCGCGATGCGAGTCCACCAGGGACGGCAGCCCGGCGTAGATCCGGCCCTCCAGGGTGGGCGGCTGCGCGCGGCGCGCGCGTTCGGTGGCGTCGACGGGCTCGAACCGCGCGGTGCTGGCGTCGGAGAGCACCACGTCCAGCGCGCGGACGTGGTCGATGGTCATGCCGTGGCGCACCGACCCGCTGCCCGCGGAGTTATTGCCGATCATCCCGCCGATCGTCGCGCGGTCGGAGGTGGAGGTGTCGGGGCCGAACATCAGGCCGTGCGCGGCCGCGGCGCGGTTGAGCTGGTCCTGCACGACGCCGGGCTGCACACGGGCGGTACGCGCCCCGGCGTCGATCTCGCAGATGCGGTCCATGTGCCGGGAGAAGTCGAGCACGACGGCGTCGCCGACGGTCTGCCCGGCGAGGCTGGTGCCAGCCCCGCGGGGCAGCACCGGCACGCCGTGCTCGGCGGCCACCGAGACCGCGGCCGCGACGTCGCCGGCGTGCCGGGGATAGGCCACGCCCCGCGGGGTGATCGAGTACATGCTCGCGTCGCGGGAGAACAGGTGGCGGGTGTAGTCGTCGAAGGCGACCTCCCCGTCGAGCGCTTGCCGCAACGCCTGCGCGAGCTCGGTCATGCCGCCGCCTGCCGGAAGTGCCGTCCACTGGTCTGCCCCATCAACACTCCTCCATAGTCCGTCGTGGACCCTAGGCCCCGGTGTAGCTGCCGGCGGCGCCGGTGAGGGCGTGTTGCGCCATCGAGTGAAGCAGCCCTGCCATGACCTCCCGGCTCACTGCAGCCGCGCTGTACGGGGTGGAGTTGAGCAGGCCGAACGCGGCGTGGGTCGCGGCGCGCAGCGTGGCCGCCGGACACTCGGGGGACAGCTGCGCGAGCACCGCCACCCACTGTTCGACGTAGCGGCGCTGCATCCGCCGGACCTCGCGCCGCTGCGGCTCGGGAACGTTGCCCAGCTCCCGGTCGTGCACTGTGATCAGCGCGGGTTCGGTCAGCGCGAACTCGATGTGGCCGACCAGCAGCGCGTCCAGCGCATCGGACGGGTCGGTGGCATCGGCGACGCGGCGCGCGCCCTCCGCGACCAGCCGCTCGCTGATCGCGAGCAGCATCCGCGCGAGCACGGACTCCTTGCTCGGGAAGTGGCGGTAGAGCCCGGGGCCGGAGATGCCCACGGCCCGGCCGATGTCCTCGATGGGGACGCCGTGGTAACCGCGCTCGGCGAACAGCCGCGCCGCCGCGGCCAGGATGTCGTCGCGCCGGGTCCGGGAACGGGCCGGAGCGCTTGTGACGGGGATCGCACGGGTCGCCATGCGCCCATGGTAGACGCATCGGTTAGCGGAGATTAACATCGGGGCTGATGTTAATGAGCGCTAACAAGCGCTCCGCTGCACGGGGGAGTGAGTCCGATGCTCGACCACCGCCTACCCGAGGAGTACGAGGCGCTGCGCAAGACCGTCGAGGAGTTCGCCCGCGAGGACGTGGCGCCGGTCATCGGGGGGTACTACGAGCGTGCGGAGTTCCCCTACGACCTCGTCGCCGCGATGGGGCGGATGGGGCTGTTCGGGTTGCCCTTCCCCGAGGAGTACGGCGGGATGGGCGGCGACTACTTCGTGCTGTGCCTGGCGCTGGAGGAGCTGGCGCGGGTCGACTCGTCGGTGGCCGTCACGCTGGAGGCGGGGGTGTCGTTGGGCGCGATGCCGATCTTCCGGTTCGGCACCGAGGAGCAGCGGCAGGCCTGGCTGCCGCAGCTGTGTACCGGGGAGAGGCTCGCGGCCTTCGGGCTCACCGAGCCCGGCGGCGGGTCGGACGCCGGGGCCACCCGCACCACCGCGAGGGTGGACGGCGGCGACTGGGTGATCAACGGCTCGAAGGCGTTCATCACCAACTCCGGGACCGACATCACTTCGGTGGTGGCCGTGACCGCGGTGACCGGCATCCGCGAGAACGGCCACAAGGACATCTCCGCGATCCTCGTCCCGGCCGACACCCCCGGTTTCGCCGTCGCGCCGAAGTATTCCAAGGTCGGCTGGAACGCCTCGGACACGCGCGGGCTGTCCTTCACCGATTGCCGGGTGCCGGAGGCGAACCTGCTCGGCGAGCGTGGTCGCGGCTACGCGCAGTTCCTGCGGATCCTCGACGAGGGGCGTATCGCGATCGCCGCGGTGGGTGTCGGGCTGGCACAGGGCTGCGTCGACGAGTGCCTGCGGTATGCCCGGGAGCGGGAGGCGTTCGGTCACCCCATCGGCTCCCACCAGGCCATCCAGTTCAAGGTCGCGGACATGGCGGCCCGGGTGCACACCGCACGACTGGCATACCAGCACGCGGCCAGCAGGCTGCTGCGCGGCGAACCGTTCAAGAAGGAGGCCGCGATCGCCAAGCTCGTCTCCTCGAACGCCGCGATGGACAACGCCCGCGACGCCACCCAGATCTTCGGCGGCTACGGCTTCATGAACGAGTTCCCGGTCGGACGGTTCTACCGGGACGCGAAGATCCTCGAGATCGGCGAGGGCACCTCGGAGGTGCAGCGCATGCTGATCGCCCGCGAGCTCGGCGTCGGTCGCTGACCGGCTCCCGGGCGAAGCAGCAGTCCCGCTTCCGGGCTCGACACGGTCCCCCGGCCGGAAAATGAATCCGATCTTTCCTACGGCGCTGTACTCTCAGTCACGAGCCGATCAAGCGGTTGCTCTTCCTGCGCTCCGAGGTGTGGTCATGACACGTACCAACGCTCCTGGCCTGCCGGCCGGGCAACCACCGCACGCGGATCCGGGCCCACGTCTGGTGACGGGCCAGTCCGAACAGGTCTCCGATCTCGATGGCCAAGGTCGTGGCGGTGGAACCCATGACGACGAGGTGTGGGGCTACTCCATAGAAGATCTGATCAAGACCTATCGCGACGGCTCTACCAAGGCGAAATACTGGAGGGTTCGGAAGGAGTTCGAGAAGATAAACAACGGCACGATCGCTCAAGCTTACTTCGCCAAGAAGATGCACGCCGGTGCAGTGCTCTTGGAGGTCGCGGACGGGTACAAGATCCGGCTGGCCTACGATGGGGCCAAGTCGGCAATGGCCCCGCCGAGCTTCGAAGAGGTGTTGTGGCGTACGCTTTGTGAGGAGCGGCAGTCCAGCGTGCTCCTCACGGGACGTCCGAAGGATGTCGTGGTCCAAACCGTCTACTCGGTCGTCGTCTACCTCCTGAATGTCCTGGACTCGCTTCCGACGGACGAGAGTACCGACGCCGGCCGTGAACGTCTCGACGCTGCGGTTGCCTCTGCAAGTAGAGAGCTCGATCGGTTGCACAACTTCGTCAGGGATGCCTCCGGGAGAGCATCCTTGCAGAGCTATCTTTTCGGTCTACCGTTCGGAATCATGGGGGCATCGATCCTCTTCGTGCTGGCGACATGGTTGTCCACAACGTTCTCGAGTTTGGAGCTGGAAACACTTGCAGTATGCCTCGCCAGCGGAGCGATCGGGGCAGTGGTCAGCGTGATGACGCGTACGACCCGCGGGCAGCACCTCGATGTCGACATCGAGCAGAGCCCGAGAGTCACGGTCCTCACCGGTAGCTTCAGGCCGATCATCGGCGCTCTCTTCGGTGCAGCCCTGTTCATCTTGGTCCAGGGTGGACTGCTCCCTCTGACACCACCGGCAACCGCTTCGGGCACCAGCGCCGAGCTCTTCTTCTTCTGCGGTCTCGCGTTCATTGCCGGTTTCAGCGAGCGTTGGGCGCAGGACACAATCGTGCGTAGCGCGCCCACAGTTCCTGCTGCGAGTTCGTTGCGCCCTGCCGAGGAAAGACCGTCACCGGCACGTACGTAGCACCACCCACTTGCAGTGACGCGGCTGGACGGCTTCCGGCCCGACGACCCGGGCCGCGCCAGTCGGCGAGCAGCACACTCCCCCGATCGGGCTAGTTACAGCAGCCCGGCCCGTGACGCCAGTCCCCGCAGCTCCCGGCCGGCCGCGTCGGCCCGGGAACGCTCGACCAGCCCGGCGATCGCGTCGCGGGCCAATGGGTCGCGGTACACCCGAACCGGGAAGAGCTCCTCGGCCGTGCGGAACGCGCGGATCGCATCGTCGCGCTGTCTCCGCAACCGGGCCGCGCCCCGACCGTAGTCGATCCAGTACCTGACACGGGTAGTAGTGAAGGGGTTCTGCTCCGGGCGCACGTCCCGGGCGATGCTCACCGCCCGGTCGGGCTCGCGCGCGTCGAGCGCGAGCCCCATCCGCCGAATCCCGACGTTGACCGGGCCGAAGCTGAACCCCAGCGGGTCGGCCTCGCCGATCTCCCCGAACCGCGCCGCCAGATCCGCAGCGGACTCCATCGCTGCGTCGGTGTCACCGGGCCGGCCGTCCACTGCGGCGAGCAGAGCGCGCGTCGCGGTGACCGCGCACAAGAGACCGACCGTGTCCGCCGTGGCCGCAGGCAGTGTGACGGAGTCCAGTTCGGCCCGCGCCAGCCCGGCGGTCCCCCCACCGGTCAGCAGCACGTCAGCCGTGCCGTACGCGGCCATGCCGAGCGTGGTCGGCTCACCGTGTTCCTGGGCCATGTTCCGGGCCAGGAACACAGCCCGCCGTCGCAGGTCGACGGGTGCCCCCGCGTAGCCGAGCCACATACGAGTGACGTGCACGTGCAGGTGTACGGCCAAGGCGAGCAGCTCGGGAACGTCACGACCGGCCGCGATGCTGGTGTGCAGGTCGCGGATCAGGCCGGGCAGGTCGCCGGCGACCTCGGGGAACCGGGCACGTCGGCTCATCTCGTGTAGCCGGGTCACCCGCCCGGCCAGCACGTCAGCCGGGAGCACCAGCCCGCCGGGCGAGTTGACGGCGACAGCGTCCAGCGCAAGACGTACTGCCTCCACGACGCTGTCGGTGTGCCCGTTGCCCGGCGCCGGTATCGGGATCTCCGTCAGCTCCGAGGGCGCGATCTCCAGCGCGCCCGCCAGCGCGACAATCAGCCTCAGGCTGTCCAACGTCCGCTCGCCGCGTTCGAGCATGGACAGATAACCCTTGCTGATGCCCGCCCGGTCGGCGACCACCTGCTGCGTCTTGCGACGCGCCAAGCGGATGCGGCGCAGCCGCCGGCCCATCGTGATGTTGTCTTCTGTATCCACCGCGTGCCACCGCCCTTCACCAACAACCGTATCGAGGGGCGCTGTGCTTCTCGCGCGCGGCACCGGCTGCTGCTCGGCCGGCTCGGCGCCCGGGAACGACACGACCTCGCCCGCCCGGTCCGCCTCCTGCTCGCGGTCGCGGTCCGGGCGGGTCATGACGGCCGCCCGTTGGTCGCGGCGAGCAGCTGCGTCGCGCGGTGCTCGCTGACTCCCAGCTCCCGGGCCACGGTGCGGCGCCTGACCGGGCGGCCGGTGTCCCGCCCGGTAGCGACCATGGCGGCCAACCGGGCGGCCAGCGGGGCGACCACCGGGCGCCGCTGCTGCAAGAGCAGCTCGAACGCGAACGCGACCGCGGGCCACGCCGCGACCACTCGGGCCGTGACGGTCGGCTCGGCGGCCGCGACGTTCGCGGCGAGGGAGGCGCCCACCCCGGCGAGCAGCGCCACCCACGGCAGCCACCCGGCGGCCAGACCCGCCCGGCGCCGGTTCAGCAGCACCATGCTCCCGGCCACTACGAGCCCGTCGACGGACAGCGGGAGCAGCAGCGCCCGCCACCCCTCATCGGCCCGGTGGCCGAGCTCGGCCATGTGGGCGTAGGACACGACCGCGGCCACCGCGGCGACCAGCAGCACCGCGAGAACGGTCACCACACGCACCGTCCGCGCGCTCATCACCGGCCCCGCTTCCGCGCGGCCGCCACGAGCCCGACAAGCAGCGCCACGAACAGCAGCGCGAGCGCGACCCCGAGCACCGGAGCAGAGTCGGCGAGGATGCCGACCACGATCAGCACCGACCCGGCCGCCGACACCACCGGCCACGCCCGGCCGGTCACCGGGCACCCCCCTTGGCCAGCTGCATGTTCCGGCTGCTGGACGAGCGGGCAGACGTCACGGTGCGCCACCTGCGCATCCGCATGTGCCCGGCAGAGCGTGGAGCGCGGGCCGATCTGCGGGCGAGATCGCAGACCAGCTCACCACCCCACTGGCCTAACCCAAGCCTCCGCCCGACGGAGCGGCAGCCTTCAACGCCGCTCCAGCGCCGGAGGCTGCCGCTGGTTTCATGGACCTCGGCTGGCTGTGAGTCACGGCAGCTCGTCCATTCCCAGGTCTGGGTCCAGGCCTCGCAGCGCGACAGCATTTCCCGTGAGGACCGGCCAGCCCCGGCGGCGGGCGGAATGCACGACGCAGACCAGGGCCAGGGCGTCGGGGGCCAGCGCGCCCGGGTCTGCGGCGCTGGCCAGGATGCGGCCCAGTTCTGGGGCCTCGGTCTCGGTGAGCGGGTCGGGCAGCGTCACCGGGAGGTCCAGCAGCGCGCGCAGGACGTCGTGGTCAGACTCGCCGGTGGCGGCGTAGGCCAGGGGCAGCGCCGCGACCGGGACGGCCACGGCCATGCCCACCTCCATCGCAGACCAGACCAGAGACTGGGCATAGGGCTCGACTCGGGCCCAGGCGGCGAGGGCGTGCTGGTCGAGCACCCAGCCACCGAAGGCCTGGCTCACGCGCCGGGGCCTTGTGACCCGAGGCGGCGCGCGATGAGGTTGCGGGCCCATTCCAGAGCGTACTCCGGTGGTTTGCCGAATCGGCGCTCGAGCACGGCCAGACCGTCCTCGCGGGCGCGGCGGAATGCCACGGCCTCGGTGACGTACCGGCTGACGGACTCAACCTGGCCGGACTCGGCCAGGCGCTCCACGGCGTCGGCGTCCTCGATCGGCAGGGTGACGGTGATCTTTTTTGTTGTTCGCTCTCGTGGTGCCATACCGTTGACGTTATCGGTATGGCGTCGTTGCCGTCCAGTCCAGTGGGTCCGTCTCACCCGTCCGGCAGGCCGGATCAGAGGGGTGGGGGGG
>JBOHGT010000050.1:0-6330 GCA_050700385.1 Pseudonocardiaceae bacterium | reverse complement strand
GGGCGGCACCGGCGCCCCACCCGGCGGGGCCGGCACCGGCATGGTGCCCGGTGAGCGGCCCATACCCGGCGACGCCGCTGCTGCGCAAGCTCACCTCCTGGAACGGCTGGCGCCACGACCTGATCCACGACGCCCACGGCAGGCTGGAAGCCGTCGTCTACGTCCGCAGCGGTCCCGTGTGGACCGACAGCGTGGCCATCGCCGGGGAGGATCAGACGGTCGCCCTGCGCCACCGCACCCGCGAGACCGAGCTGATCCTGCCCGCCGAGCTGCCCTCGGAGTCGAGCGCGGTCTGGCAGCGACACAGCCGCTGCGAAGAGGTCCTCGCGGAGCTGTTCGAGCTGCCCCGACGGCGGTGGCCGGTGAGCGGCCCGGGGGTGCGGTGGGCGCTGTCCCCGGTGGACTTCCGCGCGCACGTCCTCGCCGAGGACGACGGCTCCCTCGGCATCTGGATCGCGCGGTGCGGGCACGGGATGCCGGCCGGCCGCCGGTTGAGGCCCCCTACCGGTTCCCGGCGGCCGATCGGCCCCGGTCGGCCTGGAGTCACCCCACCGGGCCGGCCGGGGATCCAACCTTCAACGCACCGGCGCACGCGCGTAATCGTCATTGCTGCGGCGAGTCGGACGGCTCGCGCGGTGGCTTTCGACGGTAATCAACGGCCACGCGTTCGGCGCGCCGGCCGCACAGTCACCGGTCATGCACCTGCGGCGGGTGCCCAGTGGGCGCATGTGGGACCACTACATGCGCTCGTTCGACGAGGTGTGGAAGATCGCCGACCCGGTAAGCTGACGGGGCACCGCGGGTCGGCGGATCCTGTCCCCATGGGCCGCATCGACTACTACCATGACCCCGCCGCACCGGCCGCCAACAGCCTGGTCCCCTCGGTGACCGCAGCAGTACGCGACGAGCGCGGACGGCTGCTGCTCATCCACAAGATCGACAACGACTTCTGGGCGCTACCTGGCGGCGCGATGGACCTCGGCGAGTCCGTCGCCGACGCCGCCATGCGTGAAGTCGCCGAGGAGACCGGCGTGGACGTGCAGATCACCGGCCTCGTCGGGCTCTACACCGACCCCGGCCACGTCATGGCCTACGACGACGACGAGGTGCGTCAGGAGTTCTCGGTGTGCTTCCACGCCCGCGCCATCGGCGGCGAGCCACGCCAGGACGGCACCGAGACCAAGGCCGCCAAGTGGGTCGACCCCAGCGGCGTCGACGGCCTCTCGATCCACCCCTCGATGCGGCGCCGGATCACCGACGCACTCGCCGAACGTGCCCAGCCTCACATCGGCTGAGCAGCCGGCGGTCGGCTCTCCACAGGCCCCGCTCCTCAGCCTCGAACGTGGCCGCCGAGTGATGCGCCACCAACACAACCACGAGTTGTAGCCGGGATTGCGCTACCCGAGCAGCCTCGACCGCGTTTGTAGGGCCAGCGCCAGCAACGCGGCTCCAGCTGCTTGCATGGGCTCGCGGTCGATGTACGGCGTCACCATCTCCGGGGTGAAGGGGATCGCCGGAGATGTGCTACCGCCCGCCTGCGCGAGCGGCTGGTCCCGGACGACGGTCTACACCCGGCTGGACGCGTGGGTGGACCAGTCGCGGCTGGTGCGCGTCGATGACGGGTGGCTGCCGGTGCTCGCCGCGGCCCCGGTCTGAAGCCCGGGCGCGAAGAGGGTCGGGTGGTTGGCGTGGTGTTGTTCATCGTCGCGGTCGTTGTCACCGCGGCGGCGCCGCCGGAGTGGCGCGTCGAGCTGCTCGGCGCGTGGGTCGGCTGGTTGGGCCTGCACGTCGTCTTGTGTGTGGCTTACCCGTGGACGTCGTGTGACTGGTGTGCGGGCGACCCGCGCCGGTTGCAGCCGCTGGGGTGGCTGTTCGGGCGGGGGTGGCGCTTGTGTCGTCATTGCGACGGCGGTGGGCGGCGGCTGCGGCTGGGGCGCCGCGTCTGGGACGCGGTCCACCGGAGGGGATCGGTGGGGTGAACACGCGGCGGGTGCGAGCCGGCCGCCGCCCGACCGGCCGCAGCTGCTGCTGCCCCACCGGGTGTTCGGGTCGCTGCTGGGCCGCCGGGGCGACTGACCGCCCTGGCTACTCCGGTGGTGGCTCGTCGTCGGCGCCGGGCCGTCGTGACCAGCGGTGCGCCGTGGTGCGCGGCACGCCGGTCATCTGCTCTATCTCGCGGAACGAGTAGTGCTCGGCCAGTGCGTCGATGATGGCGGCGCCCGCGTCGGTGTTGCGGTGTCGGCGACGCCACGCTTCGACCATCGCGGCCACCAGGGTGTCGCGGTCGGCGGGTGGGTGGTCCGGGCCGAGGAGGTCGGCCAGGGCTTCGTCCAGTGTCACGGGTGGCCCCTCCCGTAGTGCGGTCCGTTATGGGACAGTGTAGGCGCGTCCCATATTGGGACAGTGGGGAGGTGAGAAGGTGGATGAGACCGACCGGGCGACGCCCGTCCCGCGGTGGTGGGCGCTGTCGCCGTCCGACTTCCACGCGCACGTCCTGACCACCGCCGAACCGGGCGGGGTGCTGGTGGCCCGCTGCGGGCACGAGATGCCGGAGGCCGCCGGGATCGATCCCGCGCCCCGCGGGGTCCGTGCCGGGCGTGCACGCTGGCGGTCGGCCCCGACCTCGGCCGGGTGGGCGGTGCCCGGTGAGCGCCCCGTATCCGGCGACGCCGCTGCTGCGGAAGCTGACCGCGTGGAACGGCTGGCGCCACGACCTGATCCACGACGTCCACGGCCGACTGTCGGCCGTGGTCTACGTCCGCGTCGGCCCGACCTGGACGGATTCCGTGGCGATCTCCGGGGAAGACCAGACACTGGCGATGCGGCATCGCACCAGCGGTGACCGGCTGATCCTGCCCGCCGAGCTGCCCTCGGAGAGCCGGGCGGTGTGGCAGCGTCACGGCCGCTGCGAAGAGGTCCTCGCGGAGCTGTTCGAGCTGCCATGAGCGACCCACCGAGCAGTGGTTGGGCGGCCGCCGAGTTCGGTCCCGCGGATCGCGCGGCCGGTGCCGCGAGCGGCCCGGCCACCGGGGGGACGGCGCGTGTCACGGACACCGTGGGTGGCCGGGCCCGGCCGTGAAGCATAGGGCGCTACGGTGCTAGCAGTCACGGACAAGGGAGACGGTGAACACCATTGAGCCACACCAAGTCCACGCCGGGGGGGCCGCTGGCCCCGTTGGATGCGGCGTTGTTCGAGCCACCGGAGATGCGCGCCGCGTTGGCGGCGTGCGACATCACCACGGTGTATCGGATGCTGACCGGGGCGGGGGTCTCCCAGCATCAGCTCGCGCGCCGCACGGGGCAGTCCCAGTCGGAGGTGCACGAGGTCATCCACGGCCGCCGGGTGCGGATGCGTGACGTGTTGGTGCGTATCTGCGACGGGCTGGGGGTGCCGCGGTGGCTGATGGGCCTGTCGCACTACGGCCCGGATGGCGCCTACGCTGGAAGTGTTGACGGTGTTCCGGTCACCGAGGCCCCGGAGGGGGTGAACGTTGAGATGCGTCGCCGCGCGTTGATTCTCTCGGGGACGGTCGCCGCGTTCGGGCAGCCGGCGCTCGGTGAGCTGCTGGACCTGGCCGCCCCGCCCGACTCGATGGAGCTGCCGAGCCTGCTCGGCTGGCACCACGTCGGCAAGGTGCGGGACACGACCCGCCGGCTCGGGTGGGCCGGGCACGGGCACCCGCCCGACCCGGACGTGTGCTCGGCGGCCGCTGCGCGCGCGGGCCGGCTGCTGAACGTCGGCGGCGCCGAGCCGATCAGGCGGGCGCTGCTGACGGCCGTCGCGGAGCTGCACATCGAGGCGGGTTGGGCGGCGTTCGACGCCGCCCGCTACGAGCGGGCCATGCACCACTTCGGCCGCGCGTTGGATGTGGCCACCGAGGCCGGTGACGCTTACGTGCAGGCGCTCGCGCTGAACTACGCGGGGCTGGCGTCCGTCGAGCACGGTCACCCCAAGGACGGGTTGAAGATGTTCCAGCTGGGGCAGGTCACGTCCTGGCGCATACCCCGCGACGACCGGCGCGTGGTGGTGGTCGGGGAGAGCGGGAAGGCGGCCGTGGAAGCGTGCGGCCTGGCCGAGTCCGCGACCGGCCTGGCCCAACTCGGGCACGACCCGGACCTCGTGACGGCGGAGCTGGGGAAGTCGCGGGAGTTGTGGCAGCCGACCCGCGAGGACCCGTTCGGGGACCCGGATCGTGTGGCCGCGCGGTTCGAGCTGGGTCGTGGTCGGCTGGACGTCGCCGAGCAGCACGCCGCGGCGTCGGTGCGACGGTGGGAGGGTGTCAGCGAGGGTGGCCGCACCCGGTCGGGCATCGTGGCGGCCGCGGTGTACGTGGCCGCTGGGGAGCCGCGGGGGTTGACGATGACCAAGACGGTGCTGGACGCGGTGGCGCGGATGGACTCGCCGCGGACCCGGCGGCACGTCGCCCCGCTGGCCAGCGCGTTGGATGCCCGGCCGGGCGCCGACGCGCGGGAACTCGCCCGGGTGGCGCGGAAGGTCGCCGCGACGCGGGCGTGACGGGGCGTCATCACCGGCACCTCCGAAACTCGGCGACCGCCCCCGGACACTCCAGCAGCGCGGTCTCCCGGGCTTCGGGTTCGATGGCCCACGCGCGCGCGGCGCAGCTCAGCCCGTAGGTGGCGACGACGGCGACACCGACCCAGGAGCGGGCGTCGTGGGGGTGTCCGGTGGCGGCGACGCCCACGGCCAGGGCCGCGAACGTGAGCGCGATCAGCCCTCACCTCGGGCGTGCTGGGTCTCCTCGCACCCGACGGCGGCGACATCACCGCACCATTCCCACCCGCGGCCCGCGCGGCGTGGTTCGGCGCGCTGACCACCGGGGGTGGCCGGAGTGGTCGACCCGGTGGTCGAAGTGGCCGCCACCCGGCCGCCGGTGGGCGACCCGGTGGCCGCCGGTGGACGACCGGCCTCGCCCACCCACCGGCCAGCCGGCCGAAGTGGTCGACCACCCGGGCGACTCCGCCGACCGGCCGGACCCGATGGTCGACCGGGTGGTCGAACTGCTGGCCGCGACGCCGTAGCGTTCGTCGAACGCCACGGACCGCAGCTCATGGTGCAGGTGTTTATCGACGACCAGGAGATGGTCGCGCACAGCTTCCAGCTGCGCATGTCAGGCGACGCACATGGCGCGCTCCACCTGGGGCCGACGGTCGAGGCGGAGGCGAGGTCGTGAGCGCCGCGCCGGTGTCAGTGATCGGCCTCGGCGCCCTCGGCACGGCCGTGACCAACGTGCTGCTCACCGCCGGACATGCCGTCACGGTCTGGAACCGGACGTCGGCGCGGGCGGAAGCAGCCGAGCACGAGGGCGCACGTCGGGCGGGTTCGGCCGCTGAGGCCGCCGCCGCGAGTCCCGTGATACTCCTGTGCCTGACCGACTACGACGCCGTGGGGGAGGTCCTCGATGCGGTCCTCCCGGTCGCCGCGGGACGGACGTTGGTTGTGCTGAGCACCGGCTCGCCCGACGAGGCGCGCCGCGCAGCACGGCTGGCCGACCAGGCCGGGGTGCAGTACCTCGACGTCGGCCTCCAGACCACGCTGGAGGCCATCGGCGGCCCTGCCGCCACATTTCCTGGTCAGCGGTGACGAAGCCTCCTTCACCCGGCGCGCAGCACGCCGAGCACGACGAGATCCACACCTGGTGCTACGAGACCAAGGCCTGGCGTGTGTTGACCGACGGTGACTACCGCCGCGCCCTGGAGCTGTCGCAGACGGCACAGCAGCTCGCGCCTAAATGCAGCGCGGTGGCGATCCTGGCCACCGCACAGGAATGTCGCGCCTGGGCACACACCAGATCAGCGGTGGATCACGCCAGGACCTCGACGGACCTGGCGCTTCCAGCCCCTACCCCCAGACGCGGGGTGCGCGGCGAGCGGTCACACTGGTCACCTGAGGACAGGGAGTGAGGAACACCGATGGCTGAGCCCGTGGCGCCGCGCACGCTGCTCGAGGCGATCATTCGCCAGCGCCAGCTGTCCTGGGACGAAGCGGCCGACCTCGTCGCCGACACCACCCGGCAGCACGAGAAGACCGTGGTCTCGATCAGCGGCCGTCACCTCGGTCGGCTCGCGCGCGGCGAGCGCGCCGGAGTCCGGCCCAACCCGGCCACCCGCCGGGCGCTGCAGCACACCTTCGGCCGGCCGATCGACGAACTCCTGGCTCCCTATGCCCCCGGCGACCTCACCGGTGTCGCCGGATCGGACCCCGGCCCCCAGCCTCGGGAGGTGTTGACCATGGCGGCCGACCGGGCGCGCCGATTCCTGGCGAGCCAGCAGACGATGTCGGACGAGTCGATGCAGCTGATCTACGACGAC
>JBOHGT010000049.1:0-2834 GCA_050700385.1 Pseudonocardiaceae bacterium | reverse complement strand
CTCGCGCTGCGGCTAGCCGCACCATGACCTCGACGTCCGACCGAGCGTGGGCCACCCGCCACACCCCCCGGGCAGGAGAGCCCCTGAGGTCGTATGCCAACACCCGTTGTCAAGCGCACTCGAATGCCATACGCACGTTGGCAACACACTCGCGGAAGAGCAGATCGGCACCATGCCGATGACGCGGCCGCAACTGCACGAGCCCCGCACGCATGATCACGCCGAGGAGAGGGTCAGTGGTGAACGCCCAGGAGACCGCGCACGGAGCGAGTCTACACCCGCGCGGTTATACTGCGAGGTATGACTTCTCGTGTAGGCCCGAAAGGCCAGGTCGTCATACCGCAGCAGCTTCGCCGCCAACTCGGGATCAGCCCCGGCGATGAGGTGGAGTTCTGGCGCGACGGTGACCACCTGGCGATTCGGCCGGTGGGCATCCGGGCACCGCTACGCGGCCGGTTCGCCAGCGAGCCGCTCACCGTGGATCTCGAGCGGTCACGCACCGAGGACCGAGCACGGGAGAACTGGTCGTGACGATCGTCCTCGACTCCTGGGCGGTGCTGTGCCTGCTGCAGGGCGAGGAACCGGGGGCCACGCGGGTCGAGCAGGTGCTCGCGGATCGTCCTGTGATGAGCTGGATCAATCTCGGCGAGGTGCTGTACGTCCTGCTCCGGCGCCGGACGCGGGAGGAGGCGGAGACCGCGGTGCGCGATGTGGCCGCCGTCGCCCATGTCGAGCTGCCTTCTGAGGCGCTGGTGCGCCGCGCCGCCGAGCTCAACGCTGCGCACGCGATGTCCTACGCGGATGCTTTCGCCGCAGCCACTGCTCTCACCCATGACGGACAGCTGTGGACCGGCGATCCGGAACTGCTCGTTGCGGACGCACCGTGGAAGGTGACGGACCTGCGGACCTGACCAAGCGCCGAACGACTGACGACTGCCGTACACCGGTTCAGGGCCGCTGTTACGGATTCTTCCAGACGACGGTTTTGACTGCGTATTCTCGTGGTCGGACATTCTCGACCTCGCCGTAGGCATAGTGAGTCGAGTTAGCCTTCTCGTTCCGGGTGTGAACACAAAAAAGGTCGCCGACCTCGGGGGCGCCCAAGATACCGGCTTCTTTTGGAGTCTTCCCGCTGAGCAGGGCAGAGCATTTCTCCCGGTCAGGAGTGTCGGTCGCGCTCCACGCGGCTATCTTCGCGGATCCACTAGCGCCGATACCCTCCGGAACATTGTGGAAGTAGAGATCGTTCCTCCCTTCTTCGGCCTCGACAGCCGGAGGACGTCCGTCGAGATCCCACGTCCTGCCATCGGTGATCCAAATAGTACCACCATAGCGAATACCGTCATCGCTGTCGTCTTTAGCTTCCATGGAAAGCTCAATGGCAGCAAAGATTAGTGCCGCGGCTGACAACACAACGCCAAGCGGCCCGGCTATGGTAGCGGCCGACTGCATCGACTCACGCCTCACATGGCCGCGCTTGTTGGCGACGAAGAGGGCCGCCCCGGCCATGCCGATCACCATGAGGACAGCGACAGCCCACCACACCGCTTCAGACATCAGCCTACCTCATGTTTCCCCGCGACCCGACGGATCACGGTGTGAACCCGTGTGACCACGATACGTGGTTCGAGCAGGTGCCCGCAGCGTGCGACCTGGAGGTGCCCGGCCCGGCACCGGCTCGTGGCGGCCAGGTGACCAGCACATGATCAGCTGACGTCCGCCGGTCCCGCCCTGCGACCGAGGTGACACGGTGTGACGGTGGCGCGCGGTCCGGTCATCGGCTGAGGTTTCTGGAACTTCCGCACCGCCAGTGGCAGGAACACAGCGGTGAACCTTGTCGATGACCACGGCCATCGCGCCGCCAGTCACCGAGCGGACCACGCCGATGGCCTGGTCGACGCGCTGCACACCTGGTTCGGCCTCACGTCGTGAGACCGTGCTCGGCGAGCCACTGCGGGTCGGCCTCGACCGCCTGCAGCACCTCGACGACGAGGCCGTCGTGGCCCATCACCTGGAAGCGACGCTGCCCCACGGTTCGGTGACCAGCGGGAGGACGATGTCCAGCCCAACGTCGCGTATCCGCTGCTCCTCGGCGTCGACGTCGTCGACGAGGAAGGCCAGCAGCGTGCCAGCGACACGCTTGCCGCGGAGCACTTCGGGCGAGGACGGGTGGTCGCGGTGCACGAAGTCCAAGCTGAGCTTGTCGTGACCGGCAAGTTGGGTGTTGACGTACCAGCCGATGTCGACACCGATCCGGAAACCGAAATGATCAACGAACCACTGGGCACTCGTGGACGGGTCACCAGACATGATGGCCACGCCGATCAGGTTGACATGCATCGTGCATGCTCCTCCGGGGCGGGGCCTTTGAGCTCGTGGAAACCGGGGCGTAGGCGGCGACGAGGTCGCCGTCGCGGTCGATCCCGAGGTGCTCGCGCACCCGCTCCATGTCGGCCAGCAGATGCTCGGTGGTGTTGGCGCTCATGTCCGTGGCGGGATCACTCGCCTGCGTCCGCACCCGCGCTGATCGAACAGCACGACCCGGTACCGGTCCGGATCGAAACCTCGGCGCATCCTCGTCGAGCATCCCGGGCCCGGCCCGCCGTGGACCATCAGGGCCAGCTTGCCGTCCAGGTTACTTTACAGTTCGATACCTACCGCGATGCCTTCAAGTCCGCTGGGATGTTCGGCGGAGGCAAAGACGACCGTGTCGGCCCGTGACGCGGTACGCAGCGGTTCGGCCACGACCTGGGCCAACGCGGCAGACCCGTCCTTCCGCGCATCCAATATCAGCCGGGCGATCCGAGTACCGGAGTGCAGCCGCTGCTGAGACC
>JBOHGT010000048.1:0-4221 GCA_050700385.1 Pseudonocardiaceae bacterium | reverse complement strand
TCTGTTTCATCGGCCTGGTCGACGCCGGTTTCGTGCGCCGGGTGCCGGACGCGGCGGGCACCACGGTCCCGGTCGGGCTCGGGATCGACGGATCTCTGGCCACCTGGCCGACCGCGGTCTTCGCGGCCGGACTGCTTGTCACCGTGGCGCTGGTCGCGCGAAGGATGCGCGGCGCCATCCTGCTCGGGGTGCTGGCCACCGCGGTGCTCGCGATCGTCGTCGAGGCGCTCGTACAGGTCGGTCCTTCGCAGGGCACCAACCCCCGCGGCTGGAACCTGGGTTATCCGGCGGTGCCCGACCGGATTTTCGGGATCCCGGATCTCTCACTGGTGGGTGAGTTCTCCTTCGGCGCGGTCCTGCACGTCCCGATCCTCACCGTGGTGCTGCTGGTGTTCACCCTGGTGCTCACCGACTTCTTCGACTCGATCGGCACCATGACCGGGCTGGGCAAGGAAGCCGGTTTCATCCGTCCCAATGGCACGCTGCCCCACGCGAGCCGCGGGTTGTTCGTCGACGCGCTCGGCGCCGTCGCGGGCGGGGCGGCCTCCTCGTCGTCGAACACGCTCTACATCGAGTCGGCCTCGGGTATCGCCGACGGCGCGCGCACCGGTCTTGCCAACGTGGTCACCGGGCTGCTGTTCCTCGCCGCGATGTTCCTCACGCCGCTGTACTCGGTTGTTCCCATCGAGGCGGCCGCACCCGCGCTGGTCGTCGTCGGCGCGCTGATGATCGCGCAGGTGCGGGAGATCGACTTCGGTGACTTCGCCGTCGCGCTGCCGGCGTTCCTCACCATCGTGGTGATGCCCTTCACGTACTCGATCGCCAACGGCATCGGCGCCGGGTTCATCAGCTGGGTGCTGCTGGCCGCGGTCACCGGCCGGTACCGCCAGGTGCACCCGCTGATGTGGCTGGTGGCAGCAGCGTTCGCGGTCTACTTCGCGGTCGCCTGACCGTCCCTGAAGCGGAGCGTGTTCGTGAGCTATGTTAACTAAATGGCCGCAGCGGCTGCATCCGGCGACGAGCGCACGCTCGCGGCCCGGCTGCGGCTGGCCGTGGTGCGGCTCAACCGGCGGCTGCGCGCGCAGCGCAGCGGTTCGCAGGTCGCCACCCTCACCCAGCTCTCCGCGCTGTCGACGTTGAAGGCGCACGGCCCGATGAGCCCTGGCGAGCTGGCCGCCAAGGAGCGGGTGCAGCCTCCGTCGATGACCCGGGTGATCAGCTCGCTGGAGGACGCGGGCTACGTCACCCGCACGCCGCACCCGACCGACGGGCGGCAGATCGTCATCGGGGTGACCGGCTCGGGTCACGAGTACATCGAGGCGGAGGTGTCCGCTCGGGAGCGATGGCTCGACGAGCGGCTCGCCGAGCTCACCGACGAGGAGCGCACCGTGCTGTGCCGTGCCGCCGAGATCATCGACCGGATGGCGGGTACCTGATCACCCGGGGGGCAAGCCACCCGGGGGGCAAGCCGCCGCGCGGTGAGATGTTCGCCTCGCTGCGCGTCCGCAACTACCGGCTCTACGCCTGCGGCCAGGTCGTCTCGCTGGTCGGCACCTGGATGCAGCGGGTGGCCCAGGACTGGCTCGTCCTCGAGCTCTCCGGCGGCAGCCCGATCGCGCTTGGCATCGCGGTCGCGCTGCAGTTCACGCCCACCTTGCTGCTCTCGCTGTGGGCCGGCGTGCTCGCCGACCGCTACGACAAGCGCCGGCTGCTCATCGCGGTGCAGGTCGCGATGGGGCTGTGCGGGCTGGTGCTCGGCGTGCTCGACGTGTCCGGCGTGGTGGCGTTGTGGCACGTCTACGTGCTCTGCGTCGTGCTGGGCTGCTTCACCGCCGTGGACACCCCCGTGCGGCAGTCCTTCGCGGTCGAGATGGTCGGCAAGGAGCAGGTCACCAATGCAGTCGCACTGAACTCGATGACGTTCAACCTCGCCCGCATCGCCGGTCCGGCGGTGGCCGGGCTGCTCATCGTCGCGGTCGGCACCGGCTGGGTGTTCCTCATCAACGCCGCGAGTTTCGTCGGGGTGGTGGCCGGGCTGGTGGCGATGAACCCGACCCGGCTGCACCGCCCGCCCCCGGTGCCGCGCCGCCGCGGGCAGCTCGTCGAGGGTCTGCGCTACGTGCGCCGGCGACGCGACCTCACCGTGCTGCTGGCGCTGGTGTTCTTCGTGGCCACCTTCGGGCTGAACTTCCATGCGACGCTCGCCGTGGTGGCGCGCAACGTGTTCGACCGGGGCGCGGACGCATACGGGCTGCTGTCCACCCTGCTGGCGGTCGGAACGTTGACCGGGGCGACGCTGGCCGCACGCCGCAGCGGGCGGGGTCGGCCTTCGCTGCGGCTGGTGCTGGGCGGGGCGATGGCTTTCGGCGCGCTCGAGGTCACCGTCGGCCTGATGCCGACCTACCAGACGTTCGCGCTGATGCTCATCCCGTGCGGCGCCGCCGCGCTGACGTTCACCACCGCGGCCAACAGCACCGTGCAGCTGTCGGTCGACCCGGCCATGCGTGGCCGGGTGATGGGCCTGTACATGCTGCTGTTCCTCGGCGGTAGCCCGCTCGGTGGCCCGCTGATGGGATGGATCGCCGAGACATGGAACGGCCGGGCGCCGATCGTGGTGGGCGGTGCGGTGTCGCTGCTGGCCGCGCTGGCCTGCGCCACCGTGCTCGCCCGGTGGTCGCTCCCCTCGGCCCAGTCATCTCCGACGGCACAGTCATCCCCGACGGCCCAGTCATCCCCGACGGCACAGTCATCCCCGACGGCACAGCAGCACCGCGGCGCCGATGACCAGCCCGCCGAGGACGCCGGCCGGGCCGAGCCGGTCCCCGAGCAGCAGGGCGCCCAGCACCGCGGCGGTCAGCGGCTCGAGTAGCGCGATGAGTGCCGCGGACCCGGGGTGCACGGTGCGCAGGCCGCGGAAGTAGAGCACGTAGGCCAGCGCCGTCGGGACCAGCCCGAGGTAGGCCACCAAGCCCAGCGCCACCGCGTCCGGGGTGAACGACAGCCCGAGCGGGGCCGCCGCCAGGACCAGCAGCATGCCGCCCGCGCTGAAGCCGAAGCCGGTGGTGGCCGCCGGGTCCAGCCCGGGCACCGGGCGCCGGCCGAGCAGCGTGATCGCTGCGAATCCCGACGCGGACGTCAGGGCGAGCAGGCTGCCGGTGACCAGCCCGGCCGGGTCATGGTCCGTGCTCGGCGAGCCGACGAGCAGCGTCAGGCCGGTGACGGCGAACGCGATCGCCGCGAGCAGTGCGCGGCCGGGCCTGCGGCGGGTGAGCACCGCGTCTGTGGCGACTACGAGCACTGGTGCCGTGCCGAGCGTGACCAGCGTCGCCAGGCTGACCGAGGTCAGCGCCACCGCGGCGAAGTAGCAGGACTGGTAGAGCGCGGCGAGCGCACCGATGGTGGCCAGCCGGCGGGCCGCTGTCCGGTCGCGTCGAACGTCCCGGAGCTGTCCGGCCAGCGCCAGCAGCACCACCAGCAGCAGTCCGCCTGCCAGCAGCCGGTATGCCACGGCAAGCGGAGAGATTCCGGCGGTGCGGTCGAGCAGGGTTCCGGCGATTCCGCCGGTCCCCCACAGCGCGCCCGCCGCAGCGACCCGCAGCAGGTCGGCACGGGTGGTGGTGGTGCGTGCGATTCCGGCCGTGGGCAGAACGGCACTACGGGTGTGATCCACTGGGGACGCTCCTGCGATCCGGGGGAGGGGTCACGGGAGCGGGGCACTGCGCACCGGCGCGACGGCGCGGGCACCGTCAGCGGAGTGATGCCCCGCTCAGCAGGAGCGAGGCGGTGGGGTGATCGGGAAGCACCGGTGCACGGGTCGAGCGTAGCCCGCGACGGGTGCGTGGTCGCGGACGTTTCGCCCACTTCACGGTCTCCGCGCCGTTACGGTGGTTGCGCTGAGACACCGGGGGAGTGGTAGCTGTGACCGGCACATCGGGGGACGGCGGCGGCTGTGAACCGCTGCCGCCGATGGCCGCACGGTCCGGCTGCGCTGTCATTCTTCGAAGGTGGCTTCGGCTGGATGACCGACTGGGTCGGGCTGGTTTATCATCCTATGGCCGATCGCGGCGATACTGTTACTCGGTCGCATCCAGGTCTTCGCCGCCGGCGCCGAATGGTTCAGCTTCAAGCTGACCAGCTGGGTCCGCACGTACGAGCTCACCGAGGTGAAGCTCGCGGTGTCTTCCGCGTCGTGGAATCTCCATCTCAAAGACAGTGCGGGCC
>JBOHGT010000047.1:0-3077 GCA_050700385.1 Pseudonocardiaceae bacterium | reverse complement strand
ACCAACCCCGGGTTGGTAGTCCTTGAAGAGCCACCAACGTGTCACGATCGGTGCATGGGTACCGCGCTGATCTACCTCGTCGTGATGGCGCTGGTGGCCGCCGTGGTTTTTCTCGGCGCCTCGCTGGTCTTCGGGCGGGGAGAGGAGCTCGCCCCGCTGCCCCCGTCCGCGACCCCGACCCGGCTGCCGGCGGCCGCGCTCACCGGCGCCGACCTGCGCACGGTGCGCTTCCCGCTGGTACTGCGCGGGTACCGGATGTCGGAGGTGGACTGGGCCATCGAGCGCGCGGCCGCGGAGCTCGACGCACTGCGCGAGCGGGTCGCGCAGCTGGAGGCAGAGGGTCGCAGCGACGGGCACGGGGCCGCGTGATGGGCGTGCGAGACCTGCTGCCAGGGTCGAGCCATGAGCGCCGAACTGACTCTGCGGGTCGACGTGGACGCCCCACCGGAGACCGTGTGGGCGGCGGCCACCGATTGGGAGCGCCAGCGCGAGTGGTTGCTCGGCACCCGGGTGCGGGTGGTCTCCGGGGACGGGGTCTCGGTCGGCTCCGAACTCGAGGCCGTGACCGGCGCCAGCCCGCTCGCCGTCACTGACCACATGCGGATCACCGGCTGGCAGCCGCCCTGGCGTTGTGACGTCGCACACACCGGACGGGTGGTGCGCGGCACCGGAGTGTTCGCCGTCGAGCCCAGGGACGCCGACCGCGCGACCTTCGTCTGGACCGAGAAGCTGGAGCTGCCACTTGGGGCGCTGGGCCGGCTCGGCTGGTCGCTGGCCCGCCCCGCCTTCACCTGGGGACTGCGCCGCTCGCTGTGCTCCTTCGCCGAGTTCTGCCGGGCCTACCGCCGGTGAGGGCGCGAGATCTGCTCGTCGGGATCGAGCCATGAACACGGTCAGCGGGCCCGATGGCAGGTCGCGCTGCCCGTGGGGGGTGTCGAGCCCGGATTACCGCGACTACCACGACACGGAGTGGGGAGTGCCGCTGCACGGGCAGACCGCGCTGTTCGAGCGGATCAGCCTGGAGGCGTTCCAGTCCGGGCTGTCCTGGCTGACCATCCTGCGCAAGCGGGAGGCGTTCCGGGCCGCCTTCGCCGGTTTCGACCCCCGATCGGTGGCCGGTTTCGGAGACGACGAGGTGGCGCGCCTGCTCGGCGACACGGGGATCGTGCGGAACCGGGCCAAGATCGAGGCGACGGTGCGCAACGCGCGCGCGGTCTGCGCGCTCGACACCGACCTGGACTGCCTGTTGTGGTCCTTCGCCCCCGACCCCATGGGGCGACGGCCCCCGGAGACCCTCGCCGAGGTGCCTGCGACGACCCCGGAGTCGACCGCGATGGCCCGCGAGCTCAAGCGACGCGGGTTCGTCTTCGTCGGACCGACCACCTGCTACGCGCTGATGCAGGCCACCGGCATGGTCGACGACCACCTCGCCAGCTGCTGGCGCTCCGCCGCGGGTCGTGAATGATTTCGGTAGCCCATCCATTGGCAGTGCTACCGAAATCATTCACGACCCGCGGAATTCCGGCGCGCGCTTGGCCATGAACGCGGCGACGCCCTCGCGGTGGTCGGCGGTGGCACCGGCCTCGGCCTGGGTCCCGGCTTCCACGGCGAGCGCCTCCGGCAGGTCGGCGGTGGCCGCCGCCGCCACCGACTCCTTGATCTTCGCATATGCAGTGGTGGGCCCGGTCGCGAGCAGTCCGGCCAGCTGCTGTGCGGCGGCCAGCGCCTCGCCCTCGGGCACCACCCTGGTCACCATCCCGATCTCCAGTGCTCGGTCGGCGTCCACCGGCTCGGCGAGCAGCAGCATCTCCATCGCCCGGCCGTAACCCACCAACCGCGGCAGCGTCCAGGACGCCCCCGAGTCGACCGTCAGCCCGACATTGGCAAACGCCATGAGGAAGCGCGCCGAACGCGCCGCCACACGCAGGTCACAGGCGTAGGCCAGCGACGCGCCAGCGCCCGCGGCCATCCCGTTGACCGCCGCGACGGTCGGCTTGGGCAGTGTGGCGAGCGCGGCTACCAGCGGGTTGTAGTGCTCGGCGACGGTACGCAGCGGTTCGGGGTCACCAGCATCGAGCAGCGCCACATGCTCCCGGAGGTCCTGCCCAGCGCAGAAGGCCGTGCCCGCGCCGGTGAGCACTACCGCGCGCACGCCGTCGTCACTCGCCGCCCGCTGGACCTCCGCGAGCAGCGCCCGCTTGAGCTCTCCGGTGAGGGAGTTGAACGCCTCCGGCCGGTTCAGCGTCAGGGTACGGACAGCTCCGGCATTCTCGACGTTCAGGACGGTGCTGGCGGGCTCAGACATTCGGGTCCTCCGGGTGGTCCGGCACCGGGCGCGGTGCTAATGGTCCATCCTCCGGTAAGCGGCAACGGTGGCACCACAGGGTCGCCGGGACGGGGCGCACCCGACACGAGATCATCGGTTGGTTTTCGGCCCGCCGAGCCGATGGGGGACAATGGTCGGGCGTCTCCGGTGTGTCGGGCGGCCACCGGCGGTGACAGGTCCATGGAGGGAGCACAGCTATGGCGGCCATGAAGCCCCGGACCGGCGACGGTCCCCTCGAGGTGACGAAGGAGGGAAGAGGCATCGTCATGCGCGTCCCCCTCGAGGGTGGTGGGCGCCTCGTCGTCGAGATGACGCCGGACGAGGCAGGCGAGCTGGGCGACGCGTTGCAGGCCGCCGTGAAGTGACGCGCCGCGCGCGACAGGGCCGCACAGTGCCCTCGACGCCCAGGCCCTCGACGCCCAGCGTCCCCACCCCTCTCACCGAGATCGACGTCCGCACCGGGGGTGGGTCCGGTGTTCCCCACGCCGTCCTGATCGGACAGTCACCGGGTTCCGATCCGGCGTCCGAAGCGGACTCCGATCCCATCGCCGGTCCCGGTGCGGTCAGCCTCGGCGTGGACGTCGGGTGGCTGCGCCGGCACCGGGTGACCGGGGCCGCAGGCTCGGTCACCGTTGTGCCGCTACGGACCGCCCGCCCGGACCACGGCTGGCTGGTCGGCACCGGCGCCGGCTCGCGGCGGGACTGGCGGGCCGCCGGGGCCGCGCTGCTGCGCGCGGCCGATGGACGGGCC
>JBOHGT010000046.1:0-6530 GCA_050700385.1 Pseudonocardiaceae bacterium | reverse complement strand
TCCTTTGCCTCCTCCGACGAGGCAAAGGACGCCTTCGCGGCGCCGAGAAGCGGCGCGTCGTGCTCAGCGCCACCACCACAGCCACAGCACCACCGCCGCGACGGCGATCACCCCGAACGCGGAGGCCACCGCCCGCCACCCTCGGGACCGGTCGGCCCCCCGCTGCAGCGTCACGGCGACAGCCGCACCCGTGCCGTGTCCGGCGAGCGTGCCCGCCCCCGGGCCGGGCACCGTGACGGAGTCACCGGTCATCCACTGCGCGACGGCGAGCAGCACCGCCAAGGCGACCAGGCCCCATGCCAGCGCCCCGGAAAACCCGCGCAACAGCCGTAGCGCCATGCCCGGCCGGCGCGGCACCGCGCCGTCAGCGGGTCGGGACACAGCCGTTCCCGGGGTCGTGGTGGGCGTGCTCATCGGCGGATGCGGCCTCCATCATCAGGGCGCGAGCAGCGCCCACGGTTGCAGTTCCGGCGCCCCGGCGCGCCCTTCGGGGCAGTGCCTGCGGAAGTCGCACCAGGAGCAGTGCGGCCCGGTCGAGGGCGGAAAGAGGATCTCGGGATCACCGCCGGCAGCCAGTGTGTCGGTGGCCAGCGCGATCTCGTCGGCGGCCTCCTCGGCGCGGCGCACGTGCCGCTCGAGGGACTCGCCGGTGTGCTCCCATGCGGCCACCGTGCCGCTCGGCAGGTGGTGCAGCTCCACGCGGTGGCAGCTACGACGCAGGGTGCGGCGGGCCGCCAGCACGTAGAGCGCCAGCGCTTGCGAGCCGCGGGCGTCGTCGACCGACAACCCGTGCCGGCCGGTCTTGTAATCCACGATCACCAGCTCGCCGTCCCGCTCGTCGATCCGGTCCACCCGGCCCTCGGCGACGATCCGGCGGGTGGGCGCCGAGACCCACCGTTCGACGCCGACGGGTTCCAGCCCCGGGTCCAGTCCGGCTACGTAGTCGGCGACCCAGTTCTGCGCGCGGCTGCGGTAGCTCGCCGCCTGCCCGGCGTCGGCGAAGCCCTCGGCGGACCAGTGTGTCGCCACCAGCGCGGACGCCGCATGCGGATCGCGCCGGTCGGGCGGGAGGTCGAACAGTGCGCGCAGCGCGGCGTGCACGACGGCACCCAGTGTGCTGTGCGCCCAGGCCCCGCCCCGCGGCGGCGCCGGCCGGTCGAGGTAGGCCATCCGGTACCGCCGCGGGCAGCTGGTCCACGCTGCGAGCTTGGCCGGCGTGACCCGCACCAGCGGCCGGGGCAGGCCCTCCAGATCCAGCTGCTCGTGCACGGGCCCACCGTACTCAACCGGCCACCACCGCGACCCCGCCCGGTGCCTGGGCCGTCAGGGCCTCGAGTGCCTCCGCGGTGGTCGTCTCCTGCCCGAGGCGCACCGTCTTGTTGGCGCCGTGGTAGTCGCTGGACCCCGTGACCAGCAGGCCGAGCTCGCCGGCCAAACCGCGCAGCCGCACGCGGTCGGAATCGACGTGGTCGGGGTGGTCCACCTCGAGCCCGGCCAGGCCCGCCGCGGCGAGCTCGGCGATGACCTCCTCGGTCACCACCGGGCCACGGCTGCGGGCGAACGTGTGGGCCAGCACCGCCACGCCACCCGCCTCGCGAACCATCCGCACCGCGGTGTGCACATCGGTGTCCGCACGACCCGCGTAATACCGGCCCCCGGTGGCCAGGTAGCGCCGGAACGCCTCGTCGACGCTGCCCACGACCCCGGCGGCGACGAGTGACCTGGCCAGATGCGGCCGGCCGGCCGGGGCGCCCGTGGGCAGCTCGTCGAGTAGCGTGTCGGGGTCGACCGGGAACCCGTCTGCCGCCATCCACTCGGCCATGACCCGCAGCCGGCGGCGCCGTTCATCGCGCAGCCGGGCCTGCTCGGCGGCCACGGCCGGGGAATCGGGGTCGAACAGGTAGCCCAGCAGGTGCAGCGACAGGCTGCCGCCGCGGCCGTCGGGGGCGGTGCAGGAGAACTCCGCTCCCCGGATCAGGCGCAGCCCGGCCGGTAGCGCCGCGACCGCTTCGGCCCATCCCGCAGTGGTGTCGTGGTCGGTGAGCGCCACCACGTCGAGCCCGGCGGTTGCCGCCGCCGAGACCAGCTGGGCGGGTGGATCGGTTCCGTCGGAGGCGGTGGAGTGGGCGTGCAGGTCGATGCGCACGCGATGCTCAGCGGCGCCGGCGCGGCGGCACGAGATTCGGCGCCCGGGTCTGCCCCTTCTCCCCGAAGATCAGCTCGGAGATCGCGTCGTAGACCTCCTCGGGCCTGGGCAAGTACTCGATCTTCTCCAGATCCTGCTTCTGCCCGGCCGACTCGACCCGGAGCGTGCCGTAAGCGAGTATGCGCCCCATCAACGGTCGCGTGTAGCTCAGGTCGGTCACCTTGGTGATCGGCATCAAGGAGATCTTCGTCTCGATGATCCCGCTGGTGATCATGAACCGCTTGTCGGTGACCACGATGCGCTCGACCCACCACTCCAGCACCTTGTAGGCGAAGTAGAGGACCGCCCCGAACGCCGTGTACCACAGTAACGACTGCACCAGCCAGGCCGAGTCACCGCCGCCCTCGAACAGTCCGGACAGGATGACCGCCCCGACCAGGATGGCGACGGTCTGGAGCAGCAACGGCACCAGCGAGGCCCAGTGCAGTCGCACCCGGATCACCCGCCGCTCGGTGGGGAGCAGGTAGTCGTCGGGATCCCTCGGGCCAAGCACGCCGCGCCGCCTCTCGCCGGATCAGACGAGGGACCGGAAGAAGGTGATGACGGCCTCGGCCGCCTGCTGCAGCAGTCCCACGACACCCTGCACCAGGTCCGCTGACTGAGTCGGCTGGGTGAACAGGAACCACAAGACGAAGGCAACCACTAGCCAAGTGAGGACCTTCTTCACGTTTGCATTCACCGTGACCAACCCCGTCTCGCCGCTGCCGGTGGACGCCCTTGGGACACCTTTGTACCGCACTCCGTCAGGCTTGGGCAGAGTTGTACCGCACTTGGGTCAGCGCCGTGTCACGGGACCCCTCAGGTACTACGGTGCGTGCTCGTGACGGGGTCAGGCATCCGGAGCATCCGATGCGTCGGAGCGGTGGTGCACGACGACCACGGCCACCTGCTGCTCATCCGGCGTGGCCGCGACCCTGGGCGGGGCCACTGGTCGCTTCCCGGTGGGCGGGTCGAGGCCGGGGAGACCGATCAGCAGGCGGTTGCCCGGGAGGTGCTCGAGGAGACCGGGATCACAGTGTCGGTGCGTCATCACGTCGGGTCGGTGACCCGCGCGGCCTCCGGCGGCGCGGTGTTCGACATCCACGACTACACTTGTCGGCCGACCGGCGGCACGCTGTGCGCAGGCGACGACGCCGACGACGCCCGCTGGTGCGACGCGGTCGCGCTGGCGAAGCTGCCCGTGGTAGACGGGTTGATCGGGGCGCTCGCCGAGTGGGATTGCCTGCCCCGCTGAGCTCCCTCTCAAGGGGGCAGCCGTACTTCATGGAGGAACCGGTCCGACTCCCAGGCCTCAGGTGCCGTGATCCGGGCGGGCGGTGCGTGCCAGGGCCTCCTCGATGATCGGGCCGTGCTGCCAGCGGTCGGGTAGCTGCAGCGCGGCGGCGCGGAAGATGCGCATCCCGATGGTCGCCGCCAGGTCGGTCGTGGTGAGGCCGGGCATCCCGTAGAGCCGACGTGCCCACGCCGGCTGCAGGGCGAACGCCAGCGCCGCCACGATCGTCCACACCGGGCGGGCAGGCGTGGTGAGCTGCACCCACAGTGGCATCGGCGGCACCGTGAGGCGCAGCGCCGCGGTGCGAGCGATGGGGGAGCTGCGCAGCTGCGGGCGCACCGCGTCGAAGTACGCGGAGAGCTCGGCGCGGGTCGCAGGCACGTCGCGGGCCCCGACCAGCTCGGCGGCGCGAACCTGCTCGGTGAGGTAGGCATCGGCGGCCGTGCCGTCCAGCGGTAACCCGGCGCGGCGGACGGCGTCGAGGATGGAGGCGACCTCGGTGACGTGCACCCAGCGCAGCAGGTCGGGATCGTCCGCGGCGTAGGGCAGCCCGGTGACCGGGTCCACTCCCCGCACCTCGTCGTGCATCGCCCGCACCCGCCCGGCGATCGCGTCGACCTGCTCGGTGGTCCCGAAGCCCACTGTCGTGACGTACTGCGCCGTGCGCTGCAGCCGCGGCCAGAACTCTGTGCCGAAGCTCGAGTGGTGGTGCACGGCGGCGATCGCCCGCGGGTGCAGCGCCTGCAGGAACAGCGCCCGCACCCCGCCCACCGCGGCGGCTGGATCGGCGAGCACCCGCCACGTCGCGCTGTCCGGGCCGAAGTACCCGAGGTCGGCTGCCACCCTTCTAGACTGCCAGCCACCGTTGCCACATCGGTAGCAGCACGGCGAGCAGGCCATCGGGATTCTCGGTGTTCGGTGAGTGCCCGGCGTCCGGCACGACCGCGAACGGGGCGCCGAGCCGGCGTGCCATGTCCCGCTGCTCGTCCACCGGCCACGCGTCGTCGTCCCGACCGCAGGCGACCAGCGCCGGGGTCCCCGACGCGCGTAGCGCGCCGGCCAGCTCGTCGGTCCGATCGGGTTCGCCGCGCAGTGCGGTGGCCATGCCGAGCAGGCCGGCCGGGGCGGACCCCAGGAACCGGGCCCGCAGCAGCTCGGCGAGCTCGGCAGGCTCCGCGATCCCGTCGCGAACTTCCCGGAGGCGCTGCACGGCCCCGATGCCGTGGGTGCGCAGCAACGGCTCGGCGGCGTCGAGCACTGCGCGGCGCTTGCCCGCCGGCAGCGCGCCCGGCCCGGAGTCCAGCAGGGTGAGCCCGGTGACCGGGGCCCCGGCCAGCACTGCCGCCCGGGCCACCAGCCCGCCGTAGGAATGCCCGAGCAGCAGCACCCGGCCGTGCGCCGAGCGCAGGTTCGCCACCAGCGCAGCAACGGTGCGCCCGAGCGGGCCGGGCAGGTAGTCGTGCTCGCGCTCCGGTCCCGGAGACTCGTGCTGGCCCGGCAGATCGACCGCCACCACCCCCAGCCCGGTCGCGGCCAGCCGGTCGAGCAGTGGGGCGAAATCCTCCTTGGACCCGGTGTAACCCGGCAGCAGCAGCGCCACCGCCCGCCGGTCCGCGCCGGTGTTCGGGTGGAGCTGCAATGCGGCCAGCCGGCCGCCGGGCACCGCCACGTCGAACCGCCGCGCGCCGTGCGGGCTGAGCTGGGATGCGGACACGTCACCGCAGCGCGACGAGGGTCTCGCCGCGTTGTTCGAGGACGACGCCTGAGACTGACGCCGTTGCGACCGGCCCACTCCACCCGCCGCGGTCGACCGGCAGCAGGCCCAGCTGCCGACCGCTGCGGGTGTCCAGCACGGCCAGCCCACCGGGTACCGGGACGAGCAGCCGCCCGGCCACGACGGTGCCCGGTCCGAGCGTGCCCGGCACGATCCACAGCGGCCGCAGGTCGGTGCTCAGCGCGACCGTGCTCGACCCGGTGAACCAGTAGGACCCGCGCGTGCCGGCAGTCACCCGGGCGACGCCGCCCGGGGGGTCGCCGCGCAGGTCGGCCGCGGGCACCTGCAGCGGATGTTCGGCGACCCGGCGGCCCTTGCCATCGAGCACGACCAGGCGCGCCGGATGGGGCAGCGCGACGGCGATCCGGTCGCGGGTCAGCTCGACGACGTCGGCGTCGCGCCCGCCCAGCAGCGTGCTGAACTCCGCTTCCGGCCGGTCGGCCTCCTCCGGGTCCGACCGCAGGACGGTGAGGCGGTCGGCGGGCTCGCCCGGGCACCGTTCGATCAGGCCGAGCCGCCCGGAGACCACCCCGAAGGAGCCGTAGTTGCAGCCGGAGCGGGGCTGGGCGCCCGGGTTGACCGGTGTCGGCACCGCGCCGTACTCCAGGGTGCGGACCAGGTCCGATCGCCACGCCTCGACGTAGCGCTCGCCGGTCGCGATCACCCCGCCGCCCTCGAAGAGCAATCGGGTGGCACCATCGAGCGGACCGGTGCGCTGCGGCCCGCGGGCCCCCTCCGCCGGCTCGAGCGCGGTGACCTCGCTGCACGACGAACCACGGTGGTACACCGCCAGCACGCGCGAGAACGCCTCGGCCACGGTGCACAGGTCGAGGTCACGCCGGTAGCTCCACCGGACCTCGCCGGTGACCAGGTCCCGGCCGGAGACCTCGCCGGCCTGCCCGGTCACCACCGTGCCGGCCGGCACCACCGGCTGCGGGGTGGCCTCGCTGGGCGCCCGCCACGCTTCCGCCAGCGAGACCGGCACCGCGGTCGCCGGTGGCGGTTGGGTACCAGGGCCGGGCGTTGCGGCGGCGCGCAGCGTGGTGCTGCGGGCATCGCTGCTCCACCACACGGCGGCGACAGCCGTCAGCAGGAGGGCCGAGATCAGCGCGACGGCGGTGAGGTCGGCGCGGGTGCGACGTTCGGGTTCGGGCATGCCGGGGCGGTTTCCGGTCAGTCTCCCGCGCCGCTCGCCTCGCCCGTGGCGTGGTTGCCGCCACGGCGACGGCGCTGGCGGCGGGAACGCCCGGCACCCCCGCCGCGGTGCTGCTCGGCCC
>JBOHGT010000045.1:0-3426 GCA_050700385.1 Pseudonocardiaceae bacterium | reverse complement strand
GCTGTTCGCCGTCGCGTTCCCCTTCGGGATGGTCTCGAGCGTCTTCACGCCTCCGCATCTGATGCCGGACTGGCTCGGTGCCATCGCGATGTGGAACCCGGTCTCCTCCACGGCCAACGCCATCCGGGAGCTCTTCGGCAACCCGGTGGTCAGCGGTGGCAGCTGGATCGAGGACCACGCCCTGCTGATGGCCGTGGTCTGGCCGCTGCTGATCACCGCGGTCTTCCTGCCACTGGCGGTGCGCAAGTTCCAGAACCTCAGCCGGTGACCGCAGAAGTGACCGGGGAGGAACGTGACCAGCATCGCCCAGACCGTGCCGTGCGGGCGGGTGGTGGTGCCGCTGGTGAACACCTACCAGCCTCCCGGTGTCGTCACGCTGACCGTCTACGCTGACGGCACCGCGTCTGGCCGTCTTGGTGCGCCGGCGGCGTTCATGGCGCTTCGGGCGCAGCGGTGTTGCGAGAGCGGGTAATGGCGACCGTGGCCGCTCACTACCGCTGCGACCGGGAACGCGGTGTCGGTGCGGCGCTGCCCGCGCTGATAGCCGACCTGCACACTTCCCTCGCGGCCGGCCGGGATGTGGCCGAGTTGCTCGATCTGGCGGTGTTGCTGCACACCGGAGCCACCGCCGGATGGCTGCGGATCGCGGGCGCCCCGATGGACCTGCGCGAGCAGGCCGTCCGGTCACCTGGGCGCGGTGCGGGAATCCCTGCCAGGTATACGGAAATCCCGGCGGCCGGGTACGGAATCATCCCGTTGGGGAACTCGGTGAAGCGGAACCATTGCACCGCCGAGCATCCGGCCGGGCCCGCTCACACCCCATGCCTGCCGACCATCAACACTACGACCTGGATGTACGATGCGCTACTCACGGGCAACTACTCGATGTAACGATCGCTGAACATCAGACGATCATGACCGTGCCCTGGGTGCATCCAGGGCACGGTCGGTGCGCACGCTGGGGCGCTGCCGGGCTCCGGTAACCTGGCATCTCATGGAGATCAGTGAGTACGACTCCACTGCGGTGGAGGCAGCCGTCCGCTCGCTCTGGGAAGAACGTGACGTCTACCAGTACGACCCAGACGCCAGCGGGCCGGTCTTCAGCATCGACACGCCGCCGCCGTACGTATCGGCCTCGCATCTGCACGTAGGCCATGCGATGAGTTATTCCCAGGCCGACTTCGTCGTGCGATACCACCGCATGCGCGGCGAGCGTATTTTCTATCCGATGGGTTTCGACGACAATGGCCTACCGACCGAGCGTTTTGTCGAGCAGAAGTACGGTATCAAGGCGGCGGACACCATTCGAGCCGAATTCATCAAGCTCTGCATGGAGGAGACCAAGACCACCGCAGCGCGTTACGAGGATCTCTGGCGTCGGGTCGGCCTTTCTGTGGACTGGTCTCGGACGTACTCGACCATCGACCCGCAGTGCCAGGCCACGGCCCAGACGAGCTTTATCGAGCTACGCAAGGCCAACTATATCCGTCGAAGCCGGGACCCGATCCTCTGGTGCGTCGAATGCCGCACAGCGTTGGCGCAGGCCGACATCGAGGACCTGGAGCGCAAGGGCCGTATCTACAAGATCGCCTTCTCAGCTGTGGAGACGGATAAGCCGATGGTCATCGCTACCACGCGTCCGGAACTGCTTGCTGCGTGCGTGGCGATGTACTTCCACCCCGGCGACGAGCGCTACGCCGGTCTGGAGGGCACGCTTGCGCGGGTGCCGATCTTCGGCCACGAGGTGCCGATCAAGGCTGACGAGTCGGTCGACCCCGAGTTCGGCACCGGACTGATGATGGTTTGTACTTTTGGTGACGTCGAGGACGTCACCAAGTGGCGGAAGGACTCGCTCGACTCGCGTCTGGTGCTCGGTCCGGACGGGAGGTTCGTCCAGTCGGCTGGACCGCTGGCCAGCCGGAACATCGATGATGCCCGTCACGTTACACTTGACTTGCTGAAGGGTAGCGGCGAACTCCTGGATTCCACCTCGGTCCGGCAGGTCGTCGGGGTGCATGAGCGCTGCTCCACGCCGGTGGAGTTTCAGATCCGGTCGCAGTGGTTCGTCCGGATCATGGAGCACCACGACCGCTTCCGGGCCCGCGCGGGGGAATTGGTGTGGGCGCCGGAGTCGATGAAGCGCCGGCTCGACGACTGGATCGACGGGCTCAAGTGGGACTGGAACATCACGCGGCAGCGGCACTACGGCGTGCCATTCCCAGTCTGGTATCGACTTGACGAGAACGGCGAACCGATCCAGGACGAGGTGCTGCTGCCAGAGTTGTCAGCGTTACCGGTGGATCCCAGCACCGACGTCCCGCCGGGCTTCACCGAGGGCAAACGGGGCGAGCCGGGCGGTTTCGCCGGGGACCCCGACGTCATGGATACCTGGATGACTTCGTCGTTGTCACCGCAGATCAATGACGGATGGGCGGTTTCCGAGACTGGCTCAGACCCCGCGCTGGCTCCTATGAGCCTGCGGGTCCAGGCATTCGAGATCATCCGGACCTGGCTTTTCTACACTTTGGTCCAGTCGGAGTTCCACTTCGGCCGGGTGCCGTGGAAAACGGTGATGATCTCCGGATGGGGCCTCAACGAGCAGGGTAAGAAGATATCGAAGCGAGACCTGGAGAAGTCGACCAACGAGGATGGATTCAACCGCTACGTGCCCGGCCAGGTCATCGCTCGCTACGGCGCGGACGCCCTGCGCCTGTGGGCGACGTCGACTCGACTCGGTCATGATCTTCGCTACAACGAGAAGGATGTGAAGGCAGGACGGAAGTTCACCGTCAAACTCTGGAACGTCGGTCGCTTCTTGGATCTACACCTGGATGGATTCGACCCATCCTCGGCGACGCCGATCCCCGTGGCCGACCGGACAGCCGTGGACCGCTGGGTGCTCGCGCATCTGGCCGATGCGGTAGAGCAGGCTACCGAGGCGTTCGATCAATATGATTTCATGCAGGCACACAAGAGCGCGTCGAGGTTTTTCTGGTTCATATTCTGCGATCGCTACCTGGGGATGATCAAAGATCGCTTCCTGGACCCGGACAAGCATCCTGACATCGAACGGCTGAGCGCGAAGTGGACCATGCGGGAGGCATACCGGACAGTGCTCGCACTATTCGCGCCGTTCGCGCCGTTCATCACCGAATACCTGTACCAGCGTTTTTACGCCGATCAGGAGGAGACCGACAGCATCCACGTCTCGTCTTGGCCCAAGGTCGATGAGTGCTGGAAAACCGATCCGAGCGACATCGACCAGATGGTCGTCCTACTCGATGCCGTCCGGGTGCTGCGGTCTCAGCAGCGGCTGCACTCCGGTACTCGGATCGCCCGGCTGATATTGGATGCGCGGAAGGACGGGTCTGCCGCGTTGGCCCAGGTCGTGGCCGAACCGCTGCGTACCGCGTCACGGGCCGACAC
>JBOHGT010000044.1:0-8776 GCA_050700385.1 Pseudonocardiaceae bacterium | reverse complement strand
CGGTCGTTGGCGCCCTCCGGCCCCGGTGACAACACCCCCCAGATCATCAACGACAGGGGGACTCAGTCATGCCGGGGACGGTGGCCTGCAACCCCTCACCGGGGCTGATCAAGAAGGTAACGGGGGGGCTTCGGGGGCGGGGTAGCGGTCGACGTACGTAGCTGCGCGAGCCATCCGGCTCGCCCCGCATGTCAGCCGTAGATCGTATTGTTGACCTGGTCAGCGCCGTGCCCGCTGCCCGGCGGGTGCCCGCTCGGCGAAGGCGAGCCAGACGTAGCACAAACCGGACATGAACAGCAGCCCAGTCACCATGCCCTCGATCTGCAGCGGCGTCGGGATGAGCAGCCCCGCCGGGAGGAAGGCAGCCGCGACCATCAGCGCATACAGCACCGGATCCGCCATCCGCAGGCACCGTCCCGCCAGCGCGACTGGACCGCCAGGTGCCCCCAGGAACGACAACGACTCGGTCAGGCCCACCAAGCCGCCGATGACGAACACGGTCCGCCAGATCAGCCCGCCGTCTGTGCTTTCGCTGAGCAGTGCACCCAGACCCACCATGCCCGGCAGGAAGAAGTGCAGCGCGATGTGCAGGGTTGATCGATGACGCCTCGGATCGCTGAGCCACCCGCCGTGGGCGATTTGTATGACCGCGAACCACAGGCCCAGGAGTGTGAAGCTCATGCCGCTCAGCGTCTGGTAGAACTCGGTAGCCCGGTTCATCCTGGGCCTCACTTCGGTTCGTAGCCGTTTGGCTGTGCGGTTACCGCTGTCCGTCCGGCTACGATCCAAACCGGCCCGGTGCTGCACCGTCAAGACGTGTCGTCCTGCGCCGGACGGCACCCGAGTCGGCTGTCAGCCTGCCGAGATCGTCGACCGTTCACCCTGCTCAGCACGGCCGGTCCGGTGCTGCACCTGCGAGAAGGGGAGCCCATCCTGATGACAGCGAATGCACCGAGAGGGACGTCCCCACCGAAGTACGCGCTGCGGCTGAGCCCGGAGGAGCGCAACCGGTACCGGTTGATGGCGGCGGTAGGCCGGGCGGACGAGTACACCGCCTGGTCCTCCGCCGGTATCGGGCCGGGCGCCACGGTGGCCGATGTCGGTTGCGGGCCCGGAGCCGTTCTCCGGTTGCTCGCCGAGGAGGTCGGGCCGACCGGACGGGCAGACGGCGTTGACCGTGACGCGGATGCAGTCACGGCGGCCGCCGAGGAGGTCTGCGATCTCAGCCAGGCGTCGACCCGGCAGGGCGAGGCGACCGCGAGCGGTCTCGAACCCGGCTCGTACGACGTGGTGATGTGCCGGCATGTGCTGGCGCACAACGGCGGTGCGGAGGCGGCGATCATCGCCCATCTGGCCGCGCTCACCCGTCCCGGCGGAACGGTGTACGTGGTCGACGTCGATACCAACGCGGCGTGGGTGCGGCCGGACGATCCGGATCTCGACGAACTGAACGCTCGCTATGTCGCCTACCAGCAGGCGCGCGGGAACGACATGACCGTCGGGCGGTCACTCGGGCTACTCCTGGAGTCGGCCGGATTGACCGTCGAGATCTTCCGCTGCGGCGGGACCGTGCACCGCTTCCCGCCAGGGGTGCGGCCCCCGGCGTGGGCAGCCCGCGACGAACTGATCGCCGCCGGCGTGGCGAAGCCGGACGACGTCGCCCGGTGGGAGGCCGCGTTCATGCGGCTCGACGCTCGACCGGTCCGCCCCTGGGGCAGCACGCCGATCTGCCTCGCGGTGGGCCGTCGCCTCGACGACAACCCGGCCTCCTCTTCGCCTGCGGTCATGTCCGCATCAGGCTCTCCCTCCCTCGGCCGTGCGGGTGATGTTGCGGGCCATGCCGCCGAACACGGCGCCGTGGAACGGGGCGACCGCGTGCCAGTACAGGTGCCCGGCGAGCCCGTGCGGGATGAACACCGCTCGCTGCCGATACACCGAGCCACCGCCGGGGTCGGGCTGGACGCGGAGCTCGAGCCAGGCCTGCCCGGGCACCTTCATCTCGGCGCGCAGCCGTAGCATCCGGTCCGAGGGGTCTTCGGACAGTTCTTCGACGCGCCACCAGTCCAGCGCATCGCCCACGCGCAGTTCCTGCGGGTGGCGCCGTCCGCGACGGAGTCCCACGCCGCCAGCGAGCCGGTCGACCCAGCCCCGCGCGGCCCAGGCCAGCGGGAACGAGTACCACCCGTTGCTCCCGCCGATGCCCTGCACGACGTGCCACAGCCGCTCTGGCGCCGCTGCGCTCCGTCGCGACTGGTGATCGACGTACCACGATCCGCCTGCCCAGCCGGGGTCGGTGGGCAGCGGGTCGGACGGGCTGTCGGGCGCCGACGCGGCCGACCAGTGGGTTTGCACCTCGCCCCGGTGGATCCTGTCCAGCGCCAGCCGCACTGCCGTGCCGTAGCCGGTCAGTCCACCCTCCGGCGGGTGCACGAAGTCGGTGATGTCGTCCTCCTGGCAGACCGCCTCATGCACCAGCGATTCGATCAACGGTGCACCGATCGTCTTGGGGACCGGGGTGACGATGTTGATCCAGTGCGAACTCAACCGGGGCGACAGCAGCCCGACCGGCACCATCCACCGCCTCGGCAGCCCGCTCACGGCGGCGTAGCGCTGCATCATCTGCGTGTAGGTCAGCACGTCCGGGCCGCCGATGTCGAAGCTGCGGTTGACCTCCGCCGGCAGGGACGCCGCCGCGGCCAGGTAGTGCAGCACGTCGCGGATCGCGATCGGCTGCACCCGGTTGCGCACCCAGCGGGGCGTGACCATCACGGGCAGCCGTTCGGTCAGGTGGCGCAGCATCTCGAAGCTCGCCGACCCCGACCCGATCACCACCGCGGCCTGCAGCACCGCGGTCGGCACCCCGCTGCGCAGGAAGATCTCGCCCACCTCGGCCCGGGAACCCAGGTGATCGGACAGGCCGCCCTCCTCGCCGTCCGGGTGCAGCCCGCCGAGGTAGACGATGCGGGCCACGCCGGCGTCCCGGGCCGCCTCCGCCGTCAACAGCGCGCTACGGCGATCGAGGGTGGCGAACCCCGCCTCGGTCAGGGAGTGCACCAGGTAGTAGACGACGTCCACGCCCCACATCGCCCTGTGCAGGCTGTCCGAGTCGAGGACATCACCGCGCACGACCTCCACTCGGTCCGCCCATGGCACGTCGCGCAGCTTGTCGGGGCTGCGGGCGAGGCAGCGCACGGCATGTCCGTCGGCCAGCAGCCAGGGCACCAACCGCCCACCGACGTAGCCCGTCGCACCGGTCACCAGGCACCTCACACCTCACCCTGACCCATCGAGACCCCAGGCGCAGCGCGAGCGAGACGCGGCGCCGCGCACACATTCGGGTTCGAGCGGGCTGCTGGAGGGTGGCGACCGGGATGGTGCGGCCTGCGTGGCGCTGCAACGTGCGGATCCCTGCAGCAGGGCGCGCACCGCCTGCCCGGGGAACTCTCACGGCCCCAGAGCAGCAGCAACCCAGTGGCCGACAGCCTACCCCGCGCAGCGGAGGCCAGTCGCACGCTGGCTGGTCATTGACACCCGTCGGAGGGGCCTGGTACCACGAAGACGGCTCACCCGCAAGTGGACCCGTTTCAGGCCGTCTCGACGACGGGTGGGTAACGGTTCGTGCCTCGCAGGAGGCGGCGATCGCAATGGCCGGTTGCAGTGGGCAAAGTGCGCGCAGCGGAAGCGCCGCGCGCGGTGGTCCGGGGGCCGCGCCTCAGGTTGCCGGTGCAGGACTCTCAGGACAACCTGCCCGATGCCCTACGCCGGCCCGTGCTGCGACCGGGCGTGCCGCCCGTCACGTTCGGCCCATCGAACCGGCAGCCACGGCATCCCTTGTAGCGCGACCTGTTTCTCGCGGTCGCGCACCACGAGGCTCACGCGTTAACGAAGGAGAACCGACATCATGGCGACCGCCACCGCGCCCGTCGCGCCTGCAGCGGGCAGGACCATCGCCGGCTACCCGTCACTCTCGCAGCAAGCCCTCGGATCCTTGAGGTTCGCATGGCGAAAGTCCCACGTCGACGACGACTGGACGAAAGGCGGAGAGATCTCGGACGCCTGGGACAGGTGGTCCATCTTTCCCTGGTACATGTATCCGAGGTATGACCTCGACTGGCTGACTCGGCTCGTCGCGCTCACCGCGCAGCAGACCCCGGCGTGGCGCGAGCCCTACACCGAGATCATCCACCTCATGGTCGAACGGATGACCCAGTACGCGGCGTGGTTCGACCTCGTCGAGCAGAAAGGATTGGATCCCAACCGGTCGCAGTACCCGTACGCGTACTACCGGGACAACATTCCCCCGGGCTGGGCAGGGGTGTACAATGCGCCCGGGTACTACGGCAACGGTCTGCCGGTGCAGGTGCCCCCTCGCGAAGCGCGGCGCACGAGTCCATACACCCAGCCGCACGCCCCTCCCGTCGGGCGGACTTACAATCCCGACCCGATCTACGCCAACGGCGGGTCCTACATGATGGGGAAGGGCTACTTCCTCAACATGCTCGGGCTATACGAAGTGGTTTCTGGGGACACCAAATACGACGATCCTATCAAGCTCGTCTACGACGACGAGGTCCAGTTCGAGTACACCCACGAAGAGGTTGCGAGAGTGCTCTTCGACCAGTTCATGGGCGACAAGGACGAGGGTGGCACCGATCTCACCCCAGGCATCGACTGCGAGGTCGGAAAGGTGTTCCCATGGTGTGTGAGCGTCGGCGGGCTGGGAATTCGGCTGACCGATCTCGTGCACGGCACGCATTATCGCCCGGGTTACTACCGCTGGCTGGAATGGGCAAAAGCTAACCTTGTCGGCGGAAACGCCAAGGGCGGGCTGTACGACTGGGCCTCGATTTACTACGATCGGGACATCCCGTACAACATGAATCACGCCCAGCATCAGATCCCGGGAAATTGGTTCTGCTGCGCGTACCAGTACGCGCCCGATGATCACGAGTTCGCTGTGCGCCTCTACGAGAGCGCTAAGCGCAAGTTCGTGATCAGGGCGCCCGATGGCTCGGCACACGTCAACTTCCCGCCGGTGCTGGGCGGTGGCGCAGAGGATCTGGTCGGGTTCGGGGCCGCCGCCTCGTGCGCGTGGGAGTTCGAGGACTTCGAGACACACGCCGCACTGATGAGGTGGGCGGACGCACACTACGAGCCGACGTGGCAGGACGGCGAGTTCTACTACCAGTACGGACTGGGCGAGGAGTGGCCACGGGGATGGCCAAACGACTGGCTGCTGCTGTCCTTTGCCGGGCCACCAGGTAGTTGGGTACAGATGTACACGGCGCCCAATCTGGCGAAGTTCTGTGAGCCGACCGTCTGCGACGTCGACTTCCCGGCGGTCGAGGTACGCCAGGCGGTCTACTCCGAAGACGTCGCAGCCTTGATCGTGGCGATCGGCCCCAACGAAGGAGTCAACTCGCAAAAGGAACAGATCACTTTCAGGGTCAAGAACCTGCCGGGCGGGCGGGCCCGTGAGGTCATCGAGGATGGCAACGTTTCGAATAACTTCGACGAGGTCAACCCGACGGAGATCGTCGTGAAGACATCCGCTGACCGCCACCACGCCTTCACGATCCGATAGGAGGCGAACAATGGTAAAGTTGGTGGTGTTGTACGGGCAGCCGACCAGCTCCGGCGATTTCGAAGCCTACTACGGGGAGTCGCACGACCCATTGGTCGACAAGATTCCCGGTCTCAGGAGGAAGGAATACGCACGCGCCACCGGAGCACCTGGCGGTGGCGAGCCCGCGTACTACCGGATCGCCGAGCTGTACTTCGACAACCGGCAGGACCTGGAAGCCGGCACCGGTTCGCCGGAGGGGCAAGCGGCGGTGCAGGACCTCGGTAATTTCGCGACCGGAGGCGTGACCATCTTCATCGCCGATGTCGACGAGTAGTCGCGCGAGGACCGATAGGGCCGCGCGCAGACGATGGATGGGGCGGTGGCCGCTATGAATGATGGAGGCACGAACGACGGAGGTACGGAACAGGGCACCGGGAACGTCGTTCTGATCTCGACGTACGAGATGGGCAGGCAGCCCTTCGGGGTTGCCTCGCCTGCCGCCTGGCTCGAAGCGGCAGGCGCGTTCGTCACCTGCATGGATCTAGCGATCGAGCAGTTGGACGAGCAGGCGATCGGGCAGGCCGATCTGATCGCGTGCTATGTTCCGATGCACATGGCTGGCCGTCTCGCGACCTCAGTGCTCACCCGGGTCCGCGAGATCAACCCGCGGGCACACCTATGCTGCTACGGGTTGTATGCACCGGCCAACGAGCAGTTCTTCCGGGAGCTCGGCGCCGAACTGGTGCTCGGCGGCGAGTTCGAGCAGGGATTGGTCGACTTCTACCGCCAGGTGTCCCGGTCGGCTGCGGGCGCGACCGAAGACGCCGCGGCGAAGCCGGTCGTGTCGCTGGCGCGCTTGGACTTCATCGTACCGAAGCGGGACGGCCTCCCCGCGCTGGACCGCTATGCCCGGCTGAACATCGGCGATGGGTCCGATCGGCTTGTGGGTTACACCGAAGCGACGCGGGGGTGCAAGCACCTCTGTCGGCACTGCCCGGTGGTTCCGGTTTACGGCGGCAGGTTCCGGGTCGTGCCTCGCGAGGTGGTACTGGAAGACATCCGCCGGCAGGTGGCTGCCGGCGCCCAGCACATCACGTTCGGCGATCCCGATTTCTTCAACGCACCTGGACACGCACTGCCGCTGGTCGAAGGGCTGCACCGCGAGTTTCCGCAGCTCAGCTACGACGTCACGATCAAGATCGAGCATCTGGTGAAAGGGGCCGGGCGGCTCCGCACCCTCCGGCGGACCGGGTGCCTGTTCGTGACCAGCGCCGTCGAGTCGTTCGACGACGCGATCCTCGAACGTTTCGACAAACGCCACACCCACGCCGACGTGGCCGAAGTCGTGCGCAGTTTCCGCGAGGTCGGGCTGCACCTGTCGCCGACATTCGTCACGTTCACCCCGTGGACCACGCTGCGCGGCTACGTCGACCTGCTGGAAACCATCTTCGATCTCGGCCTCGTGGACAGCGTCGCTCCGGTACAGTATGCAATCCGATTGCTGATCCCGGCGGGGTCCGAGTTGCTGGAGCTCAGTGAGGTCCGCCAGCTCGTCGAGGAGTTCGATCCGGCCGCGCTCTACTACCCGTGGAAGCACCCCGACCCGGCGGTGGACCGACTCTACGAGGACGTGCTGGCCGTCGTCGCGAATAGGTCGGCGGAGGCGCGCTCAGCCACCTTCGCCGACGTCTGGGAGCTGGCCCACGCCGCCTACGGGGCGCAGGTCAGGTGTTCCTTGCGCGCCGAGGGTGCAGCACCCGCACGCGCCACCGTGCCCTACCTGAACGAGCCTTGGTATTGCTGAGCCGAGCCGACCGAGGAGCAAGTTTGCTCCACCAGCCGCTGCTGAAGCACGTCTGACGGATCAACGCCGTTGCCTAGCAGGCGAAGATCGGTCAGTGAGGCGACTACTGGCCGGCTCGCCGGGCGCCCACGACAAGGAGGAATCATGGAGCACGCACTGCTCGCCGAAACACTGAGCGACGGGCTGCGCCTGCCGCGTCCGCCGATCGCGTTGGCCTTCGTCGACACGCCTCCGGACGGGATCGCGGAGTTCAGCGGGGAGGTGCCATCGGCGTGCACCTTCTGGATCCGGGCCGAATCGGGAGTCTTCCACGCGTCTGCGCAGGCCCATCACAACTGCCCGGTCGGGGCGATGACCATGGGATTCGAGATGTCCGAGGCGCTCGAGAGCAATCTGATGCAGGTCGTCGGCATGATGGTCGGCGACGGCTACATCGCCCCGGACGAGCCACCGTCGATTCCGCGCGACGAGCGGCCCAAGTCCGGGGTCGTCTACGGGCCCCTGGCGCAGTTTCCGGTCCGGCCCGACGTGATCCTGATGTGGCTGCTGCCGGAGCAGGCGATGGTTTACAACGAGGCCGCTGGTTCGGCTCGCTGGGTGACGGACATGCCTGCGACGCAGTTCGGCCGGCCGACCTGCGCCGCAATACCGGCGGCGATCGAGCAGGGTCGGCCGACCTTGTCGTTGGGATGCATCGGAATGCGCACGTTCACCGGCATTCCCGGCGAGTTGATGCTCGCCGCGGTGCCCGGAGCGCAGGCGGACCGGTTCGTCGACGCGCTGCACGACACGTTGCGCGCCAACCGTGAAATGGAGGCCTTCTACCGGGGCCAGCAGGAGCGGTTCGCCGCAGCGCCGAGCTGACGCTCGGGCGGTGTCCCGCCCGGGACGTCTCCCGCCGGGTGGTCGGATGGGCGACGGAAGAGGGCGTCGCGATACCGGCCTTCGCGTCGTCGCTGGCCTATTACGACGGGTACCGGCGCGAGCGCGGCCCGATGAGCCTCATCCAGGGCCTGCGCAGCTTCTTCGGCGCCCACACCTACCGCCGCACAGACCGTGAGAGCTCCTTCCACCCTTCCACACCCGGCGGGGACAGGACGGTTGGACGTGTGCACTGACGCGTGAACATCCGCACGTAGCCGGCAGCGGTCGAGGTCGGCGCAACGAGCCAGGTGAACAGCAGAAGCAGGTCAGACCTTCATGACAAGCGACGGCTACGAGGTTCTGCATTACGCAAGATCGCGTGACGAGCATGAGTTCGGACGAGTGGTATCACATTGGCTCGATCTCGATCGCCAACACGCCAAGCCGTTCTTTATCCGGCGGGTAGATGTCGCGAATGACCGCCAGCAGCTCCTCTGTCGATTCGCCCAGCTCCCCACCGATGGCGACCGGGCTCTCGTGGT
>JBOHGT010000043.1:0-12042 GCA_050700385.1 Pseudonocardiaceae bacterium | reverse complement strand
GCCGGCGCCAGCGGCGCGCGGCGGTGAGCCGGCGCGCCAGCCGCGCCTCGTGGGCGGTGCGCTGATCCTCGCGCATTCGCGCTCTGGCGAGCGCTTCGTGCAGCAACATGGCGTTCCTCTCCTGGGCGATCACGATCAACGGATGGGTGGGGCGGACACTGGTGCTCATGCAGCGGCCTCCTTTGCGGCGCGGTCACGCTCGAGGTCGGCCTTGCTGGGCCGGCCACGCGGCCGCTTGCGCGCGATGACGGCACCGCGCTCGAAGATCTCCCCGCCCCAGACGCCCCATGGCTCGCCGCGGGAGAGCGCGCCGGCCAGGCAGGCGTCCATGACCGGGCAGCCCACGCACAGCGCCTTGGCGCGCTCCAGGTCGGCGGGTGCCTCGGCGAACCACAGGTCGGGGTCGTGGATGCGGCAGGGCAGCGGGGTCGCGGCCCCTGCCAGCGGGACTTCCAGCAGCCGGGCCAGGTCGGCCCCACTGCACGGATCCGGTGGCGCCCCGCTGTCCAGCGGGACGGTCGCGGTCAACACGGTGTCTCCTCCTCGGGTGCGGTGCTCCTCGGTGGTGGGCAGCGAGGGGACCCGGGGCCGGAGATGCACGAAGGCCGCGGATCCCGATGCGGGGTCCGCGGCCTCCGTGAGCCTGCTGGTGACTCGTGACCTAAGGCTCAGCTGCGGACATGCGCATACGGTCGGTAACCGGCACGTCGATGCCGATCGGGGCGACGCGGTTGCGGAACTGGGCGAGGTGCGCCGTCGGGCACCCGGCCTGCCAGCCGTACGCTGCCGGCCGGCCGGACAGCGCAACGGACCCGGACAGCGCAACGCGAGGGGTGCCGACGGTCATGGTGATCTTCATCTCGGCACCTCCTCCCTGCGCTCGATCGGTCCTGGTCAGCGGCCCGCACGGGGCGCACACAGCAGGGTAGAACCCCCAGGGATCGCGGGGCAACGAGTTTTTCCGCACCGCCGGTCAATCCGTGAGCTGCTCACCGCGGATCAGCGCGAGCACGTCGGCTCCGTAGCGATCCAGCTTGGCCGCCCCGATGCCCGGGATCGCCGTCAGACCGGCCGGGTCACCGGGCCGTTGCTCGGCGATCGCGGTGAGCGTCGCGTCGGTGAACACGACGTAGGCGGGCACCCTCTGCTCCTTCGCGCGGCCGGTCCGCCAGTCCCGCAACCGCTCCAGCAGGTCCGGGTCGGCATCGGACGGGCAGGACGCGCAGCGGGACAGCTTGACCGAGAGCGTCCCCGTGACCGGCGTGCCGCAGACCCGGCAGCGGGCCGCGGCCTTCGTCTTGGCCTTCGCCGTATGCGGCCGAGCGGGGTGGTCCTCGGGCAGCAGACCGTGCAGGAACCGGCTGCGCCGCCGGTACCGCTTGCCGCCCTCGGAGCGCGACAGCGCCCAGGACAGCGACAGCCACCGCCGTGCCCGAGTGACGCCGACATAGAGCAGCCTGCGCTCCTCCTCGGTGGCGGCGGGGTCGCCGTCGGCGTACTGGATCGGCACGGTGCCCTCGACCAGCCCGACGAGGAACACCGCGTCCCACTCCAGACCCTTCGCGGCATGCAGCGACGCCAGCGTGACACCCTGCACCGCAGGCGGGTGTGCCGCCTCGGCGCGGGCGTCGAGCTCGGCGACGAACCGGCCGAGGTCGGCGTCGGGAACCGTGGCCGCGAGGTCCCCGGCGAGCTCGACCAGCGCCCGCAGCGACTCCCAGCGCGCCCGGGCGGCGCTGCCGCCCGGTGGCTCGGCGGTCAGCCCCTGCCCGGCGAGCACCTCGCGGACCGCCGCGACCAGGTCACCATGCGGTGACGGCGGCGCCGCGCGCAGTGCCCGCATCGCGGCCCGTACCTCGGCGCGCCGGAAGAACCGCTCGCCGCCGCGCACCTGGAACGGGATGCCGCGGGCGTCCAGGGTCTCCTCGTAGACCTCGGACTGCGCGTTGACCCGGAACAGCACCGCGATCTCGCCGGCGGGCACCCCGTCGGCGATCAGCCCGGCGATCGCATCGGCGACTGCGCGCCCCTCGGCCGGCTCGTCGTCGTGCTCGGCAAAGGTGGGCTCCGGTCCCGGCGGCTGCTGCCCGACCAGCTGCAGCCGTGCGCCGGGCGGGCGGTCACCGGCAGCGGCGATCACCCGGTTGGCCAGCGAGACGACCTGTGGGGTGGAGCGGTAGTCGCGCTGCAGCCGCACGGTGACCGCATCGGGGAAGCGCCGGGTGAACCCGAGCAGGAACCGCGGCGCGGCGCCGGCGAAGGAGTAGATGGTCTGGTTGGCGTCGCCGACCACCGTGAGGTCGTCGCGGTCCCCGACCCAGGCGTCGAGCACCCGCTGCTGGGCAGGGGTGACGTCCTGGTACTCGTCGACGACGAAGCAGCGGTAACGGTCCCGGAACTCCCCGGCGACGCCCGCGTGCTCCTCGAGCGCGGCGGCGGTGTGCAGCAGCAGGTCGTCGAAATCCAGGGTGCGGGCGCGGTTCTTGAGCTCCTCGTAGGTGGTGTACACGGCGGCCACCTGCGGCGCCGGCAGCGGAGTGTCCCGCCGAGCGGCGGCCGCGGCGGCCGGGTAGTCCCCGGCGGTGACAAGGCTGCCCTTGGCCCACTCGATCTCGCCCGCGAGGTCGCGCAGCGTCTCGGCGTCCGTGCCGGCGCCTGCCCGGTGCGCCGCCTGGCCGACCAGCCGCAGCTTGTGCTCGAGCACGGGCCACGGCTCGTCGCCGACGACGTGCGGCCAGAAGTAGCGCAACTGGCGCAGCGCCGCGGCGTGGAAGGTGCGCGCCTGCACCCCGGTGACACCCAGCGCGCGCAGCCGGGTGCGCATCTCCCCCGCCGCGCGGGCCGTGAAGGTCACGGCCAGGACCTGGCCGGGTGCGACATGCCCGGCGCGCACCAGATGCGCGATGCGGCGGGTGATGGTGCGGGTCTTGCCGGTGCCCGCACCCGCCAGCACGCACACCGGCCCGCGCGGTGCCGTCACGGCGGCGTGCTGCTCGGCGTCGAGCCCTTCGACCGGTCGGCCACCCACGTCCGCCATCCTCGCAGAACCCACCGACGCGGCCGGAACACCGCCCACCCGCCCGGTGTTGCACGGGACGTGAGTGAGATGACGATGTACACGACGGTGTGGTGCGGGTTCTGCCGGCGACTCAAGGCCCAGCTCGACCGCGCCGGGATCGGCTACCGCGAGGTCGACATCGAGCACGACACGGACGCGGCAGCCTTCGTCGAGCGCGCCAACGGCGGCAACCAGACCGTGCCCACGGTGCGGCTTCCGGACGGCGCGACGCTCACCAACCCCACGATCGACCAGTTGACCGGCGCACTCCGCCCCTCGTGAATGATTTCGGTAGCCCTGCCGATGGACGGGGCTACCGAAATCATTCACGATCCAGCGGTGGTGGTCCAGGCGTCGAGCATCCAGCGCGCGATGGAGACTTCGGGGGGTAGCACCAGCGACCGCCCGAGGTCGGGGCCACCGCCGTGGACCGAGCCGTCCCGGTGGGACCAGGCACCGGCGTCCAGCGCCGCCCGGAGCTCGTCGCGCGACACCCAGCGGGTCTGCGCGATCTCCCCGTCGACGGGGCGTACCGGGGCATACCGGTCGGCCACCGCGGTGAAACCGATCATCAACGAGCGGGGGAACGGCCAGGGCTGGCTGCCGAGGTAGCGCACGTCGCGCACCTGCAGGCCGACCTCCTCCAGCACCTCGCGGGCCACGCACGCCTCGAGCGACTCGCCGGCCTCGACGAAGCCGGCGAGCAGCGAGAACCGGCCCTGCGGCCAGCTCGGTTGCCGGGCCAGCAGCACGTGGCGGTCCTCGGCGTCATGCACCAGGCAGATAATCGACGGGTCGGTACGCGGGTACTCCTCGTGGTGGCAGCGCAGGCAGTACCGGGCCCAGCCGGCGGCGCGGGGCTCGGTACGGCCGCCGCAGCTCGCGCAGAAGCCGGCCCTGGCGTGCCAGCCGAGCACCGCGACCGCGGTGGTGAGCAGCCCCGCACCGGTGTCGTCCAGCTCGGCCCCGCAACCGCGCAGGTCCCGCCAGTGCTCGCCGGCGACCTGCCCGGCACGATCCCCCGGCACGGCCCAGTAGACGGTGCCGGCGGACTCGCCGAGCAGCACGGCCTCGGCCGGCGGCTCGTCGGCGATCTCCACGGCCGGTCGCAGCACGAGCACCCCGTCCCGTACCGGGGTCCGGCCGTACGGATCCAGCAGCAGCACCCGTGCCGCCGGCCACAGCTGCTGCTGGCGGGCCCGGTCTGCCCGCACGGGCTCGCTGCGCTCCACGGTGGACCGGGACAGCAACGGCGGCGACAGCAGCCCGTAGCCCGTCACGGCAACGTGACACCGCCGAGCGCCGCGAGCGAACCGGCCAGCCGCTGCGCGTCGCCCACGACGACACCGGTGAACCGGCTCGGCGCCAGGAACTCCGTGGCCGCGGCGGCCACCTGCTCAGTGGTCACCGCGCGCAGCCGCCCGGGGTGCTCGCGCAACCACTCGGCGTCCAGTCCCAGGGTGGCCAGCGCAGTGAGGTGACCGGCAAGGCCGGACTGTGACGAGCTGGCGATCATGAGCGAGCCGGTGGCGTACTGCCGCGCGTTGTCCACCTCGGACCGGTCCGGCGGCACCACCGCGACCCTGCCCAGCTCGTAGCGGGTCTCCAGCAGCGCCGCCGCGGTCACCTCGCTGGCGGTGTCGGCGTCGGCGAGCAGCGTCGCGCCCTTCGGGGTGAACTCGAAACCGGAGTGCGCGCTGTAGGTGTAGCCCTTGTCCTCGCGGATGTTCTCCACCCAGCGGGAGGAGAAGTAGCCGCCGAAGACCAGGTTCGCCAGTTGCAGCGCCGGGTAGCGCTCGTCGGTGCGGGGCACGGCCTGGGCCGACAGCCGCAGCTGCGACTGCACCGCGCCGTCACGGTGCACCAGCGCGAGGTCGCCGCCGGCCACCTCCGGCAGCGGCGCCAGCTCGGCGGCGGCCCGCTCCGATCGCCAGCCCGCCAGCGCGGCGGCGACGGTGTCCACCGCCCGGCGCGGTGTGATGTCGCCGACCAGCACCAGCACCGAACCCCGCGGTACCACCGCCCTGCGGTGCAGCGCCCGCACCGCGGCCGGCGTCACCTGCGCCACCTGCTCCGCCTCCGGCATCTCCCGGGTCGCCGGGTGGTCGCCGTAGCGGTGCCGTTGCAGCGCCTCCCGGGCGATCACCCGCGGCTGCGAGCGGCTGATCTGGATCCGCTCCGTCAGCCGGTCCCGCTCCCGAGCGACCTCGGGTGCCGCGTGACTGGCCGAGGTGAGCGCGTCGGCGAGCACGTCGATCAGCACCGGCAGGCCGCTGGCCAGTGACGACCCTGACACCGAAAGGTGCTCGGGGTCCACGCCCGCGGACAGGTCGCCGCCGACGGTCGCGAGGTCGGTGTCGATGCGGAAGCGGTCGCGCTGCGGGGTGCCGCGCAGCAACGTCGCGGCGAGCACCTCGGCGCGCGCGGCATGGGTGTGGTGGGTGCCGCCGAAGGGCACCGCGAGCCGCAGCTCGACCATCGGCACCGCGGGCCGCCGCACGGCGATCACCCGCAGCCCGCAGTCCAGCACGGTGTCCACGAGAGACGGTGCGGGCACCGTGCGTTGCGGCCCGAGCTCGGGCAGCGGGCGCGGACCCGCCGGTGTGCTACCGATCACCACCGCGGAGCGGTGAGTGGATGCAGCCGCTGAGCGGTCCTGGGTGCTCGTCACGCGTCTCCTCCAGACGGTCGGACGGTCAGCACGGCGCGGGAGGTCGGCTTCAGCCGCGCCGCGGCGGCAGCGACCTGCTCCGGGCGCAGCGCGGCGACCATCGCCGGCAGCTCCGCGACCAGCTCCGGGCGACCGTGCAGCAGCTCGAACGCGCCGACGGCCAGCGTGCGTGACACCAGCCGGTCGTGCTCGCGGAACAGTGTCGCGGCCCAGCGCGCGATGATCCGCGACAGCTCGTCGGGCTCCGGGCCGTGCTCGGCCAACCGTCCGATCTCCTCGTCGGCGGCCCCGAGCACCCGCTCGACGTCGACGTCATTCGGGTGGATCGCGGTGATGGTGAAGGTGTCGGGGTCGCGGGCGTCCAGCGGGGCACCGAGCAGCCCGCAGCTGGCACCGATGTCGGTGACGAGCTCGTCGGTGTGCACCAGCCGGTGCTCGAGCCGGGAGGAGTCGCCGTCGGACAGGACCGCAGCGAGCACCTCGTGCGCGAGGTAGGTCTCGAGGTCCGCGATCGGGTCGGGCAGCCGGTACCCGACGGCCAGCGCCGGCAGCGGTGCGAGGGCATCGGGCTGCTCGTGGCGCCGCTCCCCGGCGGGTGCGGGCTCGGCGAACGAGGGCCGCGACGGTACCGCGCGGGCGGGCACGTCACCGAAGTGCCGTTCCACCAGCTCCAGGGTCTGCTCGACGCCGAGGTCGCCCGCCACGGTGAGCACCGCGTTCCCCGGTGCGTAGTAGGCGTCGAAGAAGGCGGCGCAGTCGTCCACGGTGGCCGCTTCGAGCTCGGTGAAGTCGCCGTAGCCGTTGTGCGCATTGGGGAAGGTCTCGTAGAGCACCGGTGGCAGCGTGATCCACGGGAACCCGCCGTAGGGCCGGTTGATCACGTTGAGCCGGATCTCCTCCTTGACCACGTCCACCTGGTTGCGCAGGTTGTCCTGGGTGAGCTTCGGCGCGCGCATCCGGTCGGCCTCGAGGAACAGCGCGCGCTCCAGCGCGGCGGCCGGCAGCACCTCGAAGTAGTCGGTGTAGTCGGGGTGGGTGGAGCCGTTGAAGATCCCCCCGGAGGACTGCACGTAGCGGAAGTGGTCGAGCTTGTGCAGGCTCTCGCTGCCCTGGAACATCAGGTGCTCGAAGAGGTGCGCGAAGCCGGTCCGGCCCTCCGGTTCGGAGCGGAAGCCGACGTCGTAGTGCAGGCTCACCGCCACCACCGGCGCGGAGCGGTCCGGGGCGAGCACCACCCGCAGCCCGTTGGCCAGTGTCTCGCGGTGCAGCTCGAGTTCGGGTGCCGGGATGCGGGGCATGCCACTCACCATAAATGCCGGCCACGTCCGGACGGCCGGCGGTACAGCCGCCAGGCCAGCATCGCGCCGGCGGCGCCGGCCAGCACGGCACCGACCGCGGCGAGCCGCTGCTCGGTCGCCATCCCGGTCGAAACCCCGGTCCCGGCCAGCCGCACCGTCATCCCGTTCCGGAGGGCGGCCGCCTCGGGAACCTCCACGGTGACCACCTCACCCGGCCGGTGGCCGCAGCCGTCCAGCTCGGCCCGCACGGCAATCCCGTCGAGGTCGATGAGCACGGTGTCCCGGCCGCCGCCCGGCCCGCAGTCCGCGGCCTGCACCACCGTCGCCCGGGCGGCCCGGTAGACCGCACCCTCCCCGTCCGGCCACAGCAACCATCCGACCACGACGAGCACCACAGCGACGGCGAGCGCCAGGATCCCCGCCGTCGGCCCGGTGCTGCTGCGCGCCACGCCTGAGATCGTGGCAGAAGCGCGTCAGACGCGTTCGGGGCGCTGCTCCTCCACCTCGGCGGGTGTGACCTTGCGCACGTAGAGCAACACGTCGTCGTCCTCGATCGCGTCCACCTCGGGGGAATCCACCCGGAACAGCCGACCTCCGCGCACCACCCCGAGCACGATGTCGGAAAGGTGCCGCGGAGAGCCGCCAACCTCGGAACGCTCCACCGGGCGCTCCCCGATCGCGAGTCCGGTCTCGGGCGTGAGCAGGTCCTCCACCAGCTCCACGACCGACGGGGTGCGGGTGGCCATGCCGAGCAGCCGGCCGGCGGTCTCCGAGGACACCACCACCGTGTCGGCGCCGGACTGCCGCAGCAGGTGCACGTTCTCCGCCTCCCGGACCGCGGCGACGATGTGCGCGCGCGGTGCCAGCTCGCGTGCGGTCAGCGTGACCAGCACGGCGGTGTCGTCCCGGTTCGTGCCGACCACCACCGAACGGGCGCGGGCCGCACCGGCCAGCCGCAGCACGTCCGAGCGCGTCGCGTTGCCGTTGACCGTGACCAACCCGAGTGTCGACGCCGCTTCCAGCGCGGAGGGGTCGGTGTCGACCACGACGATCGAACCGGGATCCGTGCCGTCGCCGAGCAGCGAGTTCACCGCGGAGCGGCCCTTGGTGCCGTAGCCGATGACGACGACGTGGTCGCGCACCTTGTGCCTCCAGCGTTGGATCTTCAGCGCCTGCCGGGACCGCTCGGTGAGCACCTCGAGCGTGGTCCCGACCAGCACGATGAGGAACAGCACCCGCAGCGGGGTGATGACCAGGATGTTGGCCAGCCGAGCGCTCTCCGACACCGGCGCGATGTCGCCGTAACCGGTGGTCGACAGCGACACGGTGGCGTAGTAGAAGCAGTCCAGCAGCGTCAGGCCGTCCTCGTTGGCGTCGGAGTAGCCGTCGCGGTCCAGGTAGACCATCACGACCGTCGCGCACAGCGCGAATACTGCGCCGATCACCCGCCGGATGATCGACCGGGCCGGACCGACCCGGCCCGCGGGCATCCGCACCACGCCCACCAGCGCGTGGTCCGGCCGTTCGGTGAGCCAGTCACGGTCCCCCAGGACCCGTCTCACCGGATCGCACCTCGCTCGCCGAGCAGCCGCCAGAGATGGGCCGCGGCCTCGGCGCCGCGGTGCAGCAGCGGCAGCACCACCCGCTCGTTGGGGGCGTGTATCCGGTCGTCCGGCAGGCCCACGCCGAGGAAGGCCAGCGGCGCACCGAGCGCCTCGGCGATCGCGGCCTCCGGCCCGGAACCGCCCTCACGGCTGTAGAGCACCTCGGCGCCCAGCGCGGTGGCCAGCGCGTCGCGCACCGCGACCGTCACCGGATGGTCCACGTCGGATGCGCAGGGCGCGACCCCGCTACCGGTGAAGTGCACCTCGGCGTGGATGCCGTCCGGGGTGTGCGCGGCGACGAACTCGGCGAAGGCCCGCTGCACCGGGACCGGTTGCTGGTCGGGCACCAGCCGGAAGGACACCTTCGCCATCGCCTCGGCGGGCACGATGGTCTTGTGGCCGGGCCCGGCGTAGCCCCCCGAGATGCCGTTGACCTCGGCGGTGGGCCGCACCCACAGCCGCTCCAGGGTGGACCAGCTGGCCTCGCCGTGCAGCGCGCGGGAGCCGCCGGCCGGACCGGCCAGCCAGGCCGCCTCGTTGAACGGCAGCCTGGCGAAGGCCGCGCGCTCCGCGGCCGGCGGCACGCGCACGTCGTCGTAGAAGCCGGGGATCGCGACCCGGCCCTCGCCGTCGTGCAGCGCGGCGAGCAGCCGGGCGAGCTCGGTGACGGGGTTTGGCACCGCTCCCCCGAACTGCCCGGAATGCAGGTCCATCGCACCGCCGCGGAAGACCACCTCGGCGTCGGCCATCCCGCGCATCCCGGTGCAGATACTCGGCGTGTCACGGGAGTACATGCCCGTGTCGGTCACCACGATCGCGTCGCAGGCCAGGTCGTCGGTGTGGTCGGCGAGCAGTGCCGCGATGTGCGGGGAGCCCGACTCCTCCTCGCCCTCGACGAGGAGCTTGACGGTGACCGCGGGCGCGTCCGCACCGGTCGCCTCGAGGTGCGCCTGCACGCCGAGCAGGTGCATGAGCATCTGTCCCTTGTCGTCCGACGCGCCCCGGGCGTGCAGCTCCTCCCCGACCAGCGTCGCCTCGAACGGCGGGTGCTCCCAGGCGCCCGGCGGGTCGACGGGCTGCACGTCGTGGTGGCCGTAGACGAGCACCGCCGGTGCGTCCGGGTCGTCCGCGGGCCAGCAGGCGTAGACCGCCGGCAGGTAGGAGCCGCCCCGCGAGTCCCCACTCCAGACCTCGACGGTCGGCCAGCCGTCCTGCCGCAGCGCGTCGGCCAGCCACAGCGCGGAGCGGGCCACCTCGCCGTGGTGCTCCGGGTCGGCACCGATCGACGGGATCGCGATCCAGTCGCGCAGGTCGTCGAGGAACCGGTCGGCTCTGGCCTCGACGGCGGCGCGCTCGGGCGACTGGGTGCTCACGGTCGGAGCATAACCGCGGAAAGCCGGCGCGCAGCCCAGCCGAGCTCGTGAGTGATTTCGGTAGCTATAGCTACCGAAATCACTCACGACCCTGCGGACGTGGGGACGGTGCGCAGCAGGTCGCGCAGGCCGTCGGCATCGAGCAGGTCGGCAGGTCGCAGCGTGATGTCGTGGCGGACGTAGTGGAACGCGGCGCGAACCCGCGACAGTGGGGTGCCGGACAGCTCGGCCCAGGCCAGCCGGTAAGCGGCGAGCTGGACGCTGACCGCGGGCAGGTGCACCTCGTCGGGCACCGCGCCGGTCTTCCAGTCGACCACCGTCGCGCCCCCGTCGGCGTCGGCGAACACCGCGTCCATCCGGCCCCGCACGCCGACCCCGTCGATGACGGTCTCGAAGGGCACCTCGACGTCGTGCGGGCTGCGCTGGGCCCACTCACAGGCGAGGAAAGCGCGCTGCAGCGCGGCGAGCTGGCTGTCCGGGGCGGCGCCGTCGTCCGCGGTGCCGGGCAGCTCGTCGACGTCGATGAGCCGGGTGGACCCGAACCGGCGCTCGAGCCAGGCGTGGAACGCGGTGCCGCGACGGGCCAGCGGGTTGGGCGGAAAGGGCAGCGGGCGGCGCAGCCGGGCGGCCAGCGCGGCGGGGTCGGCTGCGAGCTCGACGAGCTGGCTGACCGACAGGTGCGCGGGCAACACGACCTGCTGCTGCCCGCGGCGGGCGTCGCGCTCGGCGAGCAGCACGTCGATCTCCCGCTGCCAGCCCTCCGGGTCCTCCTCGGGTACCGGCCCGGCGCCGTCGAGTACGAGCCGGGCGCCGCGCTCCACCTCCACCCGGCGGTCGCCGAGCGGGTCGGCAGGCCAGATGGCCTCGCGGGCGGCGGCGTCCAGTGGGTTCGGCTCGCCCTCGTCCGGCGGCGGGGCCCACTGCTCGACGACCGCGCCGGCGTCGCGGACCTCGGTGAGGAACTCCGACGGCCCGCGGGGCGCGCCGCCGCCGTCACCCCAATGGTGGCCACTGACCAGCAGGGTCCGCTCGGCGCGGGTGAGCGCCACGTAGAGCAGCCGCCGCTCCTCGGCCAGCCTGCGCTGCTCGAAGGCGGCGTCGTGCGCCAGCAGCGCCTCGGCGAGCTCCTTCTGGTCCCCACCGGGCGGCAACACCAGCACCGGCAGGTCCTCGGTGTCGCCGCGCAACGAGGCGGGGAGCTCGGTGACGGTGCGTACCCAGGATGCCGACATCCGCCGGCCGGGGAAGACGTCGGTGACTAGGTGCGGCACCGCGACGACCTCCCACTCCAGGCCCTTGGCGGCATGCACGGTGAGCACCTGCACCCGGTCGGTCGCCACCTCGACCTCGCCGGGTTCCAGCCCGTCCTCGGTGTCCTCCGCGGTGGCGAGGTAGTCCAGCAGCGCGGGCAGCGACGCCGACGGGTTGGCGGCGGTGAAGTCGGCGACGACGTCGGCGAACGCGTCGAGGTGCGCGCGGCCGGCCGGACCGGGGCGGGCCAGTGACTCGGTGTCCAGCAGCAGACTGTGCTCGGCGTCGGCGACCAGGTCGGGTAGCGGCTGGGTCGCCCGGCGGCGCAGCGCCCGCAGCTCGTCGCCGATCAGCCGCAGCCGCCGGTGGCCCTCGGCCGAGTAGCGGGCCGGGTCACCCAGGCTGTCCAGCGCGTCGACGAGGCCGGCCTGCTCGGCGGCGTCGGCGGGCAGCTCACCGGGCAGCGCAGCGAGGATGTCAGCTGCAGTCCCGGTGGGGGCCGCAGACCCACGGTCCACCGCCAGCTCGTGCGCGCGGCGCCACAACGCGGCGAGGTCGGCCGCGCCCAGCCGCCACCGGGCGCCGGTGAGCAACCGGACCGCGGCGGTGCCGGCCAGCGGGTCGACCAGCAGCCGCAGCACACTGACCAGGTCGCGCACCTCGGGAGTGTCGAGCAGCCCGCCGAGCCCGACGACCTCGACCGGCACGTCCCGGTCCCGCAGCGCCGCCGCCGCGTCCTCGAGCTCGTCGGACTCCGCCCGGCACGGCCCGCACCACGATCCCCAGA
>JBOHGT010000042.1:0-5046 GCA_050700385.1 Pseudonocardiaceae bacterium | reverse complement strand
GGGCGCGCTGCCGCCCGCGGCGCGGGCCGGGCGGGTGCGGCTGCGCGCCGACGCCGGGTACTTCGCTGGTGAGCTGGCCCGCGCGGCGCACTTCGTCGATGTTGAGTTCGCCATCGGCGCCAAGCGCATCGCCCCGTTGTGGCGGATCCTGAGCGGTGTCGCCGAGGGCGACTGGGTTGACGCGATCGACATGGACGGCGCCCAGGTCACGGTCGCCGACTACTGCCCGGACTGGTGGCCTGCGAACACTCGGCTGCTGATCCGTCGGGTCCGCCTCGACGTCGCCGCCGGGCAGGTCTCCGCCGACCCGCGGTCGCGGCGCCAGCGCACTCTGCACCCCGACCAGCATGGCCTGCCGATCAGCGAGCTCGCCGACGCCGATGCGGTGTATGGCTACTCGTTCACCGTGACCAACCTCGACGTGTCCACACCCGAGCGGGCTGCCGCCGTGGAGCACTGGTACCGACACCGCACCCAGGTCGAGAACATCTTCCGCTGCGCCAAGGACACCGGCCTCGACCACCTGCCGTCGACATCATTTGAGATCAATCAGGCCTGGTGTGTGGCCGCGACGATCGCGTGTGACCTGCTGTGCTGGCTGCGACTGCTGTGCCTGGACGGACCCCTGGCCACCGCCGAGCCCACCACGCTGCGCTATCGGCTGCTGCACACCGCCGCGCGACTGGTCCGCGGACAACGCAAACGGAAGATCAAGATTCCGGAGGCCTGGCCCTGGGCCCGCGAGCTGGAAGCCTGCCTTCTCACCGTCTTCGCACTCGTCCCGCCCTGACCCCGCCACCCCCGACCCTGACCGACGACCCCGAGGACCCCCGCCGACCCGTGGAACCGGCGCCCACCCGACGCGACAGCCGGGCACCCGGCGCTGGCCCCCACCCCACATCAAGATCAGAAACGGAGGTGAAGATCACCAAAGGCGATCCCGGAGGGGAACCTGCCACACTCGTGAATGATCAAGGCTTGGCTAGTTTCAGAAGCCGCCGCGCCTCCCAACAGGGGTGTAACAGGGCCTCGAAGAGGCCCACCAAACAGCCTTACTCGAACCTGGCCCGCCAGCGACCGGACGAGCAGTTCGGCGCCCGTAAGATCGTCAGCGCAGGCCCTTCCTCTGGGGAAGGGCCTGCTGTCGTTCCAGCCCTTGGTGTCCCGGGAGTCGTCCTGCCAGCCGCTGAGGGTGTTGCTACGCAGGTAGTACGTCCGGCTGTGCTCTTCGGTCTCGATGAGGTCTCCCGGCCCGGGTGTGAGGTCGTGGTTGCTGACCAGGGCCATGTCTCTCATGTCGAGGTACAGCTTGGAGAAGATGACCCTGGTGCGGGCGTGCTTCACGCCCGCACCGCCACGACGGTAGAAGGCTTGCGGATCGCTGAGCAGTTCCAGGGGCGGTCAAAAAGAATGTCTTCCCGGCATCGAGCTTGGCTTTGGGCCAGCCGGGCTCGCCTACCAGGTCAAGGTAGTGTTCTTCCTTCGTTTCCAATTCGCCCAGACTGGCCGTGAGGCGCTTTTAAGGGTGTCAATGTTACACAGTTCGCTGAGCATGGTGTCGTCGGGTTGCCAGCGTATGTCGGCCGGAACTGGTCGCTGAGGCGCACGGTGGCGTAGTGTTGCTCAACGGCCTTCTCGAAAATAGCGTAATCTGCAACCCCTATGTTCTGTAGTCCAACAAGCGCGTTGCCGAAGACACGTTGAGCCACCAAGGGCCAGTCGGCGCCGTGGCGATCTGGTTTTCGATTGCAGTCCAATGCCGGGTCAGGATGGTCGCCATCTGCCAGCTCGTCATATTTCCGGAGCGGCCAGCAAAACCCACGATACGAGCCTGAGCATCGACTGCGACCTGCGCCTCGACCGGATTGGTTCGGATCTTGTGGTTCTTGGTGATCGCGACCCACCCGCGTGAGGCTACCCTGGGAATCCAATCGATGTCGAGGATGCCGCGAGGTAACTCCTCTGCTACAGGTTCGATCCCACAGGTCACCGCGTCATGCCGCAACCACATAAGCGCGTAGCCGACGCCAAGAATGTCCTCATCGACATAGAAGCGGATTTGTTCGATTGGTCGGGAACGCGGCTCAGGCAGTTCAGGCGGCACGTCGCCGGGTGGTCTCGTAGGTCACTGCCTGCTCCACTTCGAAAAGCGAAAACCCATAGGTGTCGGCAACAAACTGCAACGGTTCGCCGGCACCGACGAGCTCGGCGATCGTCTCTGTGCGGATCCCTCGCACTGTCGGCTGCCCCTCCCTCCGCATCGGGTGTAGCCACACATCGGGTGTCGCCGGGTCAGCGATGATGTGCTCAGCGGCGCCATCGAGGTCCGGGTAGTAGGTCGCCTCGGTGAAGCGTGTGCTGGTCGGTGTCAGCAGGACACCCTGCTGCGAGGGCACCACCATCCAAAGCTCCTCGTCCAGACCCGTTTCAACCTGGGCGGCCACCAACAGCTCCTTGCCTTCGGGAACCAGGAACGGTCGCGCGTACGCCAGTGGGTAGTCCCGGTCCACCCGTGCACGAAGCCACTCCACCACGGGCCGCAGCTTGATCATGGGAACCGAGCTGCGGAACTCGGACAGCAAGCGTGTTTCCACGAACTCGCCCCACGTGACCCACGCTGAGGCCGTGCGTTCCTGCCGAACCACGGGGTCGTAGACGCGACCAGCACGTTCGTACCCATCGATCCATCGCTTGGCGGTACCCGGGGTCAGGCGGAGCAAACGATCCACCTCGGCAAACTTGTAGACCGGACGCGCGAGCATCGACACGATCTGGCCCATGGACGTAATCATCGCACAGTGTGTCCGTGAGGCCCAACTAAGCACCCCGGACGCAGCTACGGCTGGTCTCACCAACCGCGCAAGCAGGTCGGTGCCGACAAGAGGTGGGGCGTTGAGGTGGTAGGTGTCGGCGCGGTAGGTCTCCGAACAGGCGAGGCACACCGTGGCGCGGCGGTCACCGCACGGAACGTAGATCACTCCGTCGGGAAGCGTCTCCGTCGATCTCGACGAGAGGATTTCGCCGGCGGCCGGGTCAAGGGTGTGCAGGTGCCCGCCCAGCCGGATCGGGTGTTCGCAGCCGCCGACTGAGGAGACGTGTTTAAGCCAGCGGGTGAATCCCGGTAGGGATGCGCGGTGGATCGCGGTGGTCGCCGCACTGGTGGCATTCAGCAGGTCGAGCTGGGGCACGGGGATGGTCATGGGCGGCTCACCCAATGGACGATGGGGAAGGTGCGGCCGAAATAGTCGCGGGCGATCTGCTCGGCGCGGGCCAGCACCACCGTCACCTGCTGCGGCGTGCAGGTCTGCTGCCAGCCGTGGAGATCGCCATAGCAGACCTGGGCGATGAGCGTGGATCGGCTCGACTTCGCCGTGGAAGTTGTCGCCGAACTCGACCAGATACTCTGTAGGAGGCGACTGCGAGGACGATTTGACCGGCGGTCAGCGGCCGGTCATCTAGCCGCAGAAACGCCGCCTCACCGGCAGTACCGCCAGCAGCAGTGGTGGTGCGGGGCGCAGCGGAACGACAGTCATCGTGACTCTCCTTCGGTGAGCGTGGTTTGGGTAAAGCGGCGCACCACGCGCGTGCGGACTTGACACGCGTGGGTGCGAGACACAAACGGCCGCGGGTGGCCCGAGAGTTGAGATGCGAGGCGTGCGGCGAAAGAGGGGGCACAATTGTCAGCGATCATGAAATTCCCCCAGTGTGAGGGGTTGGCGATCACGTAATTCCCCACCCGGCGGTCACGTTATTCCCCTGGGGGAGGACGTGCGTGTCGCTGCCGGGTCTGGTCCTCGACAGACCGCAAGCTCCACCTTCGTTGCCGAGCAGCGAGGTGGGAGCAGATGGCGAGGAGGACCTTCGAAGTGATCGACATCGTGGAGATTTTGATCCACTGGTACGCGGGCCGGTCGCAGCACGAGCTGTCGGCCAGCCTGGGGGTGGATCGCAAGACGCTGCGCAAGTACGTGGCCCCGGCGGGTCGCGGCGGGCATCAGCCCCGGTGGGCCGCCGATGGACGAGGCCGACTGGCGCAAGCTCGTGGTGGAGTGGTTCCCGGAGTTGACCGACACCGCGCTGCGGCAGACCAGTTGGCCGGCCATCGAGGTGCATCGGGACTACATCGCCGCCCAGCTCGAGGTGGGGGTGACGGCGGCGACGATCCACCAGCGGCTGGCTGATGAGCGGGGCCTTGCGGCGAGTGTGGCCAGCCTGCGCCGGTGGGTGCGGGCCAACCTGCCCGAGGACGCCCGCCGCGGGCAGGTCACGGTGCTGCGCGACACCCCGCCACCGGGCGAGGAGGCCCAGATCGACTACGGCCGGTGGGGGATGTGGCCCGACCCGCGCTCGGGGCGGCGGCGCGCGGTGTGGGCGTTTGTGATGGTGCTGGCCTGCTGCCGGCACATGCTCGTGCGCCCGACCCTGACCATGGACCAGGCCGAGTGGACGGCCGCGCATGTGGAGGCCTTCGAGTTCTTCGGCGGTGTCCCGGCGCGGCTGGTTCCCGACAACCTCAAGACCGGGGTGGACAAGCCCGACCTATATGACCCGAAGCTCAACCGCTCCTATGCCGAGCTGGCCGCCCACTACGGGGTGCTCATCGACCCCGCGCGGGCCGCGAAACCCAAGGACAAGCCGCGGGTGGAGCGACCGATGCCCTATGTGCGGGACTCGTTTTGGCGCGGCCGGGAGTTCACCTCCCTGGAGGGCATGCGGGCCGACGCGCTGCGCTGGTGTGTCGAGGTCGCCGGGGCCCGGGTCTGCCGGCCGTTGGACGGCGCGGCGCCGGCCGCGGTATTCGCCGCGGTCGAGCAGTCGGCGCTGCGCCCGCTGCCCGCGGCGCCGTTCGTGCTGGCCACCTGGTCGAGGCCGATGGTGGGCCCGGACATCCACGCCAAGGTCGGCGGGGCGCTGTATAAGGGGCCACGGATCCTACGGATAGCGGACCCACTAGTGTCGCGAAATGAGCAGCCCTTTACGCTCTGAGATCAGTGAACTGGGCTCAGGAGGCAGCTCGTTGATCCCTGAGCGTGTAAAGGGCTGCTC
>JBOHGT010000041.1:0-15898 GCA_050700385.1 Pseudonocardiaceae bacterium | reverse complement strand
CCCGGCGAGGGCGTCAGTTCGTTCCTCGCCGCTGGGGTCGCTCTTTTAAGGCGAGGCTGTCGAACATGCCAACGAGTCCGACGATCGCGAGGAAGAAGGTGGGCAGGCTAAACCACTTCCACCATTGGTCTGAGTCGAATAACGCAAAGGTTGCGTAGCCGCAACCCGTGGCGAGTATGACACCGAGTGTGGCGGCAGACCAATCTCGCGTCCCTGTGGACTCTCTATCGTGGAGGATCCGGACCTGCCACTCGACGTGTGTCATAAGCTTGGACCAAGCAGTGGAATCCGCGGGTAGCTCCTTTAGCGTCTCAGCGTCGTGCCGCAGGTTGTTCCTGAGCCGACCCTGGCCCCGCGTCAGCCCAACGAGCGCAACGATGGCTGTGATGAGGACGGGGATGAGCTGGCGAGCCCAGTCGATGACCACGCAGAGAGACTATGCCCACCCGCTCCACCATGCCGAACCCCGGCCAGGAGGCACCCGTAGTGACCCTGCACCCGCTACCTGCTACAGCGCGCCGAGCTAACCCGGCCAGCCAACCACGGGCACGGGGGAAGGAGACGGGGAAGCCGGGGGGAGCGGGGAAGTTTCCCCACCCTTCCCCCGGTGCCGCTTCCCCCAGCTGAGCAGGGATAACCACCTCGGGGAAGCACCTGACCGCCGTACCGATGGCGGCGAAACCCCCGGGGGAAACCGGGGGGTGACCATTCGGCGCTCCCTTCCCCCGCCCGTCTACGGCGAGCTCGGAGGCGTCGTGACGCGAGGATGGCGCGAGGTCCGGGCGGGGCTCCCGGCGGGACGAGTGCTGCGAGAGCTCCTCGGGCCGACTCACGGTCACAGGGACCGGCCAGGGATGCGGGCAGGGATGCAACTCAAGCGCGCTAAGAAGCGACTCGGGATCACCGCCGCCAAGGCGGGCAACTGGGCCTGGCAACTCGCCGCCGACGACCCTCAAGGGAGAGGGAAGGGACGCCTGACTATGCTTGCCTGCTCCCGTGCTCCCTTCACTGCCCGCCGCCCCCCGTACCAGCCGCTGCTGGAGGAGCGACGCCATGACCATCTCATCTGGCCTCACGGCACGGCTTGAACCAGCACGCCGCCGCGCCCACCGACGCATACGAGCGGCTGGCACGGCTTGGGAGCGCACACGGCAGCCCGCTGCGCATCGGTCCCGTCCCGCGCTGGCTCACCCCGCACCTGCGCCAACTCGCCCAGGCCCTCACCATCGGCACCGTCCGCCGCTACGACTACCTGGGCACCTCCCCCGCCGTGGCTAACGCCGCCGTGTGGGACCCCGGACACCTCACCTGTACGCACTGCACCCACCGCCTCACCCCCGACACCGACGAGGACACCACCTGCGATCGCTGCCGCCGTCAAGCCGAGCCGATCCACCCAGGCGCCATCGCGGTCGGCCCGATCCTGCTCACCTTCGGCCTCTGCCGCCGCTGTCACGCCCGTACCGAACCCGCAGCCCTGAGCAGGAGAGCGGGCTGAGCACCGATATGGATCGGCCGACGCTGAGAGGGAGCGCCTACATAAGTTCGTTGCCCGGACTCGTGCTGAGCAAGGTCTGCCACCGACTGTCGAAGACCCAATCGTGCTCGAGCGAATCGCGGCGATGTTCCGGCTTGTCAGTGACTCAAATCCTGACCGAGGTGAACCACCCCGGGTCTGATGGAGGTCGAACGCACCGTTCCCTTCGGGCTGTTTGTCAACGTCTCCTCATCATCTGGTACTCCCTGCACGGCCACGTCAGCACCGACACCGCACACCACCGCGTGTCCGCACCCTGGTACCGGTCCAAGACCGAGCCCTCTACCCTGGACATGCTCACCAGCCTCCGCCGCCAGATCATCGCCGCCCGATTTCTGCCCTCCACCCCCGACCAGCTTGTTCTCAAGTGGTCGGTGCGACACTGGCATTGAGCAGCAATTCGTCGCTTGCTTTCAAGTCCGGGCGATAAGTGTGTCGGGGTGTGTGTCCGTGACCGTCGGCCACGGCGAACGCTCGGGGGATGGTCTGCGCCTGCCTGCGTCCGTGCAGATTCGTTGCTACACGACTGCTACACGGCTCGGGCGCTCGATCGACCTTCCGGGATCCCTTGACCCCCCAGCGCTCGGCAAGGGATCTCCTGCGGGTTCCTACGCAGGTCGAGCGGACTGGTTTGATCACTTGATGGCTAGCTCGGGTGCCGCAGTTGCTGTACTTCGCTGCTGTATTCAGATCGACAGGAACAGGGTGATGACAGCAGCGGCGGCGCTCGCCGCCGCGAATAACCACATCGACGCGTTGTATGCCCCTTGCCGGGCTGCGGAGTCCGACATTCCCAGGTCGCCACCAACTTGGTGACCTGGTTGTGGACGATGGTCTCCCCAAGTTAGTCGGAACGCCATACCGGGGTTCCTGCGCTTCATCGCAGCCCACATGGCATCGCGTTTCAGCCTAGCGTGCTGCCAGCAACCTCTGACCTTGCCATAGACTTGCCGGGTGCAGCCTCGACCACCGACATCGTAGTCGCACCATGTGGGCATCAGAAGCAGCAGCCAGATTATGAACACGAAGATCCAGGTCAGCGCGACGAAGGCTGTTCCAAGGATGGTTGGGAAGTACAGGGTCCGGACCACGTATCCGACGCCAGCTAAGCCAAGTAGCCACAGCAGATGGACTGACTTTCGTCGTGCAGGCTTAACCATGGCACTATGCGCCGTTCATTCTGGCGATAACCCACAAAGCAAATATGACACAAGCGATGATGCCGAATCCAGCACCGGCCGAGCGCGAGCACCGGTAGTGCGGCTTAACCAAATGACCCTTGCGGTAGTGATCCCGAACGCGCGGCATGACACCCCTATGAGCCTTATGAGCGTTGCCTGTAACCATTAAAGCACAGAGCGCAGTCGCCCTCAAGTCACATTATGTGACTAGTGTGACGAGAATTCACCCGTGAGCAAGGTGGGACGGAAGTGACATACTTGCCGGGCCACTGTGTCACGCGCTGGCCGATGCGGTACGTGGGCGCTGATCACGAGGCAGCACGGTGCTCGTCGTCCGGGTCCTGGGCGTTCTCGGGTCGCCGGACAGGTACATGGCGGCGTTCGGCACGGATTGCTTCGGCCCGGGTCTCCTCGGCAGCAGTAACATAGCCCGGTGCCGACGACGTGCCAGCAGCCGACCCGAGCGGTAGGCACATCGGGCAGCGGAGCCGTACCAGCAGCCTCTCGCCTACCTAGCGGCCAAGTTCGGGCACTGCTTCCGCGACCTCGGGCGCCCCGCCGACGCCGAGCGGTTCGCGAGACGCTCGCTGGAGATGATCGACGGATACGACCGGGGCCGGTTGTTCAACCTGGCATTGCTCGCCTCTGTACTGGCTGACCAGGGCAAGGTAGAGGAAGCCTGTGAGACCGGCTTGGCAGCGCTGCGCCTCGCCAGCGACATCCGGTCGGTCCGGACCGTCGCCTACCTGGCCGACCTGTCACACCGGCTCGCGCCTTTTCGGGCTGACCCGGCCGTACGGATGCTCAACGAGCAGATGAGAAGCGCTGGCGTGCTGATTCAGTGAGCCTTGCGGGCGTGGAACACGAGGACGCGCAGCAGCCCGATCTGGGTGCCAGCACCGATGATCTCGCCACTGGCGATCCGGTCATGCACCGATCCCAGGGCCATCCACTCGACGCGGGCAGTCTCGTTGGCGTCTGCTGGCTTGCCAGTGTCCTCGGCGCCTCGCCCAGAAACAGCAGGTTCTCGAAGTCGGCAGTGCCAGGCATCGGCTGAAACCGCCCCAGCGGCGACATGCGGCGAGGCCGCCAGCCCGTCTCCTCCTCCACCTCCCGCGCCGCCGTCACCGCAGGATCTTCGCCCGGGCCGACATAGCCGCCGGGAAGTTCCCAGGTCCAGCAGTCCTGCACAAAGCGGTGCCGCCAGATCATCAGCACGTGCTCGCCCGGATCGTCCAGCAGGACCGTCATCGCGGCTTGGGGCATCCGCAGCACGTACTGCTCGAAACACACCCGTCGGGCAACTCCACCTGCGCGATGCTCAACCGCAGCCGCCGGGTGTCGTCGACCAGCCGCTCCCCGTGAATGGTCCAGCGGGTCGGCTGCGCGGCGACCGGTGGCCGGGGGTTGGCCATCGTTAGAGGCGCTCAGAACCCGGGTTGGTGGTACTTGAAGACACGCCAACCGGGCAGCTCACCCCGGTGCCGCCGATGCCGCAGTAACCGTGGGGGTTCTTCGCCTCGGAGAGATACTGCTGGTGGTAGTTCTCGGCGTAGTAGAACTTGCGCAGCGTGGTGATCTCGGTGCTGATCTCGCCGAGTCCGGCGGCGTGCAGCGCCTGCTGGTAGGTGGCGCGGCTGGCTTCGGCCTCGGCCTGCTGCTCGGCGTCGGCGGTGTAGATCGCGGAGCGGTACTGGGTGCCGGTGTCGTTGCCCTGGCGCATCCCCTGGGTCGGGTCGTGGCCCTCCCAGAACACCCGAAGCAACCCGGGGTAGGTGACCCGCGCCGGGTCGAAGACGACGAGCACGACCTCGGTGTGGCCGGTGCGACCGGTGCACACCTCCTCGTAACTAGGGTTGGGCGTGTACCCGCCGGCGTAGCCGACCGCGGTGGAGTACACCCCCGGGGTCCGCCAGAAGATCCGCTCGGCGCCCCAGAAGCAGCCCATCCCGAACACTGCCGTGCGCAGGCCTTCGGGGAACGGCGGCGCGATGCGGTTGCCGCTCACCGTGTGCAGCTCCGGAACCGGCATCGGCGTGGACCGCCCCGGAAGTGCCTCCCCGGCGGTCACCATGCGCGACTTGTCACGTCCGAACAGCGCCATACCGGCCACCCTACGCCGCGGGTCCCGGCCGCCTCCGACGACAGGCACGCCGTCACACTGGTAGTTTCTGACACGAAAGGGTGGTGTCGTGGATCGCCCACGAGTGGGACGTCGCAACGTCCGGGTGCTGGTCGTGGTGACCCTCGGTATCGTCCTGGCGATGACCGGGACACCCGCGAGTGGAGCACCCGGAGCGGCGGACAACTACGGGAACTACTCGATGATGGCGCATCAACGGACGGGCCAGTACGTCTCCGATGGCGAGGTCGTCGGCCTGTGGTCGTGGAGTCCGCAGCTCGCCGGTGAGGCTCGGGTGGCCTGGGTCGACCAGTCGAACCGGTCGCTGCCCGTCTCGGAACGGTTCGTCCGGTCCGGTAACTGGGTGTTGCTGGACGGGTGGTGGGGCAACGGGGCCTACTACACCCAGCGGGTCACCAGGGAGCTGATCGGTGACGCGAACTGCCGCAACATGGTCGCGATGCCGCCGGACGGCGGGCGGCTGCATTACGTGCAGTGGTCGGTGCCCTCCGAGGCGTACTGCCTCAAGGCGTGGGGCACCATCACCGATCGGTCCACCGGCCTGGTGATGCAGTTCGGGCATACCCAGGTCTGGCACCCGCCGAGCACCTGCCACAACCCGTACTACGGTCGGCGGACCTGCATCCGGCAGTGGGAGTCGTGGTGGGACAATCACGGAGCCCCCGGTGCGCCGATCACCCGCAAGGTGCAGCGCACGGGGTGGCTCGCGCGCGGCGTCGGGATGGCGTTCACCGTCGAGCAGTCCTTCCCCTCCTCCTGGCGGGCGGACCTGCGCAGGGTCTGGGGCAGCAGTCAGTCGCGCGAGCCGGCCGGCAGCGGTGCCGGGACCTCCACCCGCGGGATCGGGTACGTCTCATCCGCAGTCCGATTCCGTGGAGCCGGCCGCCGGCGTGGTGTCAGGTAACGCCGCAACGACATCGTGGGCTCCTCCACGTAACGCCACGACAGGCACCCCACGACGTACGCCAGCGGCACCGCCAGCAGTGCCAGGTACCACCGTTGAGTCACTCCCGCCATGATGAGGAGTTGTTGGATCGGGAATCCCCATACATAGGCGCCGTAGCTCCCGTACACCCACCGCCCGTAACCCTCGAGCCTCGCAGGCCAGTGGTGGGCGAGAACGACCGCGCCGTAGCCGGCCATCAAGGGGAGCATGAACGGTCCCGCGTCGGTCTGCTGCACGGCGATCTGCAGGCCGACCAGCGCGAGAGCGACTGCCGGCGACAACGGGATCTTGTCCCGGTAGGCGTGCAGGACCATCCCCAGCGCAAACGCAACGAGGAACGCCGTCAGCGCCCCGATGGGCACGCTCAGGAAGGATCCACCACCACCCGGCTCACCGGGGGTGTACTGGAAGCGGCGGTCGAGGGCCACCATCGCCAGCAGCAGCACCACGGTCAGCCACCGGCTCCGCCGGATGAGCGCGACCAGCCCGAACGCGAGCACGAGGAGATACCCGGTCAGCTCCATCGGCAGGGTCCAGATCGCACCGTTAGCCGACCAGGGGTACGGGTTGCCGGTGAACACGCCGGGGAGCTCGTGTTGCAGCGTGTACATACCCGCGTTGTTGACGATGTATCCCCAGGTCCCGTTCGAAGCGAAGTAGTCCCTGGTGGGCAGCCGGGTCACGAGGGGGCCGATCACCACTGCGGTGCAGATCACGACCACGAGCAGCGGTGGCCAGATCCTGAGCACCCGCTTGGCGGAGAACCGCCACCAGCACGGGTCCTGCCGCCAGCTGTCGGAGATCTGGTAGCCGCTCATCGCGAAGAAGCCCATCAGGGCGATGTACCCGGGCGAGAGATTCCACGACTCCGGCAGGACGGTCACGCGTGAGGGGTCGGTCAGCGGCGTGCTGTGGTCCACGACCACGGTCAACGCGCCGATCATCCGAAGCCAGGCGAACCCCGTGTTGGGGTCCGCCCGGCGACGGGCGACCCGCGGCGCGGCACCGCTGGCGGTGTGGTCCACCACGTACCTCCCCGACCCCCACTGTGTCGGCAGGGTAACAGTGGGTCGGCAGGGTAACAGCGCGTCAGACCCCGGCGTGCGGGGCCCGCGGACGATCCGCGACGCTGTTGGGTGTGAGGCCTGGGTGTGAGGCCGACGACCGGCCCCGCCGGCAGCGTGTGCACAATGGGTCCGCCGACCCGACCCGCTCGAGGGGGTAGCACAGTGACCTGGCAGGACGAGCTGCGCCAGCTCGACGAGGAGCTCGCCGCGGGACGTCTCTCGGCAGAAGACTACCGCCGGCGCCGCGACGAGGCGCTCGCCCAGGCAGACGCTGGCGATACGCCTGGCGACCGACCTGCCGACCGGCCTGCCGACCCCTTCCCGCCCCCGTTCCGCTGGGAGACGGCGGCGCCCGACGACACCCAGGTGATGCAACCCGTGGCGGAGGGCGAGCCCGAGGCGGCGCCGCCGGACACGACTCAGGTCGTTCACGGCAGTGACCAGCGGGACGACCAGCGGGACGACCAGGGGGACTCCGATCGAACCCAGGTGATCTCGGGGACTGGGTCCCCACCGCAACAGTCCCCGGGACAGCCGTCCTTCCCCGACCGGCCGCCGCAGCAGACCGGCGAGCAGGGAGCCAACTGGAGCCCGTTCGGCGGGCCGGACTCCTCCTCGCCACCCTGGGCCGGGTCGGATCTCCCTCCGATCGCCGACCAGCAGAGCGCGTGGATGCGTCAGGGCCCCGAGATGTTCGAGACCGAGGGGAAGGGATCGCAGCGCAAGCGCGTGGTCGGCATCGCCGTCGTGGCGGTGCTCCTGGTGGGGCTGGTCGTGGCCGGGGTGTTCTACGCGGTGAGCCTGGGGTCCGGTGATCAGGCGGGCGGTGGCGATCCTGCTCGGACACAGCAGCCCCCGCCGCCGCCCCCGGCCCCGCAGCTTCCCGAGCCCCCCGCTCCCAGCCCGCCCCCGGCGGACACACCCCAGGCGCTGATCGATCCGCCGGGTGAGCCGCGAGCGGGTGGCGGCCCGCTGGACCTGCCCAAGCTGGAATCAGAATCACTCCTGCCGGGTCCGATCGTGGACTCGCTGCGCGCGGCCGACATGACCGACGGTGTGTTGAAGACGTCGATGGAGGGCGGCACCACGATCGGGATGTTCGCCTTCGCGCTCCGCGACGAGCAAGCCGCCGTCACGGTGACCGAGAACATCGCCACCGTCCAGCGCGACGGAGGCTTGCGGGAAGACCCGAAGCGCGCGCTCCAAGGGGTCACCGTGCTCGGCACGCCCTCACAGTCCGGCTCGACCGTCGTGCGTGCCGTGTACGTGCTCTACGACCGTGCGGTGTACGTGGAGGCCTTCGGTGCCGATCGGGAATCGGTGCTCAACAACTTCGACCAGTTGCTCGCCGATCAGGTCAACTACGCACCGCCGACGGTGCGCTGAGGTGACGTCCCGCGGGCGATCGCGAGGATGTCCTGCAGGGTCCCCCGTGCTGTAGCGGGACCGAATTGGGCACGGATCGCCGCCGGTCCGGCGTCGGAGATGCGCTGCCACAGCGAGTCGTTCTCGAGCAGCGCCACGACTGCATCCGCAAACGGCTCCGCGTCGTCGGCGACCAGCACGTCCTCGCCCGGTGTGAGCTGCATTCCCTCGACCGCCGTCGAGGTGCACACCGTAGGCAGACCCGCGCCCACACTGTCCCCGACCTTGCCCTTGACACCCGCACCGAAACGCAGTGGAGCGACGGAGACGCGGTGTCTCAGGTACAGCGGCGCGAGATCGGGTACCCAGCCGTGCACCTCGACACCGGCCGCGGCGAGGTCGAGGACGTCGGGGGAGGGATTGCTGCCGACGATGTGCAGCGTCGCCTGCGGTCGGCGCCGGTGGACGAGCGGCATCACGTCGGTGGCCATCCATCGCGCGGCGTCCCGGTTCGGCAGGTGGTCGAAGCTCCCGACGAACAGGATCCCTTCCCGGCCCCGGGGTTGCACCCTGCCGGCGCGGACCGAGTGCACGTTCGACAGCACCCTGACCGACGCCTTGGGTTCCACTTCCTGCAGCAACCGCTGCTCGAACTCCGACACGACGAGGGTGAGGTCGGTGGACCGGACCAGCGCGAGTTCCAGCTCCCTCGATACGGCTGCCTTCCGGCCGATCGCAGCCGCGTGCGCCTTGCCGCCCTCGGACGCGACGAGCTCCGCCTGCCGCTCCAGACGCAGGAAGTGCAGATCAACCGTGTCGTATGCGATCAGGCATGCGGGAGCGAGCTCACGCAGCTCCTCGAGCAACCTCCACGCGACGGCCGGCCTGGACAGCACCGCCAGGGTGATGGCATCACCCGCCTCGCGGAGGAACGCCGCCTGGCCGGCCGGATCGAAGATCACAGTGATCCCGTGTCGCTGCAGATCCTCCGTGTACGGCCGCAGCGCAGCACCGTTGGACGGGAAGAACACGATCCGCTCGCCGAGCGCGGTGAGCTCGAGAAGCAGCTGGTACAGCCGCGCGGAGCCGGAATCCCGGTCCGGTGTGGGCACCTGGTGGTCGGCCACCAGGACCAGGCCGCCCTCGTGGCCGGTGGCACCACGCTGCCGCCCGAGCCACACGTTGCGGCTGCTGGCCGACGGGCAGTGGTGGGCCAGCTCCGCCGCCCACTTCTCCACGAAGACCGCCCGGTTGAGCTCCTGGTAACGCTTGCCACCGGTCGAGGCGTCGGTGCCGTGCGAGACGCCCTCATGGTGCGTCACGATCGCGCGGGGCTGGACCACCGTCCGGTGGCCGGTGGAGCGGACCGCGAAGGCGAGGTCGGTGTCCTCGTAGTAGGCGGGTGCGTACCGGTCGTCGAATCCGCCGACCTGCTCGAAGACATCACGGCGGACGAGGATCGCCGCGCCCGAGCAGTAGTCGACATCGCGGAGTGCCTGGAACTCGGGAGAATCCGGGTCGCCATTCCGGCCGTAGTTCCACCCCGTCCCGTCGGACCACACGATGCCGCCGCACTCCTGTAGCCGTCCGTCCGGGTAGACGAGCTTGGCCCCGATCAAGCCGATCCGGTCGTCGGAGTCGGCGGTCGCGACCAGCTCGTCGAGCCAGCCGGGGTGCACCTCGGTGTCGTTGTTCAAGAAGAGCAGGTACTCCCCCCTCGCCTGCCCGGCGCCGAGGTTGCTCGCGCCCACGAAGCCCACGTTGCGATCAGTCCGCACCAGGCGGACACCGGGGCTCGCGGACACCTCGTCCGCGGTCCGATCGGGCGAGGCGTCGTCCACGACGATGACCTCGAACGGGACTGCCGGCCGGTTGGCCTCGATGCTGCCGAGGCAGGCGCGGGTGAACGCCCACTTCCCGTGCACCGGGACGATCACGCTCACCAGCGGCGTGTCGCTGGTCGTGACCACGACGGGCCCCGGCACCTGGTCGGGGAGGGGCAGACCCGGCCGCCGGCCGAGCGCACGCTCGTAGAGGTCACGCCGCTTGGTGCCACGCGGGGCGGAACGCTCGATCGTGCTGCGATACCGACCGATGAGACGCTGCGCCACCGCGGACTGCTGAGCGCGCAGCGCGGCGACCTCCTCCTCGAGTTCGGCCGCTCGCTGCTCGGCCTGCCTGCTGATCTCGGACGCCCAGGACGCCCTGGACTCGGCCCTTTCCGATCGGCGCTGAACCGCCGTCAGGCCGGATTCGAGTTGCTCGATCTGCCGCCTGGCGGCGTTCTCCTGCTCGACCCGCAGCGACTCCAGTGACGAGAGCGACCGCTTGAGCTCATCGACCTCCTCGCGGCTCGTCCGGTACAGCTCGAGAGCGTGCGCGACGTGCTCACGCTCTCCGGCGGCCCCGGCCTGCCACGCCAGACGCACGATCGCGAGGTCCGGATCCACCAGCAGCGCCAGATCGGGAACCTGCGGGAGCGGGCCGTCCGAGGCGATGCCGAGCAGGTAGGTATGCGGCAGCGCGTCGCCGAGCTCCCAGCCGCCCGGGCGCCGGCGCAGCGTCTGCGCCAGCGCCGGACCACCCGCCGCGCTCCCGTTCCGATCAGCCGAGATCACCGAGCCGGTCACCGCGTTCTGCCGGAGGACGGCGACGTGACCGAAGGAGCCGTTCAGCAGCGCGCGGAACTCCGGCTCGGTGAGCTCTTTGACGTGGAACGGGTTCTCGTTCCCATGGTCGTGGCTGTAGACCTCGGTGTCAGGAGTGCTGGTCAGGAACAGGCCGCCGGGGGCGAGCTTGCGACGCACCAGGGCCATCAGCGCATCCTGATCCTCGACGTGCTCGAGCGCTTCGAAGCAGGTGATGACATCGAAACCGCCCTGGTCGGAGAGCGCATCGGGGTCGACCATGGAGGCGAGCTCGAACACGAGGTTCTTCCCCTCGTAGTTCGCCCTGGCGTGCTCGATGGTGCGAGGGTCGTTGTCCAGGCCGACGACCTCCCGCGCCTCGGCGGCCAGCAGCGCAGCTCCATAGCCCTCGCCGCACGCCAGGTCGAGGATCCGCTTGCCCGCCGTGAACTGCCCGGCCAGCGCATAGCGGTGGTAGTGCTCGTAGATCACCTGCACGTCGTCGGTCCACGGCACGCATCGTTCACCGGTCCAGTCGATGAGCCGCTGACCAGGCTCGATCGCATCCGTCTCCGGCTGGCCGGTCTGCTCCATGCAATGTCTCCCCACCGTCTCGACGCGGTCGGCCCGGAGGTTACCGGGAGAACGTCGCTAGGGTGTGGGCCGTGTCCGTGACAGAGCGGCGGGCCATCGACCTGCACGAGGCATGGCTGCCGCAGGAGCATCCACTGCACCGGCCCCGGCACGGGGGGCGGCAGCTGACGGCTCTGGTCTGCGCGGCCCTGTTCTTCCTCACACCGACTCTCAGCGTGCCGCTGGGGGCCGGAGCCGCCGAGTTCGAGAACCGCCCATTGGCACCCTTCCCGGCGATCACTGCGGGGTGGGGCTTCTTCACGGGACTGGAGGCATGGGCTGCTGATCGGCTGCCGTTCCGGGACGATGCAGTCCGGACCTACGACGTCGTCAGCCGCGGAGTCTTCGGCGAGCCGGCCCCCTTCACCGAGCAGGGCGCACCCGCCGAGGCGCAGCCGGGCCCTGTCGACCCGGTACCGGCGCCCGCGGACCGCGACCGGATCCCGCTGTCCGCCTTCCCCGCCGTGATCGAGGGCAAGGACGGGTGGCTGTACCTCGGCTCGTACGTGCGTGGCGCCTGCGCGCCGTCCAGGTCTCTCGACGGCGTCATCGCCTCGCTCCACGAGCTACGCGACGCGGTAGAGCGCTCGGGGCGTCGCTTCGAACTCGTGGTCGCGCCCGACAAGACGACGATGGTGCCGGAGCTCATGCCGGAGGAGTACGTGGGCGACGGCTGTGTGGGAGCTGCGAGAGCCGAGTTCTGGCGAAGAGCCGTGCCGGCGGTGGGCGCCATCGACCTGCGACCCGCGCTCCGGGACGCAGCGGCACGCAAGGGCGGATCGATCTACTATCCCGCTGACACCCACTGGAGTCACGAGGGCGGGCTCGTGCTGACCTACGCACTCGCCGGCAGCATCGAACCTGGTGTGAGCAGGACGTGGCAGATCAGCCGTAACGGATCGATACCGTGGCCCGACGACATCAGCCCGCTCATCGGGAGAAACGGCGAGCACCGCATCGACACCTACGCTCTCGCACCCGACGGGGGCCCCGACCGGACGCAGCCCGTCGTCAGTGACTTCCGGCTGCGGCTCGAGCTGGCCTCACCACCCACGACCGGCACGATCGAGCGACCGGTACGCATGGTCGCGGATTCGTACACCCAGTTCGCCAGCCGTTACCTCGCAGCGGTCTTCAACGACCTGTCGATCGTGCACCCGGAGACGGTGGGAGCCGCCCCCGAGCGAGCCGGTGAGCTTCTCGCGGAGGGCGAGGTGGTCGTCGTGGAGATCGCAGAACGCCATCTGATGAGCGGGGAATCGCAGATCCTGCGCGATCCGGTGATCGACACGATCGGCGCGGAACTGGCCCGACGACCGGTCAGGTAACGCAGGTTTCAGGCTCGAGGCCCACCGGTCACGCGAGGGCGAAGAACTTCACGATCAGCTCGTTGACCTCGTCGGGGCGTTCGAGGTAACCGTAATGCCCGCAGCCCTCGATCTCCTCGTACCGGGCCCCCGGGATCGCCCCGGCCACCTCACGACCCAGATACGGCGGGACCATCAGGTCGTCGGAGAAACCGATCACCAGGCTCGGCACCGTGATCCGGCGGTAGTCGCCCAGCCGGTCGGGGAAGTCGTCCAGCTCGAGCTGAGCCCGCTCGCCTGCGCCGATGGGAGATCCGGCGAACTCGAACAGATCGAGCCAGTCCCGCACCGCTGTGGCGTCATTGAGCGTCCGCGGCGACAGGTTCTGCATCGCGGTGATCGCCGCGTAGTACTCCGGCGGCAGCTCGATCCCCGCGTCGGACAGGGCGCGCTCCCCCACCGACAGCGTCGAATGCAGGGGGCTAGGCCGTCCATGCGCAGCCATCATCACCGCCTGCGACACCAGATCCGGACGTGCCAACGCCACCTCCTGCACGACCCGTGCGCCCAGCGAGGTACCGACCACCCGCGCCGGCCCGCCACCCAGGTGCTCGATCAACGCCGCGGTGTCTCCCACCAGGTCGTCGATGGTCATCCCACCGGCGCACTCGTCCGAGGGCGGGATGCCCCGGTTGTCGACGGTGGCCACCCGGTAGCCGGCCGCGATCAGCGCCGGAACCTGGTGCAGCTGCCACACCCTGCCGGGGCTGCCCGTCCCCATCACGAGCACCACCAACTCGCCGGAGCCCGTCACCTGGTAGCTCAGCCTGATCCCGTTGAGCTCGACGACCGGCATGATCCTCCTTCGTCACGACAACCGTGCAGGCCAAAGAGGTTAGCCGACCCGATCCGGCCCGAGCAGCGGGACGAGCTCTTCCAGGGTCGCCACGACCGTCGCCGCTCCGGCATCGCGCAGCGCTGCCCCGTCCACCGCCGCACCTGCGGTGACCCCGACGGCAACCATCCCGGCGGCCGTGGCCGCGAGCATGTCCCATGTGGCGTCGCCGACGTACCAGCACCGGGGCGGGTCGGCCCCCAGCTCCCGGGCACCGAGCAGCAGCAGCTCCGGGTCGGGCTTCGCCCGTTGCACGTGGCTCCCGTCGACGATCTCCGGGACGGAGCCGAGCCCGAGCGCCTCGACCGAGGCCATCACCTGCTCGCGGCGGCTCGACGTGGCGATCGCCCAGCGGATCTGCCGCCGGTCGAGCTCCGCGAGCAGCGCCCGGACACCCGGCAGCGGCTGCGGGTCGCGATTGATCGTCTCGTAGATCTCGCCCGCCCGCCGGTCGAGCAGCTCGGCGCGCGCGGCATCGAGCCGGTGGCCGGCCACCCGCGCCACCTTGCGGGCGAGGCGCCTGCCGTCGGAGCCGATCAGAGTCGCGACATGCTCACGTGAGGCGGGTAGATGGCCTTCCGCGAAGGCACGCAGCCAGGCGTTGATCCGGTGGCCGACCGTGTCGACGAGCGTGCCGTCCAGGTCGAGCAGCACAGCGGCGGGAGTGGGGAGTCGGGACATCGCTACCCGTTGCCGGGCAACTCCAGCCGGATCCGCTTGTTCCCCTTGCCCTTGGACTCCGTGCCCGTCACCGTGACGAGCCCGACGTCGGCGGTGTTGAGCACGTGGGTGCCGCCGTCGGCCTGCTTGTCCAGCCCGACGATGTCGATCACGCGAAGCGGATCGATCTCGCGCGGGATGAGGTTCGCCGACGTGCGGATCAGCGCCGGATCGAGATCGGCGGCCTCGCGCCCGAGGAACTCCACGACGACCTCACGAGCCCGCTGGATCTCCTCGTTGATCCGCCGCTCCACGCGCTGGCCCAGATCGGTCGACATGCTCTCCAGCGGGAAGTCGAGCCGTCCCTTGCCGGGCTCCATGTTGCCGCCGGTCACGGCCACGCGGAACTCCGTCCAGATGACGCCGCAGAGGATGTGCAGCGCGGTGTGGGTGCGCATCAGCCGGTGACGGCGCTGCCAGTCCAGCTCGCCGTACACCTCGACGCCGCGGCCCGGCAGCTCCGGCACGTCCAGGTAGTGCCAGATCCGGCCACCCTCCCGGCGCGCCGCGACCACGGGGGCAGTGACGTCGCCCCAGCTCAGCCGGCCGAGGTCAGGCGGCTGCCCGCCACCGCCCGGGTAGAACGCGGTCCGGGCCAGCGCGACGCGGCACTGCTCACGGTCGACCTCGAGCACGCTGCTGTCGAACGATCGGCAGTAGGCGTCGGTGGCGAACAGCTCGGTGGCAGCCTGCTCGGCCGGCGGTGGGATCGGGGCGTCGTGACCGGGAACTGGCACGGCGCGATCGTAACCACGGCCGCCCACGTTGACACCGCGAAGCAGCGTGATCCGTCTCGATCGAGCCGTGCCATCATAAGGGTACATATTGATATCATTCCCTTATGAAGCAAACCCAGGTGTCGCTGACCGAGCACCAGCTGGCGGCCCTGCGACAGCGCGCCCACGAGCGGGGAGTGTCGATCGCTGCGCTGGTGCGCGAGGCTGTGGATGCGCTGCTGTGCAGCGACAGGACCGGCGACGAGGCCACCCGCTCGCTTGCAGCGGTCGGCAGCTACCGATCGAACCCCGAGAACGTCGCCGAAGATCACGATCGGTTCCTCGATGAGATCTACAGCTCGTGACGACCTTCGTCGACACCTCGGCCTGGTACGCGCTGCTCGACAGCGCTGACCCGCACCACGACGCGGCAGCGGAGCACTGGCGCGCGCTACTGTCCGCTGAGCCGGTACTGACGCACAACTACGTGCTGATCGAGACGACCGCGCTGGTACAACGCCGGCTCGGGATCGCGGCAGTGGAGACCTTCGTCAACGAGCTGAGCGTGCCGGCTGCCGTCGTCCGGATCGATGGGCAGCTTCATGAACGGGCCGTCACCGCGCTGCTGGCAGCACGGCGCCGACACATCTCGTTGGTGGACTGGACCAGCTTCGAGGTCATGCGACAGCGAACGATCACCTCCGCATTCGCATTCGACGACGGCTTCCGGGCTCGAGGCTTCACCGTTGTGCCGTGACGTC